>NZ_LR594487.1:1713649-2013649 GCF_901686465.1 Halorubrum sp. DM2
CGCGACGACGAAGGCGTGGTCGGCGACGTCGACGATGTCGCCCGTGTCGAGCGGCTCCGTCGGGTCGTCGTCGTCCGATTCGCTCGCGTTGCCTCCGTCGTTCCCGTCGACGGCGTCCGCACCGACGCCGAGCGCGGCCTCCCCTCGGTCGATCGCGCGACGCCAGAAGGCGTCGGACGGCGGCCGCGGTCCCACCCGCGACGCCAGTTCGCTCCGCGTGAGTCGTCTCATCGGATTTGCCTCGTCGCGTGAGCCCTTATCGGGTTCGGATCCCGACGGGCCGGAGAAATCGCTACAACCAGAGCAGTTGCGCGTGCCGCGTCTCCTCGAACTCTAGGACGGTCTCCTCGTCGACGAGGCCGGCCTCGACGGCGACGCCGACCGCCTCGGTCCCGACGATGTTCGCGACCTGCGCGCGCTGGAGGCCCGCGACGACCTCCTCGGCGGTCGCCTCGACGGCGTCGTCGCCGCCGTAGAACTCCTCGCTCACGGTGAGCGTGACGGGACCGTCCTCGTACGTCTCGCCGAGACAATCGGGGTCGCAGACGGAGACGAGCCGTCCCTCGGCGGTCTCGCGCTCGCGGAGGAGCATTCAGAAGCCCTCGGGACCCTCGCCCTGAAGCTCTCGCTCCGGCCCCTCGGCCTCGCCGTCCTGCCCGCCGCGGCCGCCGCTCTGTCCGCCCCGGTCACCGGCTCCGGGCTGGCCGCCGGGTCCGCCCGCACCGGCTTGCCCGCCGCGACCGCCCGCACCGGCCTGCCCGCCCGGACCGGGTGCCTGTCCGGTCTGTTCTTCGATCAGCTGCTCTTCCGTCTCGCGGCGGAGCTCCTCGGCGCGGTCGGCGACCTCCTCGGCCTGCTCGTGGTCGCCGGCCTCTTCGAGCGCCCGCGCCTTCTCCTCTAGGACGCCCGCGTCGCGGTAGCCGAGGCGGATCGCGTTGTCGAAGCACTTGACCGCGTCCTCGGCGAGGCCGCGCTCGACCAGCAGGAAGCCGCGGTTGTACCACGCTTCGGCGAAGCGGGGGTCGGCCTCGACGGCGCGCTCGGCGTGTTCGAGCGCCTGCTCGCTGCGGCCGGACTCCCAGAGCGCGTACGCGAGGTTGGTCTCGGCGGTCGCGGCGTGTTCGGACTCCTCGTCGATGCGCAGCGCCTCCTGATACGCGCCGACGGCCTGGTCGAACTCCTCAAGCTGGGCGTGGGCCGCGCCCTTGTTCACCCACGCCTCCTGGGCTTCGAGCGAGTCCTCGTCGGCGAAGCGAGCGGCGCGCTCGAACGTCTCCGTCGCCTCCTCGAACTTGTTGATCCCCATGTACGAGAGGCCGACGTCGACCAACTGCTCGACGTCGACGTCCTCGCTACCGATGTTCCGGCGGTCCAGCTCGTCGGTCAGCGCCCGGGAGTCGACCGGATCGACGCGGCTCGGGTCCTCGCCGAGCTCCGGCGGGTCCAGCGTGAACGCGTCGTAGTCGGCGTCGACGCCCTGCCCCGAGGAGAACTCGTGGCCGTCGTCGTCGCGTTCGTCAGTCATACCCCTCGGTTGGCGGTCACGACGCGTAAGGGTTGCGTCGCACGGGTCCTTCGGGGGCAATTCCCACGGAAAACGCCGAAATCGGGCGGTGGCTCGGAAGGACTCGGCCGGACGCATCCGTCCCGGCGACCGGACGAACGCACCCGCCACGGCGACCCGACAGACGGGCCTCTCCGGGAGGGCCCGAGACGCTCCGGATTTTCTTCGGGGTACAGCCCCCAAGACGGCGTATCGCGGACATGCTTTTATTAGTTCGGCGCGCAGACGTTCGGTCGATGACCGGTCCCCGACTCTCCACGCGGCTCCGGTTCGGCGCGGCGGCCCTCCTCGTCGCCGTCGGCGCTGCCGCGAGCGTTGCCGCCGCGCCCGACCTCCCCGCCCGAATGGTAACGACGTGGGACGCCGCCGGCGAGCCGACCGGCACGCTCTCGAAGACGGCCGGGATGTGGCTCGTTCCGGGGCTCGCGGCCGGGCTGCTCGGCCTGTTCGCGCTGCTCCCGCGGATCGATCCCCTCCGGGAGAACGTCGCCGCGTTCCGGGTCCACTACGACCGGTTCGTCGTCGTGCTCACGGCGTTCCTCGTCGCCCTCCACCTCTCGGTGCTGGCCGTCAATCTCGGCTACGCGGTCGACGTGACGACGCTCGCGGTAGCGGGCGGGGCCGCGCTGTTCTACTACCTCGGCACGCTCTTGCCCCACGTCGAGCCGAACTGGTTCGTCGGGATCCGGACGCCGTGGACGCTCAGCGACGACGCCGTGTGGGACCGCACCCACGCACTCGGCGGCCGGCTGTTCAAGCTCTCGGCCCTGATCGCGGTCGTCGGCCTCTTCGTCGGGGAGTACGCCGTCTACTTCCTCGTCGGCCCCGCGCTCGCGACGGCCGCGGTCACCGCGGCGTACTCGTACGTCCTGTACGCGCGTCGCGGGGACGACGGCAGTGACCCCGACGCCGCCGGCCGGACCGCGAAGTAAGCGACCGCCGAGCGTCGAAGGAGAGAGAGACGACGGCGAGTTCCGCCCCGGTGCCGGGCGTTTATGTCCGCGGCCCCGAAGGGAGGTGTATGACCGAGGAGTCACGCGCGGACCGGCGGTCCCCCGTCGGCGAGCCGGTCGTCCGGTCGGACCCGGCGGTGACCGGCGACCGGGCCGCCGAGGCGGTGGGGTTCGACCCGAACGACCCCGACAGCGTCGCCGAGGCCGCGGAGACGGTGGCCCGGTTCGCGGCCGGCGACGTGGGCGACGACGACAACGTCCTCATGCTCCGCGGTGCCGCGGCCTGCGCGGCGCTCGTCCGCGGCATCGGGTCGTACAAGGAGGCGGCCGAGCGGGCGGGCGGCGACGTCTCCGTCGCGTTCATCCGCAAGTGGGCCCGGGTCCACGACCTCCCGCAGGCGATCCGCCGACAGGTCGCCAACGGGCGGATCGCGCCGAGCGCCGCGAAGCACGTCGCGCGGCTCGGCGGTCAGGACCGGTACCTGCTGGCGTGGGCGGCGATCGACGGCGACCTCACGGTTCGAGAGGTGCGCGCGATCGCCTCCGCGGTCAACGACGGGACCGACATCGAGAGCGCGGTCCGCGACGCCGGCGTCGAACTCGGGCGGCTCCAGGTCCGGCTCCCGGCCGAGACCTACGTCGAACTCCGTCGCCGCGCCTCCATGGAGAACGACGAGCCGGGAGCGATCGTCGCCGATGCGGTCGACGCGTACCTCGACGACGCGTAGCCGCCCGCGGACCGCGCCGCCACGGTTCTAAACGTTTATCCGTGGTCTGGTCTTACCTGTTATCGTCTGGGCCGGTAGCTCAGTTAGGGAGAGCGTCCGGCTTTTAACCGGACGGTCGGGGGTTCGAATCCCTCCCGGCCCGTGACCTGTCGCGAGCACAACCGCGAGCGACAGGTCTCGAAGGAGGATTCGAAGAGGCCAGTCGCGCGCAGTGAGCGGAGCGAACGAGCACGTCTGAGCGTAGTTCGAATCCCTCCCGGCCCGTTTTCCTGCGACCAACGGGAGCAGTGAAAACGCCAGCGGGATTCGAACCAGGGAGCGGGAGGTGAGCGAGCGGAGCGAGCGAACGGGAGCGACCGCGGTTCGAGTCCCGTCACGCCCTCCCGGCCCGTACTCCTCGCGGCGAGCGATTCCGCGAGCGGCGGAACCGTCGACTACGTCGCCGTCTCTGCGATCCACTCCAACGCCGACCGCCGGTGATCGAGCAGCGTCCCGAGGTGGTCGGTCGCGGCGGTCTCCAGCGTGCCGCCGCGCTCCCGAACGAGCGACCGAACCGGCGGAAGCGGCGTGTTCTCGTCGCTCGTGCCGTGCCACGCGCGGACGGGGACGTCGGACGGGACCGGGTCGAACGCCGCGTCCGCGAACGACCGGTTCTCGCGTTCGACGGCGCGCGCGCCGGGGTCGAGCGCCTCGTGGAAGTCGGCCGCGACCGCCTCGGCGACCGCGTCGGTGACGGATCGGTCCGTGTACTGGGAGACGACCGCGTTCGGCCCCGAAACCGACGCGAACGCCTTCGAGAGGCGGAACGTCGCGCGCAGCGCGAACGGAATCGAGGCGAGCGTCGCGAGGGCGTTCTCGGCCGGGGGGACGACGGTGCTGACCAGCCCGACGCGGGTCACCCGGTCGTCGGCCGCGGTCGCGAGCGCGAACGGACCGCCGCCCGAGAAGCCGAGCGCGCCGGCCCGGTCGACCGACTCCGCGTCGAGGAGCGTGGCAGCGTCCGCCGTCCAGTCCGACGGCGACCACTCGCTCGGCGGCGGCGAGGAACGGCCGTATCCCGGGCGGTCGGGAACGAGGAGCCGTACGCCGGCCTCGGTGGCGGGCTCCGACAGCAGCGCCCCGAACAGCCGCGACCCCGGTGTGCCGTGGTGAACGAGGACCGGGAAACCGTCGGGGTCGCCGCCGGTCGCGTACGAGAGGGTGCGTCCGTCGGGGAGAGTACACGCGTCCGTCCGAAGGGTCGTCGATTGGGGCGTCATGGCGGGACCTACGCGCCGTTTCTCGGAGGGGCCGAAAACGGGTTACGGTCTCTCGGTCTCGGCGTCGTGGCGGCGACGCTCACGGGCGTCGAAACCGGGGGAAAGAAAGCGTGTCGCCGTCGGAGCGGCGAGCCGTCGGCCGGATCAGTAGCCGAGCCGCTCGCGCACGAGGACGAGCGTCGTCCGCCCCTCCTCGGTCTCGCGTCGGTAGACGAGCTGTTTGGCGATGGCGGACTCGACGCCGTACGCCTCCTGTGCGCGTTCGTTCTCCAGCGGGTACGCGACCGATTCGAGGCGGTCGAAGGCGTCGTCGAGCGTCGGGACGATCTTGTTGACCCCGCTGACGATGACAACGTTGCCCGCGGCGAACGGGTACGCCCCGATCCGGCTGCCGGAGAGGTCGGCCGCGACCAGCTCGCCGGTCCCCGCGATGGCGTTGATCCCGCCGAGGAAGTAGTCGGCCGTCTGCGACTCGCGGCGCGCGGTCTGTCGCTCCGCGTCGTCGTCGATGCCCCAGATCCGGTCGGGGAGGCTCTCCCAGTCGTGGTCGCCCTCGCTCAGGAACTCGTCGAACCCGATCTCTTCGAGCGTCGTCGAGTGCCCGTTCATCACGGAGACCCCCGCGGGGATCTGTGATTTCACCGTCTCTAACGCCTCGTCGGCGTCGTCGACGACGATCACGTCGAAGCCGCGCTCCTCCAGATTTGCGACGGTCTCTTCGACCGTCTCCGCGTCCGGGATGTCGTCCAACTCCGCGTCGATCTCCGCGTCGTCTGCGTAGTCTGCCTTCTGCTGTGACATTGTGAATGGGATCGAACGGACCGCGCCGCGCGTCTGCGGCGAGTCCGTCCAGTTGATAGATCGGAGGCACGGACGACACTTAACGGCTCGCGAACACCCGTGTCGGGTGGTTACACCGGTGTTACCGTCGTGTCGATTCGGATACGTCACCGCCGTCGAACGCCGAGCCGGCGGCTCTTCGGTCGTGGCGTCGGTCGTCGATAAAAATCGCGTGTCGTCGAGGCCCGAAGGGGCGCGCGACGGTCGGTCTGGTGGCGGTTCGGTGAAACGGCTGCGGTCGGAATCAGGGGGCGTGTGAGTTCTCGCCGAACTTTACATCGCGCCGCCCATACCGCCCATGCCGCCCATGCCGCCGCCCATTCCGCCGGGCGCGCCGCCGGGGCCGCCCTCGTCGCCGCCGTCGTCGGAGCCGCCGCCCTTGAGGTCGCCGGCCGCGATGACGTCGTCGATGCGGAGGATCATGACGGCCGCCTCGGTGGCGGACTCTATGGCCTGGGTCTTGACGCGGAGCGGCTCCACGACGCCCTCGGCCTCCATGTCGATCACGTCGCCCGTGTAGGCGTCGAGACCGGCACCGAACTCGCCGCCGTCGTGGCGGGAGCGGAGGTCGACCAGCGAGTCGATGGGGTCGAGACCCGCGTTCTCTGCGAGGGTGCGCGGGACAACTTCTAAGGCGTCGGCGAACGCCTCGACGGCGAGCTGCTCGCGGCCGCCGACGGAGTCGGCGAAGTCGCGGAGCTGCAGCGCCAGCTCGGCCTCGGGCGCGCCGCCGCCGGGCAGGACCTTGCCGTCGAGCAGCGTCGTGCGGACGACACCGAGCGAGTCGTCGATTGCGCGCTCGACCTCGTCGACGACGTGTTCGGTGCCGCCGCGGAGGATGAGCGTGACGGACTTCGCCTCTTCGACGTCCTCGACGAAGATGCGCTCGTCGCCGCCGATGTCCTTCTGGGCGACGGAGCCGGCGAAGCCGAGGTCGTCCGCCTCGATGTCGTCGAGGTTGGAGACGACGCGGCCGCCGGTCGCGCGGGCGAGGCGCTTGAGGTCGTCGGACTTCGCGCGGCGGACGGCGAGGATGCCCTCCTGCGCGAGGTAGTGCTGGGCCATGTCGTCGATGCCGTCGCCGACGAAGACGACGTCAGCGCCGATGTCGACGAGGTGGTCGACCATCTCGCGGAGCTGCTCTTCTTCCTGGTCGAGGAACTGCTGAAGCTGGTCGGGGTCGGTGACGTTGACCTCGGCGTCGATCTCCGTCTCCTTGACCTCGATAGCTCCGTCGAACAGCGCCACGTCGGCGTCCTCGACGGCGAAGGGCATGTTCTCGTCGACGCGCTCTTTGTCGACGATGACGCCCTCGACGAGCTCGGACTCGTCGATGGAGCTGCCGACGACCTTCTCGACGGAGACGTTCTCCGTGTCGATGCCGTCGTCGTCCTGAACCGCGAGGACGGCGTCGACGACGAGCTCGGCGAGGAGCTCCTTGGAGTTCTCCGCGCCCTTGCCCGTCATCGCCGTCTCGGCGATCTGGACGAGCGTGTCGCGGTCGTCCGGGGAGACCTCGATGGCCTCGTCTTCGAGGATCTCCTTGGCCTTCTCGGAGGCCTGACGGTACCCCTGCGCGAGGGTCGTCGCGTGGATGTCCTGATCGAGGAGCTCCTCGGCCTGATCTAAGAGCTCACCGGCGACCACGACCGCGGAGGTGGTGCCGTCGCCGACCTCCTCCTCCTGCGTCTCGCTTACCTCGACGATCATGTTGGCCGCCGGGTGGTCGATGTCCATCTCCTTCAGGATGGTGACGCCGTCGTTCGTGACGACGACGGACCCGCCGGAGTCGACGAGCATCTTGTCCATCCCTTTCGGACCGAGCGTGGTGCGGACGGACTCCGCGACCGCCTTGCCGGCCGTGATATTCATGTTCTGAGCGTCCTTTCCGGAGGTACGCTGCGACTCTTCGGAAAGCACGATCATGGGCTGATTGCCCATCCGCTGACGCTGTGACATTACACTCATTGATTGATTGTGATTCTATATAAATCTGTCGTTGGCTTCGTGCGAAACCGCGACACGGTGGGGAGGATCGGGTAGTATGAGTCACGTTCACACAACCCTTTATATAGAAGGCCAGATCGAGTGGTGGGACGTGGATTGGCTAACGAACGTAGTGCGGTGGCGCGTGCCTGCGAGCGGCGCGGAGCGCCGCGAGGCAGCATGCGCGAGGGAGTCAGTCGCCGGAGCGAAGCGGAGGCGACTGACGAGGCTGGGGAGGTCTGAGGTGCTGTGCGGTTGCGGTGCGGGGTGGGACTCGAAGGGGCAGTCACGAGGCAGGCGGAGACGACGTAAGCACCGCAGGAGCGAACGTAGTGAGCGACGAGGAGCACAGCGAGTGTCCGCCTACATCGCGACTGGGGCTTCGGCGGTGCCCGTACTGCTCACGAACTTATTTTAATAGTCCCGTCGGTGTGGCCGTATGGCGACGGATGGTCCCCCGGAACCGAGCGACTCCGCAAGATTGTTTGAAGGTCGAACGGTCCCTATCGTTCTCGGAATCGGCCTCATGATTGCTGGCCTATCGTTTCTCTTCGCGATTGCGCCTCAAGTCGCGTTTGGCGTTTTTCTCGTTCTCTCTGGGGCGTTCCTGTTTACTTCGTATTCGTGACATCCGACTCTGGTTAGTACGCTCCGTGAGATCATCGGTTACGGAACACACAGAAACTAGTCGAAAAGAGGTACCGACGACTCCGGGACCAGATCTCGCTTACTGCGGCGCGTTGAAGCTCACGTCGTCGTCGAGCTCGTTCGACATGCGCTCCAAGTACGAGTACACCGCGCCGTGCGGAGCCCCGTCCAACAGCATCCCGACCGCCCGACGGACCACTTCCAGCTCCTCGGGCTGGCCGACCGCACCCACGGTCGACCCGTAGACGACGACGTTCGCGCCCGACAGCTCCTCCATCAGCTCGCGCGTCCGCCCGTTCTCGCCGATGATCCGGCCCTTCTTGCGCTGGAGGTCGTTGTCGTTGCGGGTGTGCTCGGACAGGTCGATCAGGTCGAGCGTCCGGAGGTCGTGGTCGAGGATCGACAGCGCCGTCTCCGGCTTGAAGCCGCGGCCGATGGCCTTGATCACGTCCGGGGCCACCATCGCGGCCACGGGATCGTCGCGCTCCTCGATGGCGACGCTCCCCGACTCCGAGTCGATGTCGAGCCGCACGTTCGCCCGCTCTTCGATCTCCCGCATCGTCTCGCCACCAGCGCCGATGACGACGCCGATCCGGTCCTGCGGAACCGTCACGTGTTGCATATCAGAGAGTACCCGGCGGAGCCTTTTAACTGTGTTCCGGCGACGGCGGTGTGCGTGTGAGTACCGGGCGGCTGCGGCCCGCTGACGGGGATTTCGATCCTCACGCCGCGTCGGAGGTGTCGCGGTCGGGGTCCCCGCTCGACTCCCCCTCCGGTTCCCCGCTCGGGTCGGGGTCCGGCTCCGTCACGTACGCGCGGAGGTCGTCGGGGTCGACGTCGATCCCCTGTCGCGTGAAAAAGGCCGCCACGTTCTCGCAGTCGCGGTCGAGGAACTCCCCGGCGTTCGGATGATGGACCGTCACGGCCTGCCCGAGGTCGATGATAACCAGCTCGCCGTCGTGGATGATCATGTTGTACTCCGAGAGGTCGCCGTGGATCAGCCCCGCGCCGTAGAGCCGGCGCATGTACTCGCGGACGACCTTGTAGGCGGTCTCGGGGTTCTCCACGTCAACCTCGCTCAGCCGGCGGGCGCGCTCCTCGGCGTGCCCGACCAGCTCCATCACGAGGACGTTGCGCTGGACCGCGATCGGTTCGGGGACGCGAACGCCCGCCTTCCGGGCGCGTTCGAGGTTCGCGAACTCCTTGCGGGTCCACGCCAGCACGACCGCCTTCTTGTCGCTCGCGATGCCCTCGAACCGCGGGTCGCCTTCGAGGTAGTCGCGCATCTGCCGGAAGTTCGAGGAGTTGATCCGGTACACCTTCACCGCGACCTCGCGCTCCGGCGTGACGCCCTCCGGCCCGCCCCCGGCCGCTTCCGACCCCGGCTCCGGGCGCTCGCCCGCCTGCCCGCCGAGCGCCTCGAAGACGCTCGCCTCTTTGCCCGTCGACACCGGCCCGCCGAAGGCGTCGATATACCCGTCCTGAACGAGTTTATAAAGGGCCGCCAACGTGGCGTCGTCGAACACCGACTCCTGTAGCTTGAACTGCTCGGTGTCTTTGATCCGCTTGCGGAACTCGTCGAACTCGCGGTCCTGCCGCCGGGCGATCCGGTCGGCCTCGGTGTCGGAGACGTCGAGCTGTTCCCACTCGTCGCCGGGCTGGTCCGCGGGTTCGAGCAGGCCGAAGTCCTCGCTCATTCGTCACTGAGTTCGGCGGCGCGAGGGATAAGCGAGGGGGTCTGTGTCTCCCGCTGACGGCGTCCGAACGCCGACGAGCGGGCCGTTACAACACGTCCATCGCGTCCTCGACGGGCATGTGGCCGTCGCGGACCGCCTCCAGTATCGTCCGGCGCTCCTCGATCTCCGGGTCGCTCGCGTCCGCGTCGCTCCCGTCGTCGCCCACCTCCGCGAGCGTCACCTTCTCCGTCTCGCCGACGAACTCGGGGAAGTCGGTCCCCTCCGCGAGCGCTTTCTCCTTTTTAACCCGGTACGAGCCGGCGTCGGTGGTGTACAGGTCGCCCGGGTGGAAGAAGTACCAGTCCTCGCGGTCGAACCGCACCGCGATCCGAGCCTTCGCGCCGAAGTTGCGCGCGAAGAACAGGAGCGCCTCCACCTCCTCGCCGGTGAGGTAGATCGGGTCGCCCGCGCTCGATTTCGCCTCGATGGCGTAGAACGTCTCGCCGTCGCCCGCGAGCACGTCCGGAAGTTCGCGCTCCGTGGCGGAGCCGCTGGCCGGCGCGCGCATCACGGCGAACCCCGACTCGTCCAAGGCGTTCACCAGCTCCCGCTCGCGGCGGTCTCCCTTCCGGTTAGCGGACACGGTCGTCGTCACCCGGTTCGGTCATGGGCGTCGTAGACGCGAGCCGGGCAAAAGCCCAGCGGGTCGCCGGCCTCTCCCCGAGACCGGGGCATTTCGTCACTCCCGCAGCCGCTTCGCGTGTTCGACGACGACGCGGCCCAGCCGCTCGGTGCGGCGGCGGATGTCGTCGTCCGTAATCCGCGGCCCGCCGTCCGGGTCGCTCCCGCTCCCGACCCCGCCCGTCTCGACGACCGAGGAGGCCCCCTGAATCCCGACCTCGTGGGGGACGGTCCACGCGTGGACGTTCCGGAACGTCGACCGGAGGTGTTCGAGCGTCCCGCCGTAGGAGCCGCCGCCCGCGGTCGCGAGCAGGCCCACCGCTGTGTTCGCGTACTCGTCGGAGCCGCAGAAGTCGTGGAAGTTCTTGAACGTCGACGAGTAGGAGCCGCGGTAGACGGGGGTTCCAGCCAGCACGCCGTCGGCCTCGCGGACGCGGCGCTTCAGCGCCTCGCTGTCGCCCTGCGCGTCCTCGTCCGGGTGGTACAGGGGGAGGTCGACCGCCCCGAGGTCGATCAGGTCCGTCTCCGCGCCCGCGTCGGCCGCGGCGTCGAGCGCGACCGACAGCGCGGCCCGCGTCGTGCTCTCCGCCCGGCGGCTGCCGGAGATGGCGGCGATACGTGTCATACCTCGCGTTCGGAGCGAGGGAGCAAAAACGGAGGCGGTTTGAAATCCGAGCGCAGCGGACCGCGGTGGCGGTGGCGCGTGCCTGCGAGGCCGCCTTGCGGCCGAGCAGCACGCGCGAGGGAGTCAGTCGCCGGAGCGGAGCGACGGCGACTGACGAGGCTGGGGAGGCGTGAGGCTGTGCTGTGCGGTCGCGGGGCGGGGCTCGAAGGGGCAGTCGGGAGGCGGGCGCAGACGACGTAAGCACCACAGTGAGTGAGCGGAGCGAACGAGCGAGGAGCGCAACGAGTGTGCGCCCGCCTCGCGGCTGGGGCTTCGGCGGTCGTGTCGCCGACAGCGACTGCGCCGTACCGAGTGACCGAGGCTTCGGAGGCGGTTGTGACCTCTCGCAAAATGATCGCGTCGTGCCACCGGGCATTATGAGCCTCGCCGTCAACGACACCTACATGAACCAGATTGCCTTCGGCACGGACGGCTGGCGCGCCACGCTCGACACCTTCACCGACGACCGCGTCCGGATCGTCGGCCAGGCGGTCGCCGACCACCTTTCGGCGGCGGGTCACGACGAGCCGGTCGCGGTCGGCTACGACGCCCGCGAGACCTCGGAGGGGTTCGCCGAGAGCCTCGCCGAGGTGCTCGCCGGCAACGGCTTCGACGTGATACTCCCCGAGCGCGACGCGCCGACCCCGGTGATCGCCCACGCCATCGTCGCCCGCGGGCTCGCCGGCGCGTGTATGATCACCGCCTCTCACAACCCGCCCGAGTACAACGGCGTGAAGTTCATTCCCGACGACGGCGCGCCGGCGCTGCCCGAGGTCACCGAAGACATCGAGGCCCGCCTCGCCGAGCCCGACCTCCTGCCCGAAGCCGAGCGCGGCGAGGTGTCGCGCGTCGACCTCGTGAGCGACCACGCCGACAAGGCTCGCGAGGTGGTCGGGACGGCCCTCGGGGGCGACGATGGCGACGCGGTCGACCTCGACGGACTCACCGTCGCGTACGACGCGATGCACGGGAGCGGGCGCGGCGTCACCGACGCGCTGCTCGAATCGGCCGGCGCGGCGGTCGTCCGCCTGCGCTGCGAGCGCGACGTGACCTTCGGCGGCGACTCGCCCGAGCCCTCGGCCGAACACCTCGACGCGCTCGCCGAGCGCGTCACCGACCCCGAAAGCGACGTGGACCTCGGGATCGCCAACGACGGCGACGCCGACCGGATCGCGGTCGTCACGCCCGAGCGCGGCGTCCTCGACGCGAACCTGTTCTACGCGGCCTGCTACGACCGCCTCCTCGAATCCGACTCCGGGCCGGCGGTGCGCACCGTCTCGACGACGTTCCTCGTCGACCGCATCGCGGAGGCGCACGGCGAGGAGGTGTACGAGACGCCGGTCGGCTTCAAGTGGGTCGCGGAGGCGATGGGCGAACACGACGCGCTGTTCGGCGGCGAGGAGTCGGGCGGGTTCACCCTCCGCGGGCACGTCCGCGAGAAGGACGGCGTGTTGATGGCGCTGCTCGCGGCCGCGACCCACGCCGCCGAGCCGTTCGACGCCCGCGTCGACCGCCTGCTCGACGAGCACGGGCACATCGCGGCCGGGAAGGTGTCGCTCGACTGCCCCGACGACCGCAAGGCGGGCGTCCTCGACGAACTGGAAGACCACATCCCGGAGTCCGTCTGTGGCTCCCCCGTGGCGAAAGTCGTCACCCTCGACGGGTTCAAGCTCCTCCTAGAGAACGGCTCGTGGCTGCTCGTCCGCCCGTCCGGCACCGAGCCGAAGCTGCGGGTGTACGCCGAGGCCGACAGCGACGAGGCGGTCGAGGAGCTGCTCGCCGAGGGCCGCGAGATCGTCGAACCGCTGATCTGACGCCGGAACGGGGTCAAGCCGGCGGCTCCGAACGACGGGCTGATCGCCCGCCGCCGAGAGTTTCAGTTCCGCCTTGCGTTCGGCTCGTTTATTTATGAATTAACGGCATATCGTCTCGTACGGCCGGATTCCCGGCCGAGAGCGACCATGATCGACGACCCGCTGCCGACGCCGAGTGGCATCGACGCCGAACCAGCGCAGAGCGAGGAAGATCCGAGCGACGAGCGCCCGAGCGGCGGGCGAGCGAGCGACGGAGAGCCGGACGCGGAACGGACGGCCCGCGAATCGGGGACCGACCGGGATCGATCCACCGATCCGCCGCCCGATTCGGAAGCGGGCGAGGGGCTCGGAGACCGCGAGTCCGAGACGGCGGCCGGCGACGACGACTCGGACGAGTCGGAGCCGCTCGAATACCGGCTCGAACGGCTCCGGCTGTGGCGAACCGTCGTGACGCTCGCGGTGGTCGTCGGCCGCCTCATCCGGTCGCTTTGAGCGTTTCCGTGCCGGCCCGATCGGGTGTCTTTTTAGGGGATACCGCCCAAGCTGAACGTATATGTTCAAGGCCATCGTGGGCGCGTCGACGTTTCAGGACGCGCTCGATTCGGTGAGCGTGTTGGTCGACGAGTGTAAGATCCGCCTGAACGAGGAGGAGCTCTCCATCCGCGCCGTCGACCCCGCCAACGTCGGCATGGTCGACCTCACGCTGGAGGCCGCGGCGTTCGAGTCCTACGAGGCCGACGGCGGCGTCATCGGCGTCAACCTCGCCCGCTTGGAGGACATCGCCGGGATGGCCAACTCGGGTGACCTGATCCACCTCGAACTCGACGAGGAGACCCGCAAGCTCCACATCGAGATCGACGGCCTGAGCTACACCCTCGCGCTCATCGACCCCGACTCGATCCGGCAGGAGCCGGACATCCCCGACCTCGATCTCGCCTCCGAGATCGTCGTCGAGGGTGCCCAGCTCGACCGCGGGATCACGGCCGCCGACATGGTCTCGGATCACATCCGCCTCCGCGTCGACGAGAGCGACGAGGCGTTCTACATCGAGGCCGAGGGGGACACCGACGACGTCAACCTCAAGCTCGACCGCGAAGACCTCATCGCGCTCACCGCAGGGGCCGCCGACTCGCTGTTCTCGCTCGACTACCTCAAGGACATGAACAAGGCGATCCCCTCGGACGCCGAGGTCACCGTCGAACTCGGCGAGGAGTTCCCCGTCAAGCTCCACTACGGGTTCGCGGAGGGGTTAGGGAACGTGACATTCATGCTCGCGCCCCGCATCCAGAGCGACTGAAGCGGTCGAAATCGGCCGATTCAAAATCACACGTTTCGAAGTCGGCGTCCCTCTCGTTTTTCGCTCGCCGCATCGCACGCAGCCGTCGGAATCGATATCCTCACTCGGCCACGACCACCGGAATCGACACCCGCACCCGCGTCCCCCGCGGCTCCCGGTCGGCGTACGCGACGTCGGCACCGATCGCGGCGGCCCCCCACGCGACGACCCACAGCCCCAGCCCGGAGCCGTGTTCGAGGGCGGTCTCCCGCCCGGACTCGACCGCCTCGACCTCGTGGTCCGGGATGCCGGGACCGTCGTCCTCGACGGTGAGGACGAAGCGGGCGTCGTCATCACCGCTGGCTCTCGCTTCCCGCCGGAGTGAGGCCCTGACCCACGTCCCGCCGTCCTCGCGTTCGGTCCCCTCGCCGTCGTGGTGGTCGACGGCGTTCTCCACGGTGTTCTCGACGACCGCGCGGAGCGCGTCGGGCCTGACGTTCGTGGTCCAGCCCGCCTCGTCGCCCTCGCGCTCAGCGCCGTCCACGTCGAGTTCGACGGTCGCGTCGCCGTCACGCTCGCGGGCGTCCGCGACGACCGAACGCAGGAGGTCGCGGACGTCCGTCGGCTCGGGGTCGCTGTCGGCGAGGAGCTGCTCGACCGTACCGGCCTTCTCGCCGAGCGCGGCCAGCGCGCCCGCGCGGCGCTCGATGGCGTCGGCCATCCGCACCAGTTCCGGGTCGTCGAGGCGGTCGCGGAGGATCTCGCCGTACCCGTGGACGACCCCGGCGTCGTTCCGGAGGTTGTGACGGAGGATGCGGTTGAGCACCTCCAGCTGCTGCCGGCGGCGCTCCCGCTCGGTGACGTCGGAGAGAACGACCGTGTATCCGACGTGCGTCTCGTTGGGGTCGGTCAGCGGGGAGACCGACACCGCGTAGGTGCGGCGGCCGGCGCTCCCGGCGTCGATCCGGACCGTCTCGCGGGAGCCGCCGCCCGCCTCCTCGTCGACACCGGACTCGCCGCCTCCCGACTCGACCACGGCGTCGTCGCCGACCCGGACCGGGAGCTCCAGGAAGTCGGCGAGCGGGCGGTCGCGCGCGGTCTCGGCGTCGACGCCCAGCACCGCCTCGGCGGCGGGATTGAGCCGGACGACGCGGCGGTCGAGCGCGAGCGCGACGATGGGGTCCGCGAGGTCGTCGATCGCGGTGCGCTCGGCGGCGCGGCTAGTCGTCGGGTTCCGGTCGAACATCTCCGCGCGGTTGAACGCGTACGCGTCGAGGACCATGTGCGGGACGAACATCAGCGGCGCGAGCTGGAGCTGGGGGACTGAGCCGAGCTCCAGCGTCCACGCGACCAGGGCGAACCCGGGCGGCAGCGAGCTGAGCGCGACCGCCGCGCTCTCCCGGCGGTACAGCGGGCCGTAGCTGAGCAGCGTGTCGACCAGCAGGAAGACGGCGCTGGCGACGAGGACGGTCTCGACGGCGACGGTGAGGTACGCCCACGCGCCGAACGCGTACGAGACGGTCTCGACGCCGAAGGCGGGGTCGCGGGCGAGACCGGTCCAGAAGGCACCGTGGAGGGAGTTCGTGGCGACGAGCGCGGACGAGAGGAGCCCGAACCCGACGATCGCCGCGAACAGGCGGCTGCGGACGACGTCGCTGCGGCCCGTGTACTCTAGGGCGAAGCCGAGGAACGCGATCCCCGTCCAGATCACGCCGAGCCACATCGTCGCCTCCAGCGCGACCCGAAGCGTCGGGTCCGCGACGAGCAGTCCCGTCCCGTAGGAGAGACACCACGTCGCCTGCGCGGCGAACACGCCGAGGAACCAGTCGACGCCGGGGCGGCCGCGGTGTTCGCGGATCGCCCACGCGAGCGCGAGCGCCCCCGATCCGCCCGCGAGCGAACCGACCGCCGGCCACGCGGGGACGAGATCGAGGGGCATGTGTTCCATATGACGGCGACGGACGGCGTAAAACTGTCGTGCGGCGTCGGATCGGCCGCTCGTCAGCCGGCCCAGCCACTCGTCAGCCGGTCCGGCGGGCGAACGCGACGGCGACGGGCACGAGGAGGAGCGCGCCGACGAGGAACGGCGACGCGACGGCGACCGTGTAGAGGACGGCCATCAGCGGCGGCCCGACTGTCCGCCCGAGGCTCGACGCGCCCTGCGTCACGCCGAACGCCGCCCCCTGCGCCGCGTCGTCGGCCGACGCGGAGACGAGCGTCGCCAGCGAGACGTTCACGAGGGCGTTCCCCAGCGAGAGCGCCGCGAGCGCGGCGAGCAGCGCGATAAGCGGGAGCGTGAGCCACGCCGGGCCGCCGACCGCGAGGTCGCCGGTCGCGCGGTCGACGAACCCGGACGCGGGGATCGCGACGAGCGCGACCGCGAGGACGACCGATCCGGCGGCGACGAGCGTCCGCGAGGGGACGACCCGCGAGAGCCGCCCGACGAGGACGCCCTGATTTATCGCGCCGAGGACGCCGACGTAGGTGAGTAAAAACGCCGCAGCCGTCGCGTCGTAACCGAACGCGTCCGCAACGTACGGGATGAACATCACCTGGACGCCCGCGAACGCGACGGCGACGACGAAGTACGCGACCGTCAGCGGCCGGAGCGTCGCGGAGGCGAGCGCGTCGCGGAACTGCCCGATCACCGTCGTCGACCGGCCGTCGACCGCTCCTGCGGGGCGCGTCCGTGTCGGCTCGTCGAGGAACGCGAACCCGACGGCGACCGCGAGGAGGCTCATGCCGGCCGCCGCGAAGCTCGGCAGCGAGTACGCCGTCGCCGGGACGAACGCCGGGAGGAGCGCGTCGGCGCGGGCGACGACGGGGTCGGCGGCGAGCAGTCCGCCGATCGCCGGGCCGAAGACGAAGCCGAGTCCGAACGCCGCGCCGATGAGTCCGAGCGCGCCCGCGCGCCGGTCTCGGGGGGTGATGTCGGCGACGTACGCCTGCGCGGCGGCGATGTTGCCGCCCATCGCGCCCGCGAGCGTCCGGGAGGCGAACAGCGTCGCCAGCGCCGCGGCGGGACCGAACCGCGCCCCCGCGACCCCGGCGTAGCCGAACGTCACCCACGCGACGCCGGCGGCCGCGAGCGACGCGAGCAGGACGGGGCGGCGACCAATCCGGTCGGAGAGCCGGCCGAGCGTGGGGGCCGCGAGGAACTGCGCGAGCGAGTACGACGCCGCGAGCAGCCCGATGAAGGCGTCGCTGACGCCGAACGACCGCACGTAGAAGGGCAAGATCGGGATCACGATCCCGAAGCCGACGAGGTCGATGAACACGACGCCAATCACGACCGCGAGCGCGCGCCGGGGGTTTTCGACCGCCGAGGACCGCGGGGCGTCGTCGCTTGCGGCGTCGGCGGTTTCCGTCGCGTCGTCCCCGATCGACGCCGCGCCCGCTTCCGGGTGTGTCACGGTTGCGAGACGCCGCGTGCGAACTTAAAAATCCGGTGCCGGCGGGGAGTCGTTGTCGGCGAGGAGTCGTCGGCGGGGAGTCGCCGGTGGGAACGGTCGCCGCTAGTGAGAACGGCCGCCACCGATCGGACCGGGCTACAGGTGTCGCTCGATCACGCGTTTCGCCGACTGTCCCTTCTCCTTCCAGCCGTATCCCTCGTCGTACACGTGGCGCTTGGCGTCGACGAGCTCCTCGGGCGTCGACTCCTCGAAGCCGCCGCGGTCCCACGCGCCCGACTCGCGGAGCCACTCGATCACGTTCTCGCGGGTCTCCGGCCACGAGAGCCCAACCATCTCGTACCACGCCACCATCGCGAAGACGGCGTTGTCGTGACAGCCCGGGACGGAGCCGTGTTCGTAGACGGTCCGCATCGGCTCGCGGGTCGGCTCGGAGACC
This sequence comes from Halorubrum sp. DM2, assembly GCF_901686465.1. NCBI lineage: Archaea > Methanobacteriati > Methanobacteriota > Halobacteria > Halobacteriales > Haloferacaceae > Halorubrum > Halorubrum sp. DM2. Next base: position 1,731,588 of record NZ_LR594487.1, read on the forward strand.
AGCTCCTTGAACTCCGCGGCGGTGAGCAGCCGGAGGCGGTCGCCGTCCTCGACGACGCGTTGATCGCGCCGGAGCGCGCCGAGCGCGGCCTTGTGGAGTCCGCCCCAGTCGGCCGGGACCGCGTCCCGCAGCGCCGCCTCCGAGAGCCCGTCCGGCTCGGCGGAGAGCACCGACAGCAGGTCCGTGTACGCCTTCTCGACGGTCGGCCAGCTCACGCCCTCGAACTCGCAGTCGGCGTCGTGAAGGCTGTTGGTCGTCCGACAGCCGGGACACGGGTAGCGGAACGTCGGCACGACGCGACCCTTCGACGCCGCGGGAGTTAGGGGTTTCGCGACGACGGTCACGAACGTTCTCGGGGTTCCGAAACGTTTACTCGCCGCCCGGACGCGACTACAGACGGTATGACAAAGGTCAGCGTTATCGGTGCGGCGGGGACCGTCGGAGCCGCTGCCGGCTACAACCTCGCGTTACGGGACGTGGTCGACGAGCTCGTCTTCGTCGACATTCCCGACCAGCGCGAGACGACGATCGGACAGGCCGCCGACGCGAACCACGGCGTCGCCTACGACTCGAACACGACCGTCCGGCAGGGCGACTACGCGGACACCGCCGGCTCGGACGTGGTCGTGATCACGGCCGGTATCCCGCGCAAGGAGGGCCAGACGCGGCTCGATCTGGCCGGCGACAACGCGCCGATCATGGAGGACATCGGCTCGCAGCTCGCCGAGCACAACGACGACTTCGTCACGGTCACCACCTCCAACCCGGTCGACCTCCTCAACCGCCACCTGTACGAGGCGGGCGACCGCGACCGCCACAAGGTGATCGGGTTCGGCGGGCGGCTCGACTCCGCGCGCTTCCGCTACGTCCTCTCGCAGCGCTTCGACGCGCCCGTCACAAACGTCGAGGCGACGATCCTCGGCGAACACGGCGACGCGCAGGCACCCGTCTTCTCGAAGGTGCGCGTGAACGGTCACGACCCGGCGTTCGACGCCGACGAGCGCGAGGAGATCCTCGGCGATCTCCAGGAGTCCGCGATGGACGTGATCAGCCGGAAGGGTGCCACGCAGTGGGGCCCCGCCACCGGCGTCGCTCACACGGTCGAGGCCGTCCTGAACGACACCGGCGAGGTGCTCCCCTGTTCGGTCGTCCTCGACGGCGAGTTCGGCTACGAGGACACCGCGCTCGGCGTGCCCGCGAAGCTCGGTTCGGACGGCGTCGAAGAGGTCGTCGAGTGGGACCTCGACGAGTACGAGTCGGACTTACTCGACGAGGCCGCCGAGAAGCTCTCCGAGCAGTACGAGAAGATCGCGTAGCGGACGCGGTCGCGTCCGGGCACTCGGTCGGACCGCCGCGGCGACCGCCACCCGCCGGGCTTTTATCGCTGCCCCGCGCCCGGTACGGCATGAACCGCGCCGAGATCGACACCGACGACCTGCTGAAACTCGTCCTGCTGCTCGTCGTGGTATGGCTTCTCGTGGAGATCGTCGAGACCGTCCTCGACATCGCCTTCTGGGTGTTCGACGCCATCCCGACGCTGATCGGGATCGCGCTCGTCGTCGTGATCGCCTTACACCTCGCGGACCGGATCTAATCTAGCGGCGACGTGTTCAGCCTCAACGTCCCGCTTTCTCCCGGAGTCGACCGCCTCGCGACCGATCTCCACCCGAAACTGAAGGGCTTCGATACGGTCCGCGAGCGCCGGACGCTCGTCTGTAAGCGGTTCGGCGTCGACGACGTGCGCGACCCGGACGATGACGCCGGCGCGACGCCGACGAAAGACGACGCCCTCGACCGACTTCGCGGCCGGCTCGGTCGCCCGCTCGCGGAAATCGACCCGTTCGAGGTCGCCGTGACCGGCGTCGACGTCTTCGACGTGCCGGCCTCCGGGTCGCGCCCGGTGGTGTATCTCACGGTCGAGAGCGAGGGGCTCGTCCGGCTCCACCGGCGGCTCTGTGCCGCGTTCGGAGCCGTCGAGGGGATCGAGGGTGACGACTACGTCCCGCACGTCACGCTGGCGCGGGGCGGGAACCCCGAGCCGGGCGCGGTCGCGGGGGTGGTGGACGCCGCGTTCGAGCCGATCCGGTGGCGCGTCCACGCGCTCGACGTGTGGGATCCCGAGTTCCGCGAGGTCGCGGCGACAATCGAGTTATAGGTCGTTCGCGGAGCGGGATTCGTCGATGCGGTCGCTCACCGATACGTCGTTTGTAGCTCGGTGACCGACACCGCCGAAGCCCCAGTCGCGAAACCGCCACACGCTCGCTGCGCTCCTCGGTCGTTCGCTCCGCTCACTCTCTGCGGTGCTTGCGTCGCCTGTGGCGGTTTCGCGACTGCCCCTTCGAGTCCCGCCCCGCACAGCAATCGTACCTCAGGCCTCCCCAGCCTCGTCAGTCGCCGTCGCTTCGCTCCGGCGACTGACTCCCTCGCGCGGTGCTCCTTGCGGTCGCCGGGGGCGACCGCTCGGAGGCACGCGCCACCGCCGAATCGAGTAGAAAGAATAGCAAACCGATTCAGTAGAGTCGCTCACGCGCTATCTGTCGCGTCCGGCTCGTCGACCGCGTGGTGCGGTCCCACCGGTCCGTGGGTCGGACAGACCCCGGCGATCGGCGTCGCGTTGAGACAGCAGGCGCGCTGCTCGCCGGCGACGAGGCCGCGAGAGAGGGGGTCACCGCAGCGAGCGCAGTAGGCGTCCGCTCCGTCGGTCCCGTCGCGGCCGCCGGCGTCCGCCGTCACGGTCGCTCGCGGAGCCGCATCGGCACCGGGTGGTTCGGGTGCATCGTCAGCGAGCCGCGCAGGGAGAGGTCCGGCCCCTCGTAATCGAGTTCGAACCGCGAGCAGACTTCCGCGAGGATGAGCTTCGCCTCCAGCAGCGAGAAGGACTTCCCGATACAGTGGCGCGGACCGCCGCCGAACGGGAAAAACGCGAACCGAGGCCGCCCGCTCCGACGCTCCGGTCGCCACCGGTCCGGATCGAACGCCTCGGGGTCGTCGTACCAGCGGTCGGAGCGGTGGACGACCCACTGGGAGACCATCAGCGCGGACCCCTCCGGGATCCGGTACCCCCCCAGTTTCACGTCGAGCTTGGGCTCGCGGAACAGCGTGTAAACGGGCGGGTAGAGGCGCATCGACTCGTTGAGCACGCGCTCGGTGTACTCCATCTCGCGGACGTCGGCCGCGGTCGGGGGACCCTCAGCTGTCGCCGCCTCGGCCTCGCGCTCGACTCGCTCGCGGGCCTCGGGGTGGTTCGAGAGCAGGTAGAAGGTGTAGGTGAGCGCGAGCGCGGTGGTGTCGTGGCCAGCGAGCAGCATGGTGACCAGCTCGTCGCGGAGGTTCTCGTCGGTCTGCTCGCCGCGGTCGCGGGCGCGGAGCAGGACGGACAGCAGGTCCATCGGCAGGTCGCCGTCGCCGTCGCCGGCGGGACCGGGCACCGCGACGCCCTCGGAGCCGGCGGGGTCGACGCTCGGGTCGCGCTCCGTGCCGCGGCGGCGGTCGACGATCCCGTCGATGACGGATTCGAGGGTGTCGATCGCCGCGTCGAACTCGCGGTTCTCGCGGGTCGGCACCCAGTTCGGGATCAGGTACCGGCGGGGGTCCGGCTCGAACCGCGCGCCGAGCGGTTCGAGGTTCTCCTGTACCGTCTTCACTTCCTCGTCGGTGATGTCGGCCCCGAACATCGCCGAGACGATGATCTTCACGGTGAGCCGGGCGACTTCGAGCTGGACGTCGACGACGTCGCCGTCGCGCCAGTCGGCGAGCTGCGACCGGGTGTGATCGACCATCGTCCCGTCGAGCGCGCCGATCCGCCGGTTGTGGAACGAGGGGTTCGCGAGCTTGCGCTGGCGCTGCCACGTGTCGCCGTCGCTCATGAGGAGCCCGTCGCCGAGTAAGGCGTCCATCGCGTCGTCGCCGAACTGGGGCTTCCGGTACCGCTCGGCGTCGGCGACGAGCACGCGCTCGACGTCGGCGGGGTTCGTGAGCAGGTACGTCTCGCGGGGGCCCAGATCCAGCCGCACCACGTCGCCGTAGCTGTCGGCGCAGGCGCGGAGGAACCCGAACGGGTCGTCGGCGAACTGGCGACCGTTCCCGAACACGGGGTCTCCGAGGGGTCCGGGCGGCGTGACTGACATACGATTTCTGGGGGTTGAGCGGGGTTAAACGTTCGGCGGAGCGAAGGAGAGACGCGGGACGCGACGGGGTTCGGACGGAGGAAAGCGGCGGTGATCGAGACGGAACGAGGGCGTCGCGGACGCGGAGGGGACCGCGGTGACTACCGGGCGTCGAGCTGCTCGACGCGGGCGATCAGCTCGTCGACGGCCGCCTCCTGGTCGTCGGTGGCGTCGACGATGCGCTGGGTCGCCTCCTCGGTGCGGTCGGAGCGCTCGCGGACCGCCTCCAGCGACGAGGTGAGCTCCTCGACGGTCGCCGCCTGGTCGTCAGTGGTGCGCGCGACCTCCGCGACGCCCGCGGCCGCCTCGTCGACGGCGTCAGCGATCTCTTCGAGCGAGTCGAGGACCGTCTCGATCTCGGTGCCCGCGTCCTCGATGCGGTCGTGGGAGCGCTCGACGGCGGTCGTGGTCTCCGCGGACTGCGCCTGAAGCTTGTCGAGGCTCTCCGTGATCTCCTCGGTGTAGCCGCGGGTCTCGTCCGCGAGCTTCTTCACCTCCTCGGCGACGACCGCGAAGCCGTCCCCGCCCTCGCCGGCGCGGGCGGCCTCGATGTTGGCGTTCAGTGCGAGCAGGTTCGTCTGCTCGGCCACGTCGGAGATCACCTCGATGACCTCCTCGATGTCGTCCATCCGCTCGGAGAGCGCGCCGACGCTCTCGACCAGCTCGTCGCCGATCTCGACGACGTCCTCGGTCGCCCGCCGCGCGTCCTCGCTGGCGTCGAGCCCCTCGTCGGCGGCGTCGGCGGCGGCGACCGCGGCGGAGTCGACCTCGTCGGCCGTCGCGGCGACCTCCTCCATCCCCGCCGAGAAGGACTGCATCTCCGAGACGCTCTCTTCGAGCAGTTCGTTCTGCTCGTCGACGTTCTGGGCGATGTCGGCGGCCGCGGCGCTCGCCTCGTCGACGGTGGCGTCGAGGTCGCGCGCCTTCTCGTGGACGCCCGAGGAGAGCGTATCGAGGTTGTCGGCCATCTCGTTGACCACGTCGACGACGCGCACGAGGTCGGCGTCGAGCCGCTCGAAGGCGGCGCGGCGCGTGGCCCGGGCGTCGAGGTCGCCCTCGCCGATCGCCTCCGCAGTCTCCCGGATCTCGTCGACGAGCTCGCCGGTGGCGTCGCGGTCGTTGACGTTCTCGGTCCGGTCGATGACGACCTCCGTGACGCCGACGAGTCCGCCCTCGTCGTCGTACAGCGGCGTCGCCGTGAACTCGATGTGCTTCTCGTCGCCGTGGCGGTCGACCATCGTGCTGGTGTCGCGGAACCGGGTCTGCGCGCCGCCGACGCGGTCGACGCCGTACGCCTCGTCGGCGTCGGCGGGGGCGTCGAGCACCTTGTCGGCGAGGGTGTCGGCCCGGCGGCCGTCGGGGTAGAACAGCTCGGAGACGTGGGCGTGTCCGACCGCGTCCTCGCGGTCGACGCCGGTGAGCTCCGCGATCGGGTCGTTCCACTCCGCGACGTTCCCCTCGCAGTCGAGGATGAACGTCGGCACTCCGGTGGCGTTGAACACCTGCTCGAAGCCCGCGGCCGAGAGCGTCGCCGCGCGGTTGACGCCCTGCTCGTTGGTGACCGAGTATCCCTCGTCGAACGCGACGCCGCCGTCGTCGGCCGCGGCGTCGCCGTCCGTCGGCCCGCCGGAGCCGTCGCCCTCGACGACGACGCCGCCGTCAGTGACCGACTGCGAGCCCCCATCACGACCGATCAGCCGCCCGAACGTCTCCCGAAGTCCCCTCATAACTGCGTGTCCCTCTCGACAGCATCCGCATAAACGCTCGTCCCCGGAACTCAGGTTTGATAATCACTGAGACCGGCCGCCCGCAGCGTTCAAACGCGTTCGGCGGCTACGGCGATCCGAGACCGATGGACGCCGACGCGGTGCGCGAGCGGGCCGGAACCCTCCCGACGGAGCCGGGAGTCTACCAGTTCCGGAAGGGCGAGACGACGCTGTACGTGGGGAAGGCGCTCGATCTCCGCGACCGGGTGCGGTCGTACGCGGACCCGCGTTCCGGGCGGATCCGGGGGATGGTCGAGCGCGCCGACCGGATCGAGTTCGCGGTCACCGACACGGAGACGCAGGCGCTCCTCTTGGAGGCGAACCTCATCAAGCGGCTCCGCCCGCGGTACAACGTCCGGCTGAAAGACGACAAGTCGTACCCCCTCGTCGCCTTCTCCGACCACGAGGTGCCCCGTATCGAGGTCACCCGCGACCCCGAGGCGGGCGCGGTCGCCTACGGCCCGTTCACCGACGTGGGGCGCGTCGAGACGGTGGTGAAGGCGGTCCGAGACGAGTACCGGCTGCGTGGCTGTTCGGACCACAAGTACGAGGGGCGCGAGCGGCCCTGCCTCGACTACGAGATGGGGATCTGCTCCGCGCCCTGTACCGGCGAGATCGACCCCGAGAGCTACGCCGAGGACGTGGCGACCGCCCGCCGGTTCTTCGAGGGCGAGACGGGCGTCCTCGCCGACCCCCTCCGGCGGCGGATGGAGGCCGCAGCCGAGGCCAACGAGTTCGAGCGCGCCGCGAACCTCCGGGACCGCCTCGAAGCCGTCGAGGCGTTCCACGGCGAGGGCGGCGAGGCCGTCAGCGACCGGCGCGACGACCGCACCGTCGACGTGCTGGCGGCCGCGGTCGAGGGCGAGGACGCCCGCGTGGCCCGCCTCCACAGCGAGCGCGGGCAGCTGGTCGACCGGAGCCGACACCGCTTGGACGCGGCGGCGGTGGGGGACGACGGACGCGAGGGCGACGACGCCAGCGACGGGACGGCGAACACCCCGGCCGCCGTCCTCGCGGCGTTCCTCGCGCAGTACTACGCCGAGCGGGAGTTCCCGGACGCGATCCTCCTCGCGGAGCGTCCCGCGGACCCGGACGTGGTCGACTGGCTGGAGGGCGAAGGGGTCGCGGTGCGGGTGCCGGGGGCCGGGCGCGAGGCGAAGCTCGTCGAGCTCGCCCTGAAGAACGCCCGGAAGCGCGGCGGCCGCGACGACCCCGTGGGTGCGCTCGGCGAGCGGCTCGGGATCGCCCGCCCCGAGCGGATCGAGGGGTTCGACGTGAGCCACGCACAGGGGACCGCGGTCGTCGGCTCCGACGTGTGCTTCGTCGACGGGAGCGCCGAGACCGCGGACTACCGGCGGAAGAAGCTCACCGAGCGCAACGACGACTACGCGAACATGCGCGAGCTGGTCCGGTGGCGCGCCGAACGCGCGCTCGCCGGCGAGGACGACCGCCCCGACCCCGACTTCCTCCTGATCGACGGGGGCGAGGGGCAGCTCGGGGCCGCCCGCGACGCGCTCGCCGAGACCGGCTGGGACGTGCCCGTCGTCGCGCTGGCGAAGGCCGAGGAGCTGGTCGTCACCCCGACCGGGACCCGCCGATGGGACGACGACACCCCCGAACTCCACCTGCTCCAGCGCGTGCGCGACGAGGCGCACCGCTTCGCCGTCTCCTATCACCAGACCGTCCGCGACGAGGTGAAGACGGTCCTCGACGACGTGCCGGGCGTCGGTCCCGAGACCCGCCGCCGCCTCCTCCGGCGGTTCGGCTCGGTCGAGAACGTGCGAGAGGCCTCCCGCGACGACCTCACCGACGTCGACGGCGTCGGCGACGCGACCGCCGACACGCTCCGGGAGCGTTTATAAACCAGTCTGCGGTGGCGCGCGCCTGCGAGGCCGCCTTGCGGCCGAGCAGCGTCGCGCGAGGGAGTCGGCGGCGACCACCGGGAGCCGCCGACGAGGCTGGGGAGGCGTGAGGTGCTGTTGCGGGGCGGGACTCGAAGGGGCAGCCGGGAGGCGGGCAGAGGCGACGTAAGCACCGCAGCGAGTGAGCGGAGCGAACGAGCGAGGAGCGCAACGAGCGTCTGCCCGCCTCCCGGCTGGGGCTTCGGCGGTGTCCGTGTCGATCAACTGTTTATAAACGAGAACATCATCGTACGGTCGAGCCGTCGCGAGCGTCGCCACCGCCGATCTCTTTTGAACCGGGATCGTACACGCCGTATGCGCGCGTTCTTCGCCGTCGACCTCCCGGAGGCCCTCGCGCCCGCCGTCGCGGACGCACAGGCCGCGTTTGCGGACACCCCCGGAGTCAACACCGTCGACCCCGAACGGGCGCACGCGACACTGAAGTTCTGCGGCGATATCGGCAACGGCGACGGCTCGGATCGAGACGACCGTCCCGCCCTCGACGGCGTCATCGCCGCCGGCGAGCGCGCGGTCGACCGCGCCGGCGTCGCTCCGTTCGACTGCGAGGTCGGGGGGCTCGGCGTCTTCCCGAGCCGCGAGTACGTCTCGGTCGTTTGGGCCGGCGTCGGCGCGGGTGCCGCCGAACTGACCGCTCTCCACGAGGCCCTCGAAGCGGAGACGACCGCGCTCGGCGTCGACGCGGCCGACCACGCGTTCACCCCGCACGTCACGCTGGCGCGCGTCGAGAACGCGACCGGGGCCGAGGCGGTCCGGAGCGCGCTCGACGCCGAGGAGCCGGAAGTCGGAACGTTCTCGGTCGGCGAGATCCGGCTGATCGAGTCGACCCTGACGCCGTCCGGGCCGGAGTACGACGTAGTCCGGGCGTTCGGACTCGACTGACGCGATCGACCCCACGTTCGACGGAGAATTCTCATCGAAGATAATCGCGCCCGTGCGTTTAACGTACCGGATCGGTGAGGTGTCTACAGATGGACGACGGGCCGCGGACGGGAGGACCCTCGGAGCCGACGGAGAGCGGCGACGCCGGGCGCGACCGCGACGCCAGACGTGACCGCGACGCCAGACGTGACCGCGACGCCAGACGTGACCGCGACGACCGTCGCGCCCGCGCTGACGGCGGCCGTACTGAGGACGATCGGCCGCCCGGCCGGACGGACGACGGGCGACCACCGGCGATGGCGCGGCTCGACCGGCGGTTCGACGCCTCGGCGCGCCGGGAGGCCGCCGAGGCGCTCGGCAACCCCTCCAGTTCGATGAGCGCCGAGCGCGACCGGATCGTCGAGGCGCTGTTCGGGACCGCGCTCGACGACCCCGACGAGGGCGTCCGCGCGGCGGCGATCGAGTCGCTGTACTTCCACGGCGACGACAACGTCGACCGGCTGGCGAGGCGGATCGCCGAGCGACGGAGCGGCGAGCGACGAAGCAGCGGGAAGGGGAACGGGGATCCGGGACGGAGCGCAGCCGGGACGTTCGCGCGGTGGCTGGACCACGACCGGGCCGCGTATCGGATGGTCGGCGCGACCGGGTTGGGCGTCGTCGGGGACGAGAGCGTCGCGTCCCGGCTCCGCGAGGCGTTCGACGACGACGACGCGCGGGTCCGCGCCCGGGCCGTCGGCGGGTACGCTCGGGTGGGCGGAGAGAACGTCGAGGCGGTCCGGCCGGTGGTGAACGCGCCGAACGACCTCGTTCGCAGCGCCGCGGTCGACGCGCTCGTCGAGATGGACACCGACGAGGCAGTCGAACTGCTCGCGCTCGCGGCGCGCCGGGGGAACGAGCGGCTCCGGCTCGCCGTCGTCGAGCGGCTCGGGGACCTCGACCGGCGGGACGCGACCGGCGTGTTGCTCGGCTCGCTGGAGGACCCCTCGGAGGCGGTGCGCCGGGCCGCCGCGGCGTCCGTCGCCGCGGTCGTCGCCGAGGCGGACGCCGTCCCCGCAGGCGACGTGCGCGACCGGCTCCTGACCGAGCGCCCCTTCGAGAGCGACGGGCTGCTCGCGGCGTTCCGCGCGGTCGCCGCGGAGCGGACCGCGGCCGATCGGGCGGCGGGAACCGGAGACGGGGTCGCCGGAGCGGGAGTGCCCGACGCCGACACGCGGCGCTACGCGGCGTGGCTGTACTGCGAACTCCTCGAGGCCGCGGACCCGACCGCGGCCGACCGGTCGGCGGCGGTCGAGTGGCTGATCGACGCGCTCGACCACCGCGACCGACTGGTGGCGGACCTCGCGGCCGCGTACCTGCCGCGGATCGTCTCGGCGGACGGGACGGAGAGGGCTCCGGGCGCGGAGGAGCAACCGGACGACGCGACCGGGTCCCCGCTGGGCGTCGACGTCGAGCGAGAACTCCGGGCGCTCGCGAGCGACGGGACCGCCTCCGAGGCCGCCCGCGAGCGGGCCCGAGCGGTGTTGCGTCGGTTCAAGCGGGCCGTCGTCGAGGCGGCCGCGGACCGACACGTCGAGTACGTCTACGTCCGGTGGCCCGCGGACTACACCGAGAGCTACGGCGAGTAGGCGCGCGACCGGAGGGGCCGCGGCGGAGCTACAGCGGGACCGGGAGAACGAGCCCGCCAGCCGCGCTCACGGCCGGCGGACGAACCGGTCGCCGTCGACCGCGACGGTGAGATCGATCGTCTCGTCGAGGAAGTTCAGGACGGTGGCGACGTTGCGGTCCGCGTCGGCGTCGACGTACAGCTGTAACACCCCGCCGGCGTCGGCGAGGCGCGCGGCGAGCATGCGGACGAACGCGACCGCGCGCTCGACGTCGAAGGCGGCGACGATCTGGTGGAAGACGCTCACCTCCAGCGACACGCGCTCGCCGCGCTCGTGGTTCGCGTCGAGGATCCGCGAGACGGTCTCGCCGACCTCGTCGGGGGAGAGCCGCGGGTCGAGTTCGACGATCTCGACGTTGAGACCCTCGAAGTCGACGTCGGGCGTCGCCTCGAAGTCGTACTCGCCGGTGCTGACGATCACCGTCCGGCGGGGCCACGACGCGAGGCGCTCGTCGAGCGTGCGGACCAACCGTTCCGGGGCGGGCGTCACGGCGACGACGAGCCCCGCCGCGCCGTGGAAGTGGGCCCGGAGCGCGTCGGCCTCGCCGCCGGTCGGAGAGGCGTCGACCCGGACGACGCCGTCCCAGCCCACCCGGTCGGCCACGTGGACGCCGTCGGCGATGCGGTCTGTGGCGTGGCCGTGGAGGTGCGACTTGAACTCGTCGACCGCGCCGTCGGTGTCGTAGGCGGTCTTGGCGGTGGCGCAGTACGGGCAGTCCCAGCTCACGCGGAAGTCGGACTTCGAGAGCGCGTCTGAGTGGTGCGCGAGCAGGTGTGACCCCGTCACCTCGGACATGCCGGACCGGTCCCGCGTCCACGCGACGAACCCGCACCGGCCACACGCCCAGCGGCTCACCATGATCGAGAACGTGTCTCCCGAGACTCCTCGGGGACGCATGTATGTTGTGTTACGTGTGTTCGCGCCGGGCGGGCGGTCCCGACCGTGACGGTGGCGGTAAGGAAGGCGGTCGCGACGGCAGCGGGCGGGAAGACGGCGATCACGGGGTATCGACCGATCCGTCACCGGTTCCGTCGACGACGGCGAACCCGTTCTCGTCGGCGTGTTCGACCCGGACTCGAGTGACTCGCGTCGCGGTCGCGCCGGTGACGGCGAGGGTGACGTCGCCGACCGCGACGCGGTCGCCCTCCTTCGGGAGCCGGCCGAGCTGGCGGGTGACGAGTCCCGCCACGGTCTCGGCACCCGCCTGCGCGGGAAGCGAGAGCCCGAGCGTCTCGTTGAGATGCGAGACCGTCGTCCAGCCGCGGACCACGGCCGCGTCGGGTGCGACGAGGTCGACGGCGTCCGTCTCCCACCGCCCGACCAGCTCCCCGACGACCTCCTCGAAGAGGTCCTCCAGCGTCGCGATCCCGACGACCGCGCCGTGTTCGTCGACCACCATCACCATCCGCGCCTCGCTCGCGCGCATCTCCGCGAACAGCTCGTCGAGCGGCTTCGTCTCGGGGACGAACGTCGGCTCCCGCAGCGCGCTCGCGAGGTCGGCCCCGGTCCGGTCGGCGGTGATCGCGTCGCGGACGTCGACGACGCCGACCACGTCGTCGCGGTTCTCGCCGTAGACGGGCATCCGGGTGACGCCCTCGCTCGCGGCCCGCGAGAGCGCGTCCGCGGGGGTGGCCGTGTCGGGGAGCGCGACCACGTCGGTGCGGGGGACCATCACCGCGGCGACGGTCGTGGTCTCCAGATCGAGGACCCCCCGGATCATCGCGCCCTCGTCGGGGTCGAGCGCGCCGGCCGCCTCACCGGAGCGCACGAGCGTCGCGATCTCCTCGCGGGTGAGGTACGACTCGATGTCGGACGACCCTCCGGTAAAGCGGTTGACGACGCCGGAGAGCGCCTCGAACACGTACAGTATCGGGCGGAGGACGCGCTGGATCGCGACGACGATCCGGGAGACCCGGAGCGCGTGTTTCTCGGCGTTGGCGACCGCGTACGACTTCGGCGCGATCTCGCCGAAGACGATGACGAACACCGAGGTGACGAGCGTCGACCCCGTGGCCGCCTCGCCGCCGGAGAAGCCGAACCGGACGAACACCGCGGTCGCGACCGAGGCGGCGGCGATGTTGGCGACGTTGTTGCTCACGAGAGCGGTGACGAGGAAGCGGTGCGAGTCGTCGCGCAGCGCCGACAGCGCCCGCGCGCCCGGGACGTCGGTGGCGACGAGCGAGTCGATCCGGTGGGTCGGCACGGAGAACACCGCCAGCTCCGAACTGGAAAAGAAGGCGCTCACGGCGGTGAGCACGAGGATGGCTCCGACGCCGACGAACGCGATCGTGAAGTCCATGTCCCGAGCATGCGGCCGCGTATAAAAGGCAGTACCGGCGGCGGCGGTGTTCACGAACGCGCACTCTCCACCCGAAACGGAGAGGTAGATACCCACGATCGGGGATCCGATCGGCCGGCAAAACGGCGCGATGAGGAAAGCGTTAACCCCGCGCCGCGGGTGCGTTTCGGCATGAAGGTACTCGTGACCGACCCCATCGCTGACGCGGGGTTGGACCGACTCCGAGACGCCGGCCACGAGGTCGTCACCGACTACGAGAGCGAGGGCGACGCGTTACTCGACGCCGTTTCCGACGCCAACGCGCTGATCGTGCGGTCCGGAACCGACGTGAACGAGGCCGTCTTCGAGGCCGCCGCCGACCTCGTCATCGTCGGCCGCGCCGGCATCGGCGTCGACAACATCGACATCGAGGCCGCCACCGACCACGGCGTCATCGTCGCGAACGCGCCCGAGGGGAACGTCCGCGCCGCCGCCGAACACACCGTCGCGATGACGTTCGCCGTCGCGCGCTCGATCCCGCAGGCGCACGGCCGCCTCGTCGGCGGCGAGTGGGCGAAAGGCGAGTTCCTCGGGACCGAGGTGAACAACAAGACGCTCACCATCGTCGGTCTCGGCCGCGTCGGGCAGGAAGTCGCCAAGCGGCTCGACTCGCTCGGGATGGATCTGGTCGTCTACGACCCGTACATCTCCGAGGAGCGCGCGGAACGACTTGGGGCCGAACTCGTCGAGGACCTCCACGAGGCGCTCGGGCGGGGGGACTTCGCGACGATCCACACGCCGCTGCTCCCCGAGACCGAGGGGATGATCGGCGAGGACGAACTGGCCCAACTGGAGGGCGGCTACCTGATCAACTGCGCCCGCGGCGGCATCGTCGACGAGGACGCGCTCGCGGAGGCGGTCGACGACGGCGTCCTCGCGGGCGCTGCCCTCGACTCGTTCGCCGAGGAGCCGCTCCCCGACGACTCGCCGCTGCTCGACGTCGAAGAGATCGTCCTCACGCCGCACCTCGGCGCGTCGACGGAGGCGGCCCAAGAGAACGTCGCGGTCGACACCGCCGAGGCCGTCCTCGCCGCGTTCAACGACGAGCCGGTGCTCACCGCGCTCAACGCGCCCTCCGTCGACGAGACGGCGTTCCCCCGGATCGAGCCGTACATCGACGTGGCCGAGACCGCCGGGAAGGTCGCCGCGCAGCTCCTCGACGGCCGGATCACCGAGGTCGAGGCGACCTACGAGGGCGACATCGCCGCGGAGGACGTCGACCTCGTCACGGCGAGCGCGCTGAAGGGCGTCTTCGAGCCGCTGGAGTGGCAGGTGAATGCGGTGAACGCGCCGCGGCTCGCCGAGGAGCGCGGCATCGAGGTGACCGAGTCGAAGACGCGACAGACGGACGACTTCCAGAGCCTCGTCCGCGTCACCGTCCGCAACGGCGACGACGAGATCGCGGTCGAGGGGACGCTGTTCGCCGGCGGGGACGCCCGCATCGTCCGGATCGACGGGTTCCGCGTCGACGCGGTCCCGTACGGGCACATGCTCGTCGCGCGCAACACCGACGAGCCGGGCGTCATCGGCCTCATCGGCACCGTCCTCGGCGACCACGACGTCAACATCGCCGGGATGTTCAACGGCCGCGAGACGCAGGGCGGCGAGGCGCTCACCGTCTACAACCTCGACCAAGACGTGCCGGACGCCGCGCTCGACGACCTCCTCGCCGACGACCGCGTGATCGAGATCACTGAGATCACGCTGGACGCGGCCGAGGCGCGCGAAGACGAATAGCGTCACGGACCGACGGAACCGGAATCGTCGCGGACCGACGAAACCGGGGTGCGGTCGTCCGAGAACCGTCGATCGCCCGCTACTGTCGCCGCGACTCAGCCCGATCGAACCGTTGCCGCGATCGATCGGCGGCCTCGCGGAGCGAATCGGCCTCCCCGGACGACAGCGATCCGAACCCGTCGCGCCGGTCGCCGCCCGTCTCGTCGATGAGCCGGTCGAAGAGGTCGGTGAAGCTCTCGTCGTCGCGCTTCCGAGCGCGGAGTCTGTCGTACACTTCCTCCGTGACCCCGATCGTCTTCGTTCCCGTGACGTGTTTGTGTGTGGGTTTGTGTATATGAAATTCCGCGGCCCGACCGTTTTCACGGGGCCGTGCCGGCCGATCAGCCTCGAATGTGCTTCAACACCGCGTCGGCGTCGTTCGGGACCGGCTCCGGCTCGCCGCCGGCCTCGTAGGCGGCGTCGGGGTCCTTGAGGAGGTGGCCGGTCGTCAGGCAGACGACGCGCTCGTCGTCGTCGACGACGCCGGAACGGCGGAGCTTCTTGAGCCCGGCGAGGCTCGCGGCGGAGGCCGGCTCGACGCCGACGCCCTCGCTGGCGAGGTGCCGCTGCGCGGCGGTGATCTCCGAGTCGCTCACGGCGACCGCCGTGCCGCCGGTGTTGCGGATCCCCGGGATCGCCTTCGGCGCGTTGACGGGGTTGCCGATGCGGATCGCGGTCGCACGGGTCTCGACCTCCTCCCAGCGGCGGATCTCGTCGTTGCCCTCCTCGATCGCCTCGACCATCGGTGCGGCCCCCTCCGCCTGAACGCCGGTCAGCTTGGGGACCTCGTCGACGTCGAGCGCGCCCGACTGGACGAGCTCGCGGAACCCCTTGTACAGCGCCGAGGTGTTGCCCGCGTTGCCGACGGGGAGGACGATCCGGTCCGGGAAGACGCCGTAGTCGGCGTAGAACTCCTCTAAGATCTCGAAGCCGATCGTCTTCTGGCCCTCCAGCCGGAACGGGTTCAGGGAGTTGAGCAGGTACGCCTCGCCGCGGGCGGCCAGCTCCTGAACGATGTCGAGACAGGCGTCGAAGTTGCCGTCGACCTCCAGGATGCGGGCCCCGTGGAGGCTCGCCTGCGCGACCTTCCCGGCGGCGACCTTCCCGGCGGGGAGCAACACGAGCGTCCGCATGTCGCCGCGCCCGCCGTAGGCGGCGAGCGCGGCCGAGGTGTTGCCGGTGGAGGCGCAGGCGAGCGCGCCGACGCCCAGCTCCTTCGCGACGCGGACGCCGACCGTCATCCCGCGGTCCTTGAACGAGCCGGTGGGGTTCATCCCCTCGTGTTTGATCCGGAGGGCGTCGACGCCGACCGCCTCCTCGATGCGGGGGACGCGGTGGAGCGGCGTGTCGCCCTCGGGGAGCGTGACGCCCAGATCGAAGGGGAGCGCCTCGCGGTAGCGCCAGACGCCGCGGTCGGGGCCCTCGGAGGGCGCGCCCGCACCGAACTCGTCAAACGTCGGCGGGTCGTCGTAGCGCACTTCGAGCAGGCCGTCGCACTCGTCGCAGGTGTACCGGACCGCCTCGAAGGGCGCGAACGTCTCGTCGCACTCGATACAGGCGAGCCACGTCCCGTCGGCGGCGCAGTCGGGTGCCGCCGGGGCCGGGGCGTCGATGGCGAGATCCATTGAGTGAGGGTCCGTCCCGGCGGGGCTTAAGCCGGGCGGTCGGAACGGACGTTGCCGCCCGAAACGAAGGTGTTCGGCCGTCGTTGGCATCCGTCGGTCGCGGTCGCGGAACCGCCGTCTTCGTCGACGACGGCCGTCAGTCCACGATGATCTCGGAGCTGTCGTCGTCCTCGGAGCCGCCGGAGCCGAGCCGGTCCTGATACCGCTGGATCCAGTCGGCGAAGCAGTCGGGGCAGAGCCGCTGGGTGTCGATGTTCGCCCGGTCGACGCTCAGCCGGACGGTGCGCGCGAGCGCGTCCGTCGTCGGCTCGCCGCAGGCGTCGCAGGGCTCGGTCGTCGGCGCGTCGCTCATGTCCGATCGCTCGCGGCGGCGGCTCTTAAAAGTACGTCGCGGGAGCGGGACGGTCGTCGTCTCGGTCTCAAACCGTCCGGAACGCGCGGTCGCCGGCGTCGCCGAGGCCGGGGACGATGAACCCGTCGTCGTCGAGGCGGTCGTCGATGGCGACCGTCAGGAGGTCGGCCTCCGGGACCGCCTCGCTCACGCGGACGAGACCGGCGGGCGCGGAGACCGCCGAGAGCACGAACAGGTCCTCGAAGTCGTCGGCCTCGTCGAGGACGTGGTCGAGGACGGCGGCCATCGTCGATCCCGTCGCGAGCATCGGGTCCGCGACGATCACAGTGTCGTCCGGGGTGATCTCGGGGAGCTTCACGTAGTCGATGGTGATCGGGAACTCGCCGTCCTCGGTCATCCCGGCCTCCTCGTCGCGGCCAGCGGAGATGACGCCCTGTTTCGCGCGGGGGAACGCCTTCAACAGGCCCTCGACGAACGGCGTCGCGGCCCGCAGGACGTTGATGATCACCACGTCGTCGAGCCCCTTCACGCGCTCGCCGGTCGTCTCCGCTAAGGGGGTCCGGACGGGCACGTACTCCGTCTCCATCGCCCCGTCGATGATCTCGTAGCCGCAGATGCGGCCGAGTTTTACCAGCCCCTTTCGGAACGCGACCTGCTCGGTCTCGACGTCGCGCAGCCGCGAGAGGGTGTCCGTCGCCAGCGCGTGCGTGATGAGGTACGCGTCGTCGCGGTCTTCGATCGTCATTGTTCGGAGTCGGGCCCGGAATGACCTTAAAACGTGGCGAAGCGCGCGTCGCTCCCGCGGAACCGGTCGGTCGCTACCGCAGAACGAGCACGTACGTCAGCGCGAAGATGAGCAGCGCGAGCGTCGCGACGCTGCGCAGCGCGAACTCGGCGCTGCCGACGTAGTCGAGCCCCCAGACGACGATCCAAGCGAACCACGTGGAGAGGACGGCGTTCATCGCGAGCAACACCCGGGGGTCCCCGGAGGACCGCTCGACGGCGTCGCCGATGCCACGGCTGTCACTGCGTTCGCCGCTCTCGTCGCTCATACGCCGATCCGCGAGAGAGCGGCACTTATCTCTTGTCCGTCCGGCTCGTAGCGAGTCCCATGGTCGACGCGCCGCGCGCCCGCAACCGCCACGGCGAGCGGGTCGACGCCGTGCCCTTCCTCGTGGCCGCGGGGCTGGCGTTCACGCTCGTCTTCTCGTTCGGCCCGATATACGGGCTCGCGTACGGGCTGTCGCTGGCCGCGTCGCTCGCGGTCTCCGCGGTCGCGTTCGCCGGTGCGGCGGTGGTCGCGTACCGCCAGTTGGTCCGGCTGGCGCCGGTCGAAGACGCCGGGCCGCTGCCGGCCGGGCCGCGGTTCGAGCGGCTGCTGTACCTCGGGCTCGGGCTCGGCGCGCTCTTCGTCGGGCTCACGGTGCCGCTTTTGTGAACCGGACTTCGGAGTCGCCGGGGGCTCCGATGTCGCGACCATAACATAATGTGTGTATCCGTCAAATCCCCTGGCATGTCAAGCGGACCCGATTCCCCGACGTGGCTCGTGGGACAGCTGGGGCTGACCGCACTCGTCCTGCTGAGCGGTCTCCTCGCGCTGTTCGTCCTCCTGCCGTATCTCCAGTTCATTCTGTTCGGCGTGGTTCTCGCGTATATCCTGTTTCCCGTCCAGCAGCGGGCCGAGGAACACATCAGGCCCACGTTCGCGGCGATCGGCGTCGTCGTGGGCGCGTTGTTCTTCGTGTTGATCCCGATCATCTATCTCCTCACGGTCGCCATCCAACAGTCGCTCAGAGTCGTGAGTGCCGTCAGAAACGGACAGATCGACATCGCGTCGATCGAAGAACTGCTCGAAACCACCGGGTATCAGTTCGACCTCGTCGCACTGTACGAATCGAACCAAGACCGGATAGCGAGGACCCTCCAGGAGCTCACCTCGGGGGCGATCGATCTCGTCGGCAGTTTGCCGGCGCTTTTCATCGGACTGACGATCACGCTGTTCGTCCTCTTTTCGCTGTTGCGCGACGGGGAACGGCTCGTGACGTGGGTCCAGCGGGTGCTGCCGGTCGATCAAGACGTCTTGGACGAACTCCGCGAGGGACTGGATCAGCTCATGTGGGCCTCGGTCGTCGGGAACGTCGCCGTCGCAGCCATCCAGGCGGCGTTACTCGGCCTCGGGCTCGCGATCGCCGGCCTCCCCGCCGTGATATTCCTCACGGTCGTCACGTTCGTGCTGACGCTGCTCCCGCTCGTCGGCGCGTTCGGCGTCTGGGTCCCGGCCGCGGTCTATCTCGCCGCGGTCGGACGACCGGTCGCCGGCGCGTCGATCGCCGTGTACGGTCTGCTCGTCACGTTCTCGGACACGTACCTCCGACCCGCGCTGATCGGTCGGACCGGTGCGTTCAACTCCGCGATCATCGTCATCGGCATCTTCGGCGGGCTCGTCGTGTTCGGCGCCGTCGGCCTGTTCATCGGTCCCGTCGTCCTCGGCGGCGCGAAACTCGTCCTCGACTGCTTCGCACGGGAACACGGGGGAAGGTCGGCCGCCTGAGTCCCGCGACAGGGGTCGGTCCGGCTCGGCGGATCGGACCCGAATCGGCGGCGACGGACCCAGAAACTAACATGACGTAGCTCGTGCCCGTATTCATGGGAATATTTGACACGCTTACGGACGTGATGGAAGGGTCGACCCAGCGCGCACCCGGAACCGCCGGCGACGACGGCTCGGAAGGAGCGTACTGGTGTGACGACTGCGGCGTCCGCGTCCGCGACGTGAACGTCGACCAGGAGGGGTTCGACCGCGACGCGGACGGCGACCCGGTGTGTTCCGACTGCGGCGAGTCGATGCGCTTCGAGCGCGCGACCGGCAGCGGCTGCGCCTGCTGAGTGCGCGGCACGCCGCACGAAGCCCCTCAGGGCTCGCGGAGCGCGGCCTCGGCGCCCTGCTCGTCCGGGAACGGCGCGGGGTCGACGGCTGCGGGGTCGTCGCCGATCCCCGCGTCACCGACCTCCGACAGCTCCGCGTCGGAGAGGAGGGCGTCGTCGAGCCGCGCGACGAGCGAGTCCTCGTCGACATCGGTGCCGATGACGACGAACTCGGTGAGGCGGTCGCCGCGCTCGTCGTCCCAGTCGAGGGCGGGCCGGTTCGAGCGGAGCATGTCGCGCTCGACCGACGGGAGGCTCGCGATCCACGGGCCCAGCGCGGTGACGCGGACCGACCGCCCCGCCTGTCCGACCTGCTGGCGCTGCTCGGTGCCCGCGACCCAGAGCGTCCCCTTCGACCGGACCACGCCCTCGGGCAGGTCGCGGAGGATGGCGGCGATCCGGTCGGGGTGGAACGGACGCCGTCGCCGGTAGGTGAAGGAGGTGACGCCGTACACCTCGTCGGGGTGGCGGTGTGCGTGGTCGTGGTCGGCGGCGTGATCGTCGTGGTCGGCGGCGTGATCGTCGTGGGCCGCTTCGTCGGCGTCGTCTCCGCCTTCCTCGGCGTCCGCCAACGCGCGCTTCCAGCCGGGGAGGTCGCCGAGCGCTCGCTCGTCGAACAGTCCCACGTCGAGGAGCCGGTCCGGGTCGACCGCGGAGAACTCCGTGACGACCGTCTCCGCGTCGGGCTGGAGCGCGCCCACGAGGTCGACCGCCTCGTCGATTTCCGCGTCGGCACAGAGGTCCGCCTTGTTGCACACCACGAGGTTCGACACCTCGATCTGTTCGACGAGGAGGTCCGAGAGCGGGCGGTCGGCGTCGCCGTCGCCCGCGGCCGGGTCAACCCGGCGTTCGGGGGCGTCGTCGCCGCCGAAGGCGTCGAGGAACTGCCGCGTGTCGACCACGGTCACCAGCGCGTCGACGCGGTACCGGGCCGCCGCGCGCGACTCGGTGGTGAACAGGCGGGCCACGGGGGCCGGCTCCGAGATCCCCGAGGATTCGACGACGAGGTTGTCGAACGAGCGCTCGTTCGCGAGCCGCACCACCGCCGACTCCAGATCGTCTTGAAGCTCACAGCAGATACAGCCGTTCGACAGCTCCGTGACGCCCTCGACGTCGACCTCGGACCCCTCGGCGATCAGGTCCGCGTCGACGTTGACGTCGCCCATGTCGTTGACGAGGACCGCGATGTCGCGGTCGCCCGCGTTCCCGAGCAGGTGGTTCAGTAGCGTCGTCTTGCCGGCTCCGAGACTCCCGGAGAGCACGGTCACCGGGATGCGGTCGTCGGTCTCGTCGGGGTCGTCCATGTGGGTGAATGGGCGGGAGTCCCCTTCAAGCCCGGCGAGAGCGGAGCGAGTCGGCGACGGGACGGCGGTCGGGCCCGAGCCGATACGTTGATACGCTGCGGTCGTCGAACTCGCGACATGGTCGTGTCCGCCGGGTCCGTGGCCTTAGTCAGCATCACGATGACGGTACTGATGATCGCCGCGATGCTGTACCTCGTCTGGGAAACACTCGACAGCGACATCCACAGTCCGAGTCCGGACGACTCGGACGCCCCGGAGCTGGACGCCGGCGACGAGTCCGGCGACGCCGAGGAACCGCAGGGCGAACTGACCGAAGGCAGCTCCGCCTGATCGGCGCATCGCGCGGCGACGGCGAGGACGCATCGTCAGATCGGACGGACGACCGCGACAGCTTTTAACACGGGCGGACTGTCACGAGAGATAATGACACTCGCCGATCGCATCACGACGTTTCGGGCCACGGTAGAGGAGTGGCTCCGCGGCCTGTACCACGGGATGATCACGCACCCGGCCTACGAGAAGATCGAGAAGGAGGCGGAGGACGTCGAAGACGAGTTCATGCTCGCGTGTTTCCCGGACGCGTTCGGGATCCCGTCGCCGGTGTCGTACTACACCGCGGAGCTGCTCCCGTACCTCGAAGACGAGTTCGAGGCGTGGGAGCGGCGGCTGTGGGACCGCGAGAGCCTCATCGAGCGGAAGGGCCAGCAGTACCACTTCTGATGACGGGACGAGGGGAACGCCGCGACTGATGGAGCCGTTTGTCTTCTTCGGCGGGAAAGGCGGTGTCGGCAAGACCACGGTCTCGTGTGCGTACGCGTACCGCTGCGCGACAGAGGGGGTACGCACGCTCGTCGTCTCGACGGACCCGGCGCACTCGGTTTCGGACGTGTTCGACCAGTCGTTCGGCGACGAGCCGCGGTCGGTGAAGGGCGTCGACGGGCTCGACGCGATGGAGATCGACCCCGAAGACGAGATGCAGCGGCACCTCGACGAGATCCGCGAGTCGCTCTCCGAGCAGGTGTCGGCGGCGATGGTCTCGGAGATCAACCGCCAGCTGGAGATGTCACACGGGACGCCCGGCGCGTACGAGTCCGCGCTGTTCGACGCGTTCGTCGACGTGATGCGCGAGGAGAGCGAGCCGTACGACCGGGTCGTCTTCGACACCGCGCCCACGGGATCGACGCTGCGGCTGCTCGGGCTCCCCGAGTTCCTCGGCGACTGGATCGAACGACTGGTGTACAAGCGGAAGCAGTCGATCGACCTGTTCGAGAAGGCCGCCATCGGCGACATGGAGCCCCGGCGGCTGCTGGAGGGCGACCCGGTCATCGAACGGCTCCAGCGGCGCAAGGAGTTCTTCGAGTACGCCGGCGAGACGATGCGGACGGAGGCCGCGTTCTTCCTCGTGTTCAACCCCGACCAGCTCTCCGTCAACGAGACGGCGCGGGCGATCGAGGGGTTCACCGAGCGGGACCTCTCCGTGCGCGGGCTCGTCGCGAACAGGCTCACGCCGACGCCCGACGACGACGAGACGGGCCGCGGGGCGCGCTACCTCCGGGAGCGGGTTGCGACCGAGCGCGACCGCCTCGAACAGGTCCGCGAGGGGTTCGAGCCGCCGCTCGTCGCCGAGATCGAATCCCGGACCAGCGAGGTCCGCGGTGACGTCCTCACCGACGTCGCCGACGCGCTCGACGTGGACGTCTGAGCCGGTCGGGCAGGGTCGCCGACCCCGAGGAGGGAACGAGCAGAGTCGCCGGCCCCCCGGACGGAACGGCTCGAACTCGGAGCGGAACTCGACGCCGCCCGAGCGCGCGCGAGCCGAATCGACCGGAAATGTGCCGAATTTTATCGATTCTCGGGAGTAAGAAACCCAGTACACCCGGGTGCTTCGGCCGATTCGGCGGGTCGATCGCCTCAAGTATCATGAACGAAAGCAACGTTTAAGTCTAACATAGTGAACCGGTACCACGAGGCAGGGAACCTATGACAAGTGTAATTTGGATCGTCGTCGCCGTTCTCAGTACGTTCACCGTGGGGTACGTGGGATACTCGCGGTACCTCTCTCGGTTCGTCGATCTCGACGACGAGCGGGAGACGCCGGCACACAAGTACGAGGACGGACAGGAGTACGTACCGGCGAAGAAGCCGGTGCTACTGGGGCATCACTTCTCGAGCATCGCGGGCGGCGCGCCGATCGTCGGCCCGATCACGGCCGGGGCCATCTGGGGATGGGTTCCGGCGCTGCTGTGGGTCGCGATCGGGAACCCGCTGATGGGGGCGGTTCACGACTTCATCTCGCTGTCGGGGTCGATGCGACACGAGGGGAAGTCGATCGGCTTCATCGTCGGCGAGTACGTCGGCGAGCGCGGCAAGAACATGCTGCTGTGGTTCGCGTTCCTCACCATCATCCTCGTGGTGGCGGTGTTCGCTCTGGTCGTCGGGATCGTGTTGAACGCGTTCCCGTCGGCGGCGACCGCGAGCCTGATCTACATCGCGCTGGCGTTCGGGTTCGGCGTCTACCTGTACCAGCTCGACGGCCCGTTCCTGCCGGGGACGGTCCTGTTCGTCGCGGGCGTGTTCGCGGGCGTCTGGGTCGGTATCCAGAACCCGATCGCGCTGTTCCCGGCCGTCGAGGCCGGCACGTATCCGCAGGGTACGATCGTCCTGTTCGAGTTCCTCGGGAGCGGCGCGTGGCTGCCCGGCGCGGTGGTGAGCACCGACGCCATCCTCCAGCCGAACGTCGCGGCGTGGGTGCCGGTCATCCTCGTCTACGCGACGCTCGCGAGCGCGCTCCCGGTGTGGGTGCTGCTCCAGCCGCGCGACTACCTCTCGTCGTTCCTGCTGTACTCCGGCGTCGGCGGGGCGCTGCTGGCGATAATCGTCGGGACGGTCGGGTTCAACCTCGGCATCGATCCGATCACTCCGGTACAGGAGCTCGCGATCGACTCCTCGATCGGGGCGTACATGGGCTTCTTCGGGAGCGACTTGGCAATCGGAGAACGGGGGATCACGCCGTTGTTCCCGCTGCTCTTCGTCACAATCGCCTGCGGGACGATCAGCGGGTTCCACTCGCTGGTGTCCTCCGGCACCACGGCGAAACAGCTGAACCAAGAGAGCGACGCGCGCCTCATCGGCTACGGCGGGATGCTCGGTGAGGGGCTGCTCGCCTCGGTCGCCATCTCGACGCTCGCCATTGCCGGCTCCACGACGGCCGCCGCCGGCGGCGGTATCGGCGGCGCACTGCCGAACTTCGCGACGGGAGGCGGTATCATCCTCACCAGCCTCGGTATTCCCGCCCAGTACGGCGCGCCGTTCATGGCGCTCGTGCTCGTGAGCTTCCTGCTCACGTCGACCGACACCGCCGCGCGGCTCGGTCGGTACATGATGGAGGAGATCGTCGGCACGCAGGGCAGCGGGACGACGACGGGCTTCTCGGCCGACCTTCCCAGCCTCGCGAAGGGGCGGTACACGAACCCGATCATCCAGTCGCTGATCGCGTACGCGCTGGTCATCTCCGGCGAGTGGGTGACGCTCTGGGCGCTGTTCGGCGGGGCGAACCAGCTGCTCGCGGCGCTGGCGCTGCTGACCGGCACCGTGTGGCTCGCCAACTGGGACGAGTCCAAGCAGCTGATCTCCACCGGGGTCCCGATGACGATCATGGTGACGATCACCGTACTCGGGCTGTCGTGGGTCGCCCTGTGGGACAACCTGTATCAGAAGCTCATACTGGGCAACGTGGCCGGACTCAGCGGACAGATATCCGCCGTCGTCCAGATGGCACTGGCGTTCGTGCTGATCTACCTCGCGCTGTCGCTGGTGCGTATCGGCTACGGCAACATCACGAGCGTCCGCGGCGGGAGCGAGCCCGCAGTCGAACCGAGCGACGACTGACGACCGCGGCCGCGGCGTCGCCGTTTTTTAAGCCGGTGTAGCTCATCGCCAGAACCGCTTCGCGAACCGCGAGAAGAGTCCCTCGTCCGGCTCGTCGACCGCCTCCCACAGTCGGAACGCCGCGGCGGTGTCGGCGCTCTCGCTTGCCGCGAGCGACTCGCGGTCGGGCGCGACGACGACCAGGTTCACCTCGTAGTGGCCGTAGTAGCCGAACTTCAGGAGGGTGCGGTCGTGGAACCCCTCGACGAAGTCGGCGACGTCGTCCGGGACCCGATCCGCGACGAGCACGACGGTGACGTCGGTGCCGTAGTGTTCCTCGTGCCCGTCGACGCGGTCGTCGGCGACGCCGTGGGCGAACTCGACGAGTCGTTCCACGTCGGCGACGGACGGCGTCGAGACGCGGCGCGCGAACACGAACTCCATCATGTCGTGGTCCGCGTAGCTCAGGGCGGGGTGGAGGAACTGCTTCTGGTTGCGGACGCGCATCTCCGCGTACAGCTCGAAGCGCTCGCCGTCGACGACCACGTCGCGGTCGAGGTCGTAGCTGTACATGAGCCGGTCCGAGACCCGGTCGAAGTACTCGTCGTCGTAGTCCGGCACCGACTCGCGGATCTCCGCCGGCAGCTCCTCGGGGTCGCGGCGGGGGCTCTCGCCCGGCTCAGGGGCCCCGTCCGTTCCGGACTCCCCGCCCGAGCCGGGGCGTTCGTCCGACGCCGCGCGGTCACTCATCGTCGGGGTCGTACGCGACGGCGTCGCCGGACGCGGGCGGTGCGCCGACGGCTAACACGGTCACCGGCTCGTCCGCGTCCGCGGGGTTGTACGCGCGCTGCGGGCTCTCGGGGTCGACCACGAACAGGTCGTCGGCCGGCACCTCGTAGGTCCGCTCCGGGGTCTCGACCGCGAGCGTCCCGTCGAGGACGTAGAACGCCTCCTGTTGGGTCTGGTGGTAGTGGTACGCCAAGGGGAGCTGCTCGCCGGGATCGGCGCGGAACCGGTTGATCGCCGCGGCGTCGAGTCCGCCCGGTTCGGCCAGCTTCCGACACTCGCAGGGGCGGCCCGACTCCGGTTCGACCGAGTCGACGTCGACGACGCGATATCCCATGCGAACTGATTCCACGGAGCGAGTAAAAGCGCGTCGGGAAACGGGCCGCGCCGCGCGGGAATCCCACACGGGGGCGTGGAGCGCAGTTTTAAGTGCGAGAACCGCCTACCGTGGGGTGAGAAGCCATGTCAGGGGACGAGTCACGCACACCGGAGCCGGTCGACGCCGATATCACGGCGGAGGCGTGCGGCCGCTGTTCGATGTCGACCGTCGTCGGAGCGGTGGCGGACGACCAGTCCTCCGAGGAGCGGGCCGAGCGCGACCCGTTCGCCGACGAGCGGATCGAGGTCGACGAGTCGTCGCTCCGCCGTATCTCGCCCGCCGGCTACCTCGGCGACCTCAAAGAGCGGATCAACGGGCTCGGCCGCCGGATCGCCTACGGGAAGTAACCGCCTCAGCTCACGTCAGTTCGGAGAGATTTATACGCGTCCGTTCCGTAGCGAGGCCAATCGATGGAAGAGAGCATCTCCGGATTCAAGATGCGCGGCGACTGGGGCGACGTCGTCGAACACGGCGAGCGGGTCGCTCTCGCGCTCCGAGAGGTCGGCGTCGACGGCGGGCCTTACTACGAGTTCGACGAGTGGCGACCAAAGACCCACGAGCGTATCGACGAGGACGTCTCGGAGAAGACCGCGGCGCAGGCGTCCGTCGACGAGGGGAAAGGCGAGCAGGCGGGGAAATCCCCCGGCGACGACCTCCAGACGGCCGGCGAGAAGCTCACGGAGTCCTACGAGCAGGTCGAGGAGAACGACACCGAGAGCGCCCGCGAGAGCTGGGGCGAGTCGATCGAACACGTCGCCCGCGCGGCGGACTCGGCCAGCCGGAAGGCGCTCAGAAAGGTCGAGGACGCCGTCTACCGCAACGTGATGACCCAGATGGCACCGTACTACTTCGACAACGAGCTGGTCAGCGCCAACATTCAGGAGGTCGCCCGCGCGGAGGACGGCGAGACGTTCGTCTTCGAGGTGAACGTCAACGACGACGAGCTGAAAGACGAGGTGTCGGCCGTGCTCGGCGACTACGAGTCGGAGATAGACCGCTGGCACGTCGACACCGAGAAGCGGACCGAGGACGTCGCCGCCGCGGAGGGCGTCGAGCCGCCGGCCGAGGAGGGCGGCCCGGACTCGACGACGACGTGAGCGTCGCGGGACATGGTCGGCTTTAACTCGCCGACCGTCGAATCGAACCTATGAGCGAGGTACTCCGGGTCGAGGCGGGGGAGTTGGCCGTCGACGAACTCATCGACGCGCTCAACGACGGACGGCGGATTCTCGTCGATGTCGAGGTCGCCGGGGCCAGCCACGAGGTCGCCCTCCGGTACGACGGGGAGACGTACCACTGCGACACGCCGACAAACCTCCACCGACACGCGGACGAGTCGGGGATGCGCGGGTGTATCGACCAGATGGGATACGCCGCCGAGGAGTGAGCCGGCCGAGCGACGAAGACCGGCATTTAACCTCGCCCCGCGCGAATCGGTCGACATGAGCGACCCCGAAATCGAGGACCTCGTCGGCGATCGGTCTCCCTCGTTCGAGCACGTCCTCTCTTGCGTCTTCGGCGTGCGCGACCACGAGAGCCGGGCGTACCTCGCGCTGCTCGACAACCCCGGCAGCACCGTCTCGGAACTCGCCGACGCCCTCGACCGGGACCGGTCGAACGTGAACCGGTCGCTGTCGACGTTACGGGAGAAGGGGCTCGTCGAGCGCCGTCGCCGCCTGCTCGACTCCGGCGGGTACGTCTACCAGTACACCGCGATTCCGGTTCCCGAGGCCAAACGGCGACTCCACGACGCCCTCGACGAGTGGGTCGGAGACGTCCACGACGCCATCGACGCGTTCGACCCCGACGAGCGCTGAATCGGGGGCCGGCGCGGACGCCTACTTCTCCGCCTCGTCCGACTCCTCGCCCGCGGTCAGTCCGTCGTCTTCGGGACGGTCGAGCGCGCGCTCGGTGTCGTGGTACTCGGAGTAACCGTCGAACCAGCGCGCGATCCGTTCGATCCGGTCGACGACGTGCGCCGGCTCGCCGGACCGGGAGAGCTCGTGGCCCTCGCGGGGGTACCTGACGAACCGCGTGTCGACGCCGTTCTTTCGGAGGATCCGGTGGTACAGCTCCGCCGTACAGATCGGCGTCCGCGTGTCGTCCTCGGAGTGGATCAACAGCGTCGGGGTGTCGACCGCGTCGGCGTGGCCCGTCGGCGACTGCTCCCAGAGCCACTCCGGCTCCTCGGACGGGACCGTGTCGAAGTCGCCCTCGACGAGCTTGTAGGCGGCGTCGGTCGAGCCGTAGAACCCGGTGAGGTCGTAGACGCCGCGCTGTGAGACGGCCGCGTCGAAGTAGTCGGTCTGTCCGACCGCCCACGCGGTCATGAACCCGCCGAAGGAGCCGCCGGTGACGAACGCGTTCGACGCGTCGATCTCGGGCCGGTCGGCGACCGTCTCGACGCCCGCCATCACGTCGCGCATGGTGACCGCGCCCCAGTCGCGCTCGATGGCCTGCATGAACTCCTCCCCGTAGCCGGTCGAGCCGCGCGGGTTCGACCAGAAGACGGCGTAGCCGCGGGCCGCAAGCGTCTGGAACTCGTGCCACATCGTCCCCGCGGTCGACCACATCGCGTGCGGGCCGCCGTGGATCTCGACCGCGAGCGGGTACGGCTCGTCGGGAGCGGCGGATCCGTCGGCGGACTCGTCGGCCTCGACCTCCGCGGGCGGCGTCAGCAGCCACCCCTGAACCTCGACGCCGTCGGACTCGAACCGGATCTCCTCGGGTTCGCCGAGCGCCCGCTCGGCGAGGTAGTCGGCGTTCAGTTCGGTCAGACGAGTCGTCTCGTCGGCCGCGGCGTCGTAGGCGAACGCGTCGCCCGGGTGGTCCCACTCGCTGGCGGCGTACGCGACCGCGACCGACTCGGGTCCGGCATCGGTCTCGCCGCCGACGGTCGCGCCCGAGACCGTTCCGGGACGGAGGAGGCGTTCGGGGTCCGCGCTCCCGTCGGCGGGGACGTGCCACAGCGCCGTCTTCCCCTCGTCGGGCGTCGCGAAGTAGAGCGTCTCCTCGTCGGGTCCCCACTGCGGCGTCGTCCCCCGGCCGAGGCCGCGGTCGAGGTCGCCGGTGAGGTCGGTGACCGCCCCGGACTCGGCGTCGAGGACGCGGAGGTCGGTCGGCCGCATCGACACCTGATCCGGCTCCGCGTGGGTGAACGCGACGCGCCCGTCGGCGGTCGCCGCGAGGTCGGCCCCCCACCCGGTCGTCGTGTGGACGCGCTCGTCGTCGCCGGCGGCGAGGTCCCGGGCGCGGATCGCGATCTCGACGGAGTCGTCGGGGTCGTCGCCGACGGCCTCGGTGTAGTACAGCGTGTCGGCGTCGCCCCACGTCGGGGCCGCGAAGTCGGCGTCGCGGTCGGTGAGACGGGTGACCGCGCCCGACTCGGCCGGGTCGGGGTCGGTGACGCCCCCCACGGTCGCGTCCGCGTCGACGACGTACACGCCCGGTCGGCGGCCGTCGAAGTAGCGCTCCATGGACCGGTAGACGGTCCGGTCGATCACGCGCGGGTCGGGGTGGTCGTCCGGCTCGTACTCGTCGGGCACGGCGAGGTCGCGGTCCGCGTCGCGGTCGTCGGCCGTCACCGACTGGACGAACGCGATCCGCTCCCCGTCGGGCGACCACGCGATCTGCGAGACGCCGCCGACCACATCGGTGAGGCGGCGGGCCTCGCCCCCGTCGACCGGGAGGACCCACAGCTGCTGGCGGTCGTCGGCCGCGCCCCGGGTGGAGGTGAACGCGATCCGGTCGCCGGAGGGGCTCCAGCGCGGTTCGGCGTCCGAGCCCTCCGGGAGGGTGAGCCGGCGCGGGTCGTCCTCGCCCGCGGCGTCGACGAGGTACACCGTCGTCTCGTAGCTGTCGTCGTCGTTCGGCTGTCGGCGCACGAAGGCGACGCGGTCGCCGTCCGGCGAAATTCGGGGGTCGGACGGGACCGCGAGGTCGTGGTAGTCGGCCGCGGTGACGCGCTCCATGGGCGTCACTCGGACGGGGGAGGCAAAAGGCGTCGGGAGCCGGAAAGGTGGTCAGGGGGCGGGGAGGCGTCGTCCGGCCGGGGCCGGAACGCGGACCGGGGTCGGAGCGCCGGTCAGTCGTCGCCGTTGTCGAACGCGAGCGCGACGCCGTCGGCGTCGACGGTCGCGCCCGCGGCACAGACCGGGTGTTCGAGGTCGGCTTCCAACAGTTCGGTCGCGACGCCGCCGGCGTCGGTCGCGGTCAGGTCGTACGGCTCGGGGGAGTCCGTCTCGTAGGTCGCGACGACGGTCGGCTCGTCGACGGCCTCAACGAGGAGCGCGTCGCGGCGGACGACGCCGACCGTCGCCGACTCCGCGCCGACGACGCCGGCGACCCGAGGCGTGTCGTAGTCGTCCTTCTCGAAGTCGAGCGCGAGCAGCGGGGTCGCGAGCGCGTCGCGGGCGGGGTAGCCCAGCTCCAGCTTCTCCGCGATCGGGTCGACGTGCGAGCCGTTACCGAGGACCGCCAGCGGCTCGCCGGTCGGGGTCTCGACGCGGCGCGCGCAGTTGTACGAGACGTACGGGTTGTCCGTCTCGGGCGCGTCCGCGGTCGGGCCGACGGTGAGCGTCCCGCCGCGGTCGCGGACGCGGCGGTTCGGGAACGAGCGCGAGGAGACGCGGTAGCCACCGATGCCGGGCGCGACGACGACGAATCGTCCGACGTACATACAGCTTCGTGCGGATTGGGCCGTGTAAAACGCGTCGATGTACGCACGAACACGATCCGAGAGCGGTTCGGCCCCGGAGGGTCGTCACAGAGTCGCACGGCGGTCGCAACGCGCAACGCTTACAAAGACGTGTGGGTTACTCGTGAGTACGCAGTCCATTGGGGTAGTGGCCAATCCTGTTGCCTTCTGGGGGCAACGACCCTGGTTCGAATCCAGGATGGACTACTTCTACCGTACCCTCGTTTCGACTGGGCCCAAAGCGGCGCTCCTGTCGGGCGGTTTCCAGTCGAAACAGAGGGGTATGAGATCACTTCTCGACGTCCAGCAGCGCGACGCGTTCGCGCACGACATCCGTTAGGTCGCCGGTCGTCGCGGCGAGTTCGCGGTCCGTGACGCCGTAGAACTCGCGGACGCGGGCCTCGTCGAACGCGCGGCTCTGGCTCTCGTCGAACTCGCCGATCTCATCAGCGGCGAGTTCCCGGATCGACTCGACGGCCTCGTCAAGATCGGCGGAGGGCCGGTCGACACCGGGGACACCGCCGAAGTCGGCGACGAGGACGACCGCGGCCCGCTCGCCCTCCGACACGCCGAGTTCGAGCGCGCGGTCGATCTGTCTGCGACCGGCCACGTACAGCAGGATCTCGACGCCGGGGTCGCGAGCGACCGCCTCGCCGCGGGCAATCGCACGGGCCGCGAGCCGGGCCGCCTCCCGGAGGTGGGCGGGCGAGACGACGAGGTCGGCGTCGAACGCCTGAACCACCGCGCCGGTCTCGGCGGCGACCTCGTCGAGGTCGGCGAGGAACGCGTCGAGGTCGGCGATCGCGAACGCTCCGGCGACGAGTCTGACGGCGGGGGCGGGATCAGACGCCGGGTCCGCTTGGGAGGCCGACGGTTCCGTCATCCGAAATCACCTAGACTGGCCTGTCCGTCGCCGTCGCCGTCGGCGTCCGCGCCCGCGGTCGCCGCCGCGGAGGCGGAGCTGTCGGGGTCGACGCCGTCGAGCGAGGGGTCCTCGCGGCCGGCGTTCTCCAAGATCCGTTCGGCGGTGCGCTCGCGGCCGCGGAGCGCGCCGAGCACGACCGCCTTGTCCGCCTCGCGGAGGTCGGCGCGGCTCTCGATGCCGGCCTCGTAGAGGCGGCGAGCCCGCTTGCGGCCGACGTTGCGGACGCCGGCCAGATCGAGCAGCTCCTCGCGGACCCCGTACTCCAGGCGCTTGCGCGCCTCGCGGACCTGAACGACCACGTCCCCGTCGATCCCCTCCACGTCGCGGGCGAGCGTCTCCGCCGCCCGGAGGAGCCACTCCGCGGTGTCGACCTTGCCGCGGATGTCGCCCGGGCCGACGCCGTACCGCTCCGCGATCCGGTCTTCGTCCACCTCGTTCGCCCAGTCTTCGAGCAGGCGGGCCGTCTTCAGCGCGGCGAGCCAGTCCTCGAACCGCACGTCCTCGTACTCGGAGGGCACGTCGCCGAGGAACTCCGGCTCGCGCTCGTAGCAGACCTCCGTGTACTCCTCGCGGTCGCCGGACTTGAGGTACAGCTCGTAGGTGTCCGGGGTCCGGCTGACCAGGTGGTAGAGACCGAGCGGGGTGACCGCGGGGGGCTCGTCGTCGTCCGAGTCGGACGGATCGGCGTCGCCGTCGCTCTCCTCCGCGTCCCCTCGGGTGTACGTGGTGAACCCCGGTTCGTCGGCGTCGGAGTCCGCGTCGGCGTCGGTCGATGGGACGAACTCGGCGTCGGCGGCAGGGGCATCGGATCCGGCCGTGCCGTCCTCGACGACCGTCCGGAGCCCGTCGAGTATCTCCGCCGCGCTCATCGGGTCGAGGTAGAGCCGCGAGACGGTGTGGCCGATGCCGGTCGCGGCGAGGCCCTCGGCCCCGCCGTCGCGGTCGCGCTCGACGAAGCCGTTGACTTCGAGGTAGTCTAAGACGGTGTCGGTGACCGCGGCGAGGCGTCCCTCGTCGTCGGTCTGGGTCGCGTAGAGAGTGTTGTCGAGGAACGACAGGAGGCCCTCGCGGGTGGCGGCAAAGCCCGAGGCGACCGTCGCGAGGACGTGGGTCCGGAGCGCGGGCTCGGCCGCGAGCTTCGAGCGGACCGGCTCGGCCTCGGCCCAGACGTACCGCTCGAACAGCTCCTCGCGGGTGTCGGCGTCGTTCGCGAGCAGCACCGCCTCGCCGTAGGGGTCGAGTCCGGGGCGGCCCGCGCGGCCGCACATCTGGTGGACTTCGAGGACGTCGAGTGGTTTCATGCCGCCGAAGTCGCCGTCGTAGCGCCGCCAGTCGCGGACGATCACCCGGCGAGCGGGGGTGTTGACGCCGGCGGCGAGGGTGGGCGTCGCGGAGACGCACTTGATCAGGCGGTCGCGGAACGCGTCCTCGACGAGGGTCCGGTGTTCGCTCGCGAGTCCGGCGTGGTGGAACGCCGACCCCTGCTCGACCGCGCCCGCGAGGTCCTCGGAGGTGTCGGTGTCGGAGACGCCGCGGATCTCCTCGGCCAGCTCGCGGAGCCGGTCGCGCTCGTCGCCGGTGAGCCGGGCGCTCGTCACCTCGCCCAGCTTGCGGGCCGACGACTCGGCGTTGCGCCGGGAGTTGACGAAGACGAGCGAGGAGCCGCCCTGCCCGCCCTCCTCGGTGTCCAAGGCGTCGCCGACGAGCTTCGCCGTCTGGTCCTCGCCGCGCTCGACCGGCACCTCGCGCTGGCTCCCGTCGTCGAAGTTGATCGCGTTACCGAAGTGGACGCCGGTGCGGAGGTCGATCGGCCGCCAGTCGGACTCGACGAGTTCGGCGTCGAGCCAGTCGGCGATGACGTCGGCGTTGCCGACGGTCGCGGAGAGCGCGACCGTCTGGAGCCCCGGATTCACCTTCCGGAGCTTCGCGAGCGTGACTTCGAGGGTCGGGCCGCGATGCGAGTCGTCGACGAGGTGGACCTCGTCGCTGACGACGCAGGTCAGGTCGTCGATCCACGGCGCGCCGTTCCGGATGAGCGAGTCGACCTTCTCCGAGGTGGCGACGATGATGTCCCGGCTCGCGAGCCACTCGCCGTCGGAGTCGTAGTTGCCCGTCGAGACGCCGACCGTCACGCCGAACTCTTCCCAGCGCTCAAACTCGGCCTTCTTTTCGCTGGCGAGCGCGCGCAGCGGGACGATATATAAGGCCTTGCCGCCGCGTTCGATCGAGGAGAGCATCGCCAGCTCCGCGATCAAGGTCTTGCCGGAGGCGGTGGGGACCGCGGCGACGAGGCTCTCGCCGTCCAGCACCCCGGCCTCGACGGCCGCCCGCTGGGGCGGGTACAGCTCCGCGACGCCCTCCGCTTCGAGCGCCTCGCCGACGCCCGCGGGGAGCCCGGAGAGCGAACTCGGTTCCATTACCGGACTCTGGTCCCCGACGCGATTTAAACCGTCGGAAGGCGTCGCTCCGCGCTTTTAAACGGAGAACTATCGGACCCAGACTCCACGGTCGGGCGCGCGCCTCCGAGGCCGCCTCGCGGCCGAGGAGCGTCGCGCGAGGGAGTCAGTCGGTCGGAGCGAAGCGGAGACCGACTGACGAGGCTGGGGAGGCGTGAGGTGCGGTTACGGGGCGGTGCTGGGCGGGACTCGAAGGGGCGGCCGCGACGCGGGCGGAGGCGACGCAAGCACCGCAGGAAGCGAGTGAAACGAGCGACCGAGGAGCGCAGCGAGCGTCCGCCCGCGTCGCGGCCGGGGCTTCGGCGGTCCCGGTAAGATCGATCGCAACGACGTATCGGCGAGCGACCGGGGCTTCGGCAGTATTCGCGGTTACGATTCACTGATACTCAACTGCGTATCGGTCCGAGTCAGGGCGCGACGCCGACCGTCAACAGCGTCCCCCACGTCCGATACCGATCCACCATTGCCTCGCGCGTCTCATACCCCTCTACCGGAAATTCCTCCGCGTCCGGGATCTCCGTCTCGCGGTCCGGGATCGCGTCCTGTGCGGCGACGTACAGCCCGGCCTCGCGGAACGCCTCGCGGTACTCGGCCCGGTCCCACAGCGTCATCTCCACGGAGATGTTCTCCTGCCACTCGTGGGTCGTCTCGCTCTCCGCGAAGTAGTTGACGGCGCAGTAGAAGGTCCCGCCCGGCCGCAACACCCTGCGAACCTCTCGGAGCGTGTTGACCGGATCGGCCGCGTAGTAGAACGCCTCCATCGAGAAGACGTGATCGAGCGAGTCGTCAGCGAAGGGCAGCGCGTCGAAGTCCCCGACCACGAACCCGACCGCGTCGTCGTCGGTGTACTCGCGGGCGTTGCGGGCCATCTCCGGCGCGCCGTCGAGTCCGTAGCCGCGACTGATCCCGCGCTCGCGGAGCGCGCGGAGCGCGTAGCCGGAGCCGGTTCCGAGGTCCAACACGTCGTCGCCCGCCTCGACCGGCATCCGCGCTAAGACGTGTTTCGCGGTGTGCCAGTGTCGGTCCTCCATGCCGCGGTCCTTTCCGGTCGCCGCCCACTCGTCGAACTCCTCGCGAACGCTCATGTCGGGGGCGACGCGGAGGACGGTGAAAAGCGGCGGTGTTTTACCGACTCCCGCCGTCGGTCGCGGACATGAAGCGGCCGAAGTCGCTGCGTCGTCCGAACTTCCGGCTGGCGGACTCCGCCCAGCAGGCGGTCGGCGGCTTCCTGCTCGCCGGCCCGTTCGTCGTCACCGAGGAGGTGTGGGTGCTGGCGGCCGGGATGAACTGGACGCAGGCTGTGTTCGTGGCGGGACTCGTCGCCGCGATCGGGTACGCCGCGCTGTACCGGGCGGACACCGACCGCGATCCCGAGACCGAAACGGAAATCGCCGGGATCCCGGTGCGGTTCCTTTCGCTGATGATCGTCGCGTTCGGCTCCGTACTCCTCTTGGCCGTCCTCTTCGACGCGCCCGACACGTTCCTTATCGAGGAGGGCGTGGCAGGCAGGGAGCTATGGGCGACGACGTTCAAAGCGGTCTCTGTTGGCGCAGTGTTCAGCGTCGTCGGCGCGGCGACCGCCGACAGCGTGTTCTGAGGCGGCAAGCGGCCGGCCCGTCTCTCAGAAATCCCGTCACGGCATCCGAGACGCCGTCACAGCACGACCGAGACGACCGCGAAGAGTATCAACACGCCGGCGATGTCACAGAGGTTCGTCACCACGGGGATCGTCGTGTCGTCGGGGTTGAGCCCGACGCGGTACGACACCTCGACGGCGACGACGCTGGCGACGACGACGAGGACCGCGAGCAGCATGCCGGAGACGAGTGATATCAGCAGTACCAGACCGAGCGCGAGCGACCCCCCGAGCGCGACGCCGATCGCCCACGCGGCGACGCCCACCGCGCCGAAGACGGTCGCCGCGAGTCCGAACACCGCGGCCGCGTTCGCCCGGAGCGCGGGGTTCGAGGGGCTGAACTCGTAGGTCCCCAGATACAGCTGCGTGGTGAGCCGCGAGCAGGTGATCGACGCGAGGTTGCCGGCCGTCCCGATCTGAACCGGCACCAAGACGAGGAGCGCCGGGTACCGTAACAGGACCTCCTCGTAGGTCTCTAAGACGGTCCCGGAGACGAGCTGTAACACCGACAGCGCGGCCAGAAGCGGGATCATCGTCCGAACGATCCGGCGGATCGACCACTCGTCGACCGCCGTCCGGTCGGTCACGACACCGCCCCCACGACGGCCACTCCGACGAGGAGGAAGAACACGCCGAACACGTCGCCGAGGGTGGTGACGACCGGGCCGATGACGTTGTCGGGGTCGAGTCCCCGGCGGTAGCCGACGAAGATGACCGCGATCAACACCGTGATCATGAGCACGGCGGAGAGGAAGCCGGCGACGACCATCACGCCGACCAGCTGGAAGAGGCTCCCGCCGTCGCCGAACAGGACGAGCGTGAGGTAGGTGACGACCGCGATGAACACCGAGACGGTCATTCCGTTGAGGAAGGAGGCGACAATGGCGTTCGTGAGCCGGCGGTCCAGTCGGAACCGCGGCTCGATGATTCCTTGGTGAAGCCCCGTCGAGAGCCGGGCCCCGAGCGAGCCGTACACGCCGCCGCGCGTGGCGAGGAACGCCGGGAGCAACAGCAGGAGTCCGGGGACCTCCGCGATGTTCGCGCGCATGGTCTCGGAGCCGAGGATCGTCCCCGCGAACAGGCCGGCGATCAGGCTGACGCCGATGACCGGGAGCGCCTGCCGGTAGATCTCGCGCGCGGAGTCGTGACCGGGCATCGACCGCACCGAGGGCGGGCGGAGCAAAAAAACCGACTGCCGCGCCGGGGAGCCAGTAGATCGACGCGCCGATACGCGGCGCGCGTCTGTCACGATCTCCAGATGAAACGGAGGGGGATGTGAGAGGAGGGCACGGCGACGGCGGCCGAGCGCGGGCGGGTCGCCGGATCCGGAGGGTCGCCGACCGCACGCCAGCGACCCGTCCGCGTCCGACGGTCTCGAACCGGTCCGGCCCGCACCGTTAAGTCGATCCGGCGAGTTCCGATCCCATGGACTACTCCCTCGCCGTCGAGAACGGGCCGGAAACGATACCGGGCGGGACCGGACTCCTGCTCGTCCACCCGAGCATCGGCGAGACCGACCGGATCGACACCGACTTCCTGAAGACCGACACCGACGCGTTCCTCGTCGTCTCCACGCGGACCACCGCGCGCGAGGTCGAACAGAAGCTGGAGTACTACGACGTCGACGAGACGAAGGCGACCATCCTCGACACGCTCTCAGTCGAGCGGGGCTACTCGCGACGGGGCTCCGACGACGTCTACTACGTCTCCGCGCCCGACGACCTCGACGGCGTCGTCGACCGCGTCGAGCGCTTCCTCACTGAAAACGAGGGGAAGCGGCGCGTCTCGGTCGACTCGCTCACCGAGATGGCCTACTACGCCGACGACGACGCGGTGTACGAGGCCGCCGCCGAGATCCTCGACCTCCTCGACGAACACGACGCGGTCGGCATCTTCCACCTCTCGGAGGAGGTCCACGAGGTCGCCACCCTCGACCGGTTCCGGGAGCTGTTCGACGGCGTCATCGACCTCGACGGCGACGGGAACGTCGTCGTCGACCTCTAACGGTCGCGTCTGGCCGGGAATTCCCGTTTCACTCCTCGTCGACGAGCGCCGCGAACGTCTTCTCCGCCCACGCCACGGCGTAGGCCGCCCCGCGGTCCCGGTAGGCGGCCGTGTCGAGCGCGCCGTACGGCGCTGGGAGGTCCAGATCGTGTTTGACCGCCGAGCAGGCGTACTCCGTCGCGCTCGGGAAGTCGGTGTCGCCGCGAGCGACCTCGGTCGAGAGCTCGCCGAGCCGACCCGAGAGCCGGTCGCCCGCGTCCTCCCAC
Organism: Halorubrum sp. DM2; assembly: GCF_901686465.1. NCBI lineage: Archaea > Methanobacteriati > Methanobacteriota > Halobacteria > Halobacteriales > Haloferacaceae > Halorubrum > Halorubrum sp. DM2. The sequence continues at coordinate 1,769,320 of NZ_LR594487.1, forward strand.
GCGTCGAACAGCCGGGGGTACTCCCCGGCCCACGACGCGAACTCCTCGCGGGTGTGAAGCCCGACCCACGCGTCGAACAGCGCGTTCGCGACCTGGAAGGCGTCGGCCGGGCCGAACCCCGTCGTCGACGCCCCCGTCTCCGGGTCGGGACGCCGGATCGCCGCGTCGAGGTCGCGGTAGCGCTCGCCGAAGAAGGGGAGGAACGTCTCGGGGAGGCCGGGCGCGTCGCCGGCGGTCGAGGCGGCGTCGGCAGTCGAAGCGGCGTCGTCGCCGCCGACGGCCCCCGAAGCCGGCTCGCAGCCGATCTGGACCAGTCGCTCGGCGATCAGGAACGCGAGGAAGTCGTCGGGCGTCCCCTCCGCGCGCCGCTTGACGAGGACGGCTGGCGGGTCGGTCTGGGTCGTCCGAACGACGGTCCCGTCGCCCGGGAGACCGACCGTGAACGCCGGCCCCGCGTGCTTTCGGAGGAGGTCCGGCACCGCCTCGGGGAGCCACTCGGCGGGGTACGAGGCGGGAACGAGCGCGTCGACGAAGAGGCCCAGATCCTCCGCCGCGGCCGGCGGGAGCGTCTCGAAGTCCGTCTCGACGTCGAGGACGGGCGATCCCGGCGCGTACCGGTCGCGGACCGCCGCGAGGTCGTCGTCGAGCGACCGGGTCGAGAACATCAGCCGAGGACGTACGAGAGGATGATGAGCACCGAGAGGACGGCCGAGACGCCGACCGTTCCGACCACGATCTTCGTTGATTTGGACATGCGCGTTTCTGGGTCCGCCGGTCGTTAAAATCAACCGGTCGCCGTCGACCGCGCGGCAGCGACTTTATGTCTTCGGGCGATAGTGCGACGGTATGCGAGTCCGTGACGCGGTCGAGGCCGACGCGACGGCCCTGGCGTCGATGACGGGGCGGCCGAGCGGCGTCGTCCGCGACATGATCCACGACCGCTCGGTGCGCGTCGCGGTGACGGACGAGTCCGGGCAAACGGAAGCCGCGGACGACGGGGGCGGAGAGACAGAAGCCGCGGACGACGACGAGACCCCCGCGGATTCGGTCGAGGGGTTCGTCGCGTTCGACGTGCGCGACGGGACGGTCCACGTGACGAACTTCGAAGGCGGCCCGGAGGGGATCCGCCGGCTGTTCGAGGAGCCGGTGGGGTTCGCGGTCCGCGAGGGCATGGCCGTCGAGGCGGTCGTCCCGGTCGACGCGACCGCGACGGCGACCGTCGAGGCGATCGGGTTCGAGGCGGTCGGTTCCGGGCCGCGGATCGACGGGGCGTCGACGACGCGGTACCGGTTCGATCCGGGCGAGAACGGGGACGAGTGAACGGCGCGGCCGAGCGACCGGGTCAGTCGAACCGCTGTTGAACGATTTCGAGCGCCTCCTCGCGGTCGTCCCAGTCGACGAACACTGCGACCGAGGTCGCGCTCGTGATCAGGTCGATGATGTTGATGCCGGCGTCCGCGATGGGCGCGATGATGTCTTGGATGACGCCCGACTGGTTGGGGAGTTCGCCGCCCGTGACGCGGATCACGGCGATGGGGTCGGCGACGGTGACCGAGGAGAGCGCCTCGTCGGTGACGACCGACTCGTGGAGCAGGGCCTCGGCGGTCTCGGCGACGTCAACGTCGACGTAGAAGGTGACCGAGTCCATCCCGGAGGCGACCGCGTCGATGTTGATCTCCTCGGCGCGCAAGGCGTTCGAGAGCTCGGAGAGGATCCCCGGTCGGTTCCGGATTGCGCGGCCCGCGATGGTGAGACACGCCAGCGGCTCCTCGCGCATGTCGATCAGGCTCTCGAACTCGCCCTCGATCCGGGTGCCGCCCCGGAGTAAGTCACCGTGCTGGTAGTGGACGACCCGAACCGCGAGTCCCTCGTCCTTGTACGAGAGCGCGGACGGGGCGACCACCTCCGCGCCCCGGAAGGAGAGGTTCCGCAGCTCGTCGACGGTGATCTGGCCGACGTTTCGCGCGCCCTCGACCACCCGCGGGTCGCCGGTCATCACGCCCTCGACGTCGGTGACGATCACGACCTCGTCGGCGTCCATGTAGTTGCCGAGCATGACGGCGGTCGTGTCCGAGCCGCCGCGACCGAGCGTGGTGACGTTACCGTCGTGGTCCTCGGCGAGGAACCCGGTAATGATCGGGACGACGCCGTCGAGCCGCGCCGCGATCTTCTGGGCCCGCCGCTTCGTCTCCGCGACGTCGACCTCGCCGCGCTCGTCCGTGATAACGGGCCAATCCGGGTGTCCCGGTTCGAGGAAGACCGCCTCGACGTCCCGGACCGAGAGGGCGGCCTTCAGCATCCGCACGCTGGTGCGCTCGCCCATCGAGACGATCTCCGCGCGGTCGGCGTCGTCCGTCTCGAAGGTGATGTCGTCGAGGAGTTCGTCGGTGGTCGACCCCATCGCGCTGGCGACGACCGCGATCTCGTGACCGGCCGCGACGGCGCTCGCGACCGAGTCGGCCGCGCGCTCGATCCGGTCGCCGCTGCCGAGGCTCGTGCCGCCGAACTTCGCGATTACGCGCATACGGATACCTCGTCGGAGGCCCGGAGCGGTCCGGATCCGGTCGGCGGTCGCGGGCGGGTGAGCGAGACGGAACGGGCCGACCCGAGGCCGGAATTCCGGCCCGGTCGGCGGAAGCGATCGGTAAACATGCGACTCCGTAGCGGAGGAAGCCGGATAACAGTATCCTCTTCGACAAGGGTCGCCCGAAGCGGCACGTCGTCCGAGGCGGCGCTAACTACGGACCGAGGCGGCGCTGACGAGCGATCGAGACTGGAGCAGGCCGGGAGATCACTCGTCTTGGATGCCCCACGCGTCGGGCATCTCGATGACGTACCGGCCGTCCTCCTGAAGGGAGATGATGTACTCCTGTCTGTCGTACAGCTCCATCAGGTTGAGCTCGTACTGCCCGGGGCTGACGATGCGGATGCTCTCGAACTGGTCGTTGAGCTCGTCGCGGAGGGCGTCGATGCCGGACTGCGGCTCCTCGTCGGCGGGCGGCGTCTCCGCGCCCTCGACCTCGCGGCTGGCGCGGTCGAGTTCGTCCGGCGAGACTACCTCGGAGCGCGCGCTCGCCTGCGCGGTGTCCTCGTCGCTCCGGTCCGCGATCTGCTCCGTGCCGTCGGTTTCGGGCGAGGGGTCGTCGCTCGCGGCGTCGTCGGGTCGCGTCGCGTCCGCGGATTCGCCCGACGCCGGATCGGTGTGACCCTCGCTCGGCGTCTGATCGGCGGCGTGCTCGTCCGGCGTCGACGCCGCGCCGTCCTCGGGAGCCGGTGGGGACGGGTCGGCGGTCGCGCCGGCGGAGCCGGCGTCGTCGCCCGCGGTCGGGTCCTCCGTCGCGCCGGCGGGCTTGAACTGGAACTTGTTCCCGCCGCAGTCGGGACACCCCGAGAGCATCTCCTTGGAGCCGTCGGGGAACGTCCGCCCGCAGGTGGTACACTGGTGGGGCATCTACTTGCGGGAGACGAGCGTGCTGATGAGGTTCTCGTCTTTGTGCAGCGTCTCGATCCGGTTCGCCGGGCCGATCACGGTGAGCTTCTGGGTGGACTCGCGGCCCATCAGTTTGTCGAGGAAGCTCTGGTCGCCGGCCTCGGCCTTCGGGTACGTCTCGATCTCGATGCCGGTGAAGTCGTCGGGGCTGATCTCGGTCATCGTCACCTCGATGAGCTTCGACTCCTCGTCCGGGGAGAGCCCCTCTTCGAGGATGACGATGTTGCCGTCGCGGACGCCGTCGAGGATGAGCCGGATCTTCTCCATGCCCGTGAGTCCCTCCATCCGCGCGCCGCTTATCATGTCGATCCGGACGCCGTCGTCGTCCGGATCGTCGTCCGCGGCGTCGACGTTGGCTTTCGGCCCGGGCATCAGCCGAAGTACTCCGCTATCTTGGTGTACACTTCGTCCATGTTGTCGCCCTCCAGCGCGGACAGCGGGATCGTCTCGTGTTGGGGGAAGGCGTTCGCGATCTGCTGGACGTCCGACCCCGGCAGGTCCGTCTTGTTGGCGAGGATCAGCGCCGGGAGGTCCTGCGACTCGATGATCCCTATCAGCATCGTGTTCACCTGCGTGAACGGGTCCGTCGTCGAGTCGAGCACGTAGATGACGCCGTCGACGTCCTCGCGGAGCCAGTGCATCGCCTCCGCGACGCCCTCGGTCGCCTCGCGCGACCGGCGGACGGCGTCGTCCTTCTCCATGTCGTGATCGAGGAACTCCTTGTAGTCGACCTTCGTCGTCACCCCGGGGGTGTCCACGATGTCGATGGTGACCGTCCGCCCGTTACGTTCGATCTCGACGCCCTCCTTCCGGCGCGCGCGCCGGGTTTCGTGAGGGATGTGGCTCTCGGGGCCGACGGCGTCACCCGTCCAGTCGCGTGCGATCCGGTTTGCGAGGGTCGTTTTGCCGGCGTTCGGCGGTCCGTAGATCCCGATCCGCTTGGGCTCGTCGGCCGCGAACAGGCCGTCCGTGACCCGCGATATGCTGTCTCTGAGATTCGTGAGCAGTCCCATCTTGACCTCCAGTCCGTGTGTGGTTTTCCCGAACACCGCGTTCGTCGGTCTCGACGGCGCTCACTCCGAGCGCTCGACGCCCGTTCGGGGAATTACGGTACGCTCCTCGCCGCGGTCACTTAAGAACTGCGTCAGACACCGCCGATCCGGGGCGTCGACGCCGGACGAACCCGAAATTCGGGGATCGGACCGGAGTATTATCAGGAAGCGGAAACGATCGGCGGGGCGTCGCGTTTCAGCGCGGGAACGACATCATTCCCCGTCGCCGTCTGTCTCCTCGGCGCGCTCGATCTCTTCGTCGCGCTCGCTTGCCGCGCCGAGGAAGACGATCGCGCCGCCGAGCAGCGCGAGGTTCTTCAGGAAGTTGATTTTGTTGCCGTGACGCTCTTCCCCCTCCATCGTCCAGAAGTCGTGGATCGCCGGCGTCGTCCCGAGGAAGAAGACGACGAGCGCACCCGCCGCGGCACGGGGAAGCCGCCAGAGGACGACACCGACGTTCGCGACCAGCAGCATCCCGGTGACGAACGGGACCATGACCTCCGGCATCGGGACGCCCTTCTCCTCCGCGACCGCGACGCGCTTGTCGTTGTTCTTGAAGCCGTCGACGGCCATGTACGCGAGGACGCCGCCGTACAGCGACCGACCGAGCAGCGAGGGTGCGTCGCGGCCGGCGGCGTCGGCCTCCGGCTCCGAGGTGGATTCGTCCGCCATTCAGACCACCTCGATCCGGCTGACGTTCGCGTCGACGCGGCCGACCGTCTCGTAGGTCGGGTCGCCGTCACCTTCGCCGCCGTCACCCTCGTCGCTCTCGTCGTCGACGCCCTCACCATCGACGCGGCGCATGATCCGCCCCTCCACGTCGTCGCGCTCGTCGGGCACGTCGAAGAGGCCGGAGCCGCATAGCACGTCGCCGTCGTGGACCGCCCACGTCTCGATTATCTCGTGGGGTTCGCCGGGGAACGAGACGCGCTCGAAGTCGCGGCCGAAGTTCGTCGACTCGAACAGGGCGACCTCGTGGTCGTCGTTCACCCACGCCGGCGGGGCCTCCTCGCCGCCGCAGAAGATCACCCGGCCGTCGTGGACGAACACCCGGCGGATGTACGAGAAATCGCTGCCGACGTCGAGTCGATCCCACGACTCGCCGGCGTCGGTCGTCCGCCAGAGACCGCCCTCGCCGACCGCGTGGCCGAGGCCGAGGTTTTCGAGGTCGTGGTCGAGGTAGCCGGTCGCCGCGAGCCACACGTCCTCCGAGATCGGGAGGACCTGATGGACGTCGTCGACGATGGCGTCGCGGTGGTCGGTCCACGTCCGCCCGCCGTCGCGGCTGACGTGGATCCCGCCCGCCTCGACGCCGGCGATCAGGGTGTCGGGGCGGCCGGGGACCGTTTCGAGCGCGCGAAGGCGCGCGTAGTGCGGGTCGATCGGCGACTCCCAGTGACCGCGCGAGGGGAGTTCGCGGAACCCCTTCTGTTCGGTCCACGTCTCCCCGCCGTCGACCGAGCGGAAGATGTACGGATCGTTGGTCCCGGCGTACAGCGCGCCGTCGGCCGTCGCGAGGATCGACCACACCTGGCTTTGGCCCGCGTGCCAGAAGCGGTCGCCGAGGGGGACTTCGAGGTCGGTCCACGTCTCCCCGCCGTCGAGCGAGCGGTACGCGCCCGTCGACGAGGCAACGAACACGCCCTCGGTGTGGTCCCACGACTTCACGGCGGTGACGACCCCGCAGTCGAGGACGGGGTCGAGTTCGTCGCGCTCGAAGGGGACGTCGTCCGCTCGGTACAGTCCGGAGTCTGTCCCGATCAACAGTGTCATATCCGTGTGTCAGCCGGGCGCATAATAAAGTTTTACCAACCTGTAAAACGCTAAGTGGCCGGGCTACGACGGGGCGACCATGTCCGCGCCGCAGCCCACGGTCCGTCCGACCGACGCCGCGTTCCTCGACGAATCGGACCCCGAACTCCCCACGGAGCTGCTGAACGTTCCGTGGATCGACCCGCACAACCACGCGCACACGCTCTCGTGGGAGGACCGGGAGCGGTACGCGCTCTCGGGCTGCCGGTCGATGGTGATGGTGTCGTCGGGGTACCACTGGACCCCCTACAAGCCCGTCGAGGCGAGCGACATCCGCTTCCTGTGGGACGACGCGGTCAACCGCCGGCGGGCCATCGAGCGCAACCACTTCTTCGAGGCGAAGCTGAGCCTCGGCGTCCACACCGGGGTCCGGATCGAGAACCCCGACGAGCTGCTGGCCGCGATGGGCGACTACTGCGCGCTCGACGAGGTCGTCGCCGTCGGCGAAACGGGCGTGACCCCGAGCCAGCACGTCGAGCGCTGGGACGTCGACGAACAGCAGGCGGTCGTCCAAGCGCAGATGGAGCTCGCCGCCGACCACGACCTCCCCGTCCTGCTCCACACGCCGAACACGTCGACGGAGTCGAAACGTGAGTACCGCGACGACCTCGGCGTCACCCCCGGCTACGAGAAGAACGCCGGACTGGGAACGGAGCCGGTCCTCGACGGGGAGAACCCGGCGCTCGAAGCCGTGAAACGCGACATCGAGGCCGCGGGCGACGCCGGACTCGACGAGGAGCATGTGGTCGCCTCGCACGCGGACGCGAACAACACCGCGTACCTCATGGCAGAGACCGACTGCTACCTGAGCTACACCATCGGTCACTCGTGGCTCGTCGGCGTCGACGCCGCCGACGTGGCGAACGCCATCGACGAGTACGGCCCAAAGCGGATCATGATCGACACCGACACCGCGAACGTGCTGCGGACCGACCCGTACGCGGTCAAACGGGCAATCTTCGAGCTGTACCGGTACGGAATCGACGTCGACGACATTCGGACCGTCGTCTACGAGAACCCGCGCGACGTGTTCGGACTGGCCGAATAAGCGACCCGCGGTGCGGTGGCGCGCGCCTGCGAGCGGTCGCCCCCGGCGACCGCGAAGCAGCGTCGCGCGAGGGAGTCGCTGGCGGTCGAGCGAAGCGACGACCGCCAGCGACGAGGCTGGGGAGGCGTGAGGCTGTGCGGTGCGGGGCGGGACTCGAAGGGGCGGCCGTGAAGCGGTCAGAGGCGACGCAAGCACCGAGGAACGAGCAACGCGAGTGACGAGGAGCGCAGCGAGCGTCTGACCGCTTCACGGCCGGGGCTTCGGTGGTCTCAGTCACCGAGTTCGGAATCTCGTACCGAGCGGCTGGGGCTTCGGCGGTCTCGGTCGACACGACAATCCGACCCCCAAGAAATCTCGTTAAAACGCGGGACTGCGAACCGACTATTCAGTCTCGAAGTCGGTCGTCAGTTCGCCGACTCCCTCGACGCCGACCGTGACGGTGTCGCCGTCGCCGAGCAGCACCGGGGGCTCGCGGTAGACGCCGACGCCGGGGGGAGTCCCCGTAAACACCAGATCCCCCGGTTTCAACGTGAACGCCTGACTACAGAACGAGACCAGCTCGTCCACGCCGAAGATCAGGTTCGATGTCGAGGACTCCTGAAGCCGCTCGCCGTTGACCTCCGCGAATATCTCCAGAGCGTGCAGATCCTCCACCTCGTCGGTCGTGACGAGGTCGGGACCGGTCGGTGCGAACGTGTCGAGGCTCTTCCCGCGGACCCACTGGCCGTCGCCGTGCTGGAGGTCGCGCGCGGAGACGTCGTTGCCGACAGTGAAACCGGCGACGCGGTCGAGCGCCTCGTCGGGGTCGACGCGGCGCGTCTCCTCGCCGATGACGGCGACGAGTTCGGCCTCGTAGTCGACCTTCTCGGTGTACTCGGGGTCCCAGCGCACCGCGTCCTCGGGACCGACGACCGAGGTCGGGAACTTCGAGAAGAGAACGGGTTCGTCGGGGATCGGGTTGTCGCCCTCCTCGGCGTGGTCGCGGTAGTTCAGCCCGACGCAGACGACCTTCTGGGGGTCGTCGACGGGGGCGGCGCGGTCGAGGTCGGCGGGGTCGCGGAGGCCGACGCCGGTCGATTCGGCGTACTCGACCGCGAGGTCGGCCTTGCGCCGCCACTCCCAGTCCACCAGCAGGTCGGTGGTCTTCGGGCCAATGTCGACGCCGGCGGCCGCGCCGGCCGTCGAGAGGTCGATCACGCCGGCGTCGGTCGCGACGCCGGTCCAAGGCGATTCGTCGTCCGCGGTTCGGTATTGTCCGATTCGCATGTGAAGTGTGTCGTTGAAAGAGAGATTTCGCGGGCGTTACAGGTCGATGCCGGCCTCGTCGAACAGCCGTTCGCCGGAGGCGACGAACCGGTCGAACTCCTCGCGGACCTTCGGGTTCGTCAGCTCGCCGTCGCGCTTGACGACCTCGCCGTCGACGAGGACGGTGTCGATATGCGAGGGGTCCGACTGGAACACGACGGTCTGGACCGGCGAGTGCGACGGGGCGGTCATGAAGTCGTTCGCGTCGAACAAGACGAGGTCGGCGCGCTTACCGGGGGTGATCGTCCCGATCTCGTCGTCGAGCTGGAGCGCCTTCGCGCCCTCGATGGTGGCCATTTCGAGGGTGTCGCGCGCGGAGATCGAGACCTCGGTGACCTCCTCGTCGCCCTCCAAGACCGCCTGGTTGTCGAACATACGCTGGAGCTGCATGCCGATCCGCATCTGGCTGCCCATGTCGCCGCTGACGTTCGAACAGACGTCGACGCCCCACGCGGGCCGGCCGCCCGCCTCCAGCACCTTGCCGGTGACGGGGATGCCGTGACCCATCTGCATCTCGACTTCCGGCGTCGACGAGAAGGAGACCCCCTGCTCGATCGCGTGGTCGATGTCCTCCTGCGAGAAGTGGTTCCCGTGGGCGACGTTGACGTCGGGACCGAGCAGGTCTTCGAGGCAGCCGAAGCCCTGGTAGTCGCCGCCGTACTCCGAGGACGGCCACAGCGCGGCCCCCATGTGGATCGTCGAGAGCGCGCCCAGATCGCGGGCCAGTTCCAGGTCGCCGCGGGCGGTCTCGTCGGTACAGAAGTCGGGACCACGGAGGCCGAGTGCCAGGCTGAGCAGGTCGTCCTCGCGGATCTGGTCCTCGTGGAGCTGTCGGATGTTCTCCTCGGGAAGTCCCACGTCGCTCTCGTACCACCACTTCGCCGAGTCGTCGCCGGGCGGGCCGTAGGTGTACACCGCGCGCAGCCCGCTGTCTTTCAGCGCGTCGACCGCGCGCTCGCCGTGTTCGAGCGTGTTCGGGTACGACCAGTCGAGCGCCGTCGTCGTCCCCGTGTGGAGCTTCTCGAAGGCACCGAAGAGGCCGCCGAGGTACATGTCCTCGGGCCGGTACAGCCCGGTGATGTTGCCGAGCATGTGGTCGAAGTACTCGTTCATCAGCGACCAGTCCCCGGCGATGCCGCGTACCTGCGTCTGCGCGAGGTGGATGTGCGAGTCGACGAATCCGGGCACGACGATGTGGCCGGACGCGTCGATCTCCTCGGCGTTCGACGCGGAGAGTCCGCCCCCCACCTCGACGATCTCGCCGTCCTCGATCAGGATGTCGGCCTCGTCGAGCGTCCCCACGTCCGGGTCGAGCGAGACCACGGTCCCGTTTCGCACGATCGTTTGTGTCATGTTCGATAATAGGGTTTGACCAAGAGGTTAAAAGTTTACCGGGCGGTAAAGTAGCGAGGGCGGTATCGAGGGGCGAGCGTATTATGTACCTCACACGTAGAGTGACGGTATGAGCGAATCACAGGGCGGATCGGCGAGCGAGTCCGCCGAGTCCCCGACCGAAAACGCCGACGCCGACGAGGGGTCGGGCGGCGAGACGGTGTCCTCTAAAGACACGAAGGAGGTGATCATGGAGGCGACCTTCCGCGCGCTGAGCAAGCACGGGTACAAGGACCTCCGGATGCGCGACATCGGCGAGGAGATGGACCTCACCCGGCAGGTGATCCACTACCACTTCGACGGGAAGTACGACCTGATGTCCTCGTTCCTCGAACACATCATCGACCAGTACGAGGGCAGCGTGGTCGTCGACGGCGACGCGGACCCTCGGACCGAACTCCGCGCTCGGGTCGACCAGTGTCTGTTCGGGCCCGAGTTCGAGGAGTTCAGCCACTGGGACCGGATGAAGGTGTACCACGAGCTGTACACGCAGGCGCAAAACGACGGCGACCACCGCGAGATATTCAACGAGCACTACGAGCGTATCCGCGGCAGTATCGTCGAAGTCGTCGAGGAGGGCATCGAGGAGGGCGTCTTCCGCGACGTCGACGCCGAGCGGATGGGCCAGCTCGTGACCGACGTCATCCACGCCGCTCGCGGCCGGCGGATCTCGCTCGGCCACGAGGACGCGCCCGAGGAGGCGCGGAAGGCGATAGACGAGTTCATTCTGGAGTCGCTCGAACAGACGGAGTAGGCGGAGCAGACGGAGTAGGCGGAACGGACCCCTTCTGCGATCGGCTCGACTCAGTCGTCGTCGACCGCGACGAGGCGCGGATCGCTTCTGTCGCGCCCCTCGCGGAGTCGATGGGAGCCGGCGAACCGAACGCGGTCGCCGGGAGACAGGTTTCCGTCGGCGGCCTGCGCGGTCAACTGTACCTCGTCGAACCGCACCAGCGCAAGGTAATTCGGCGTGCGGACGTCGGGCGGCGTGGTCTCGACCGTCGTCGTCGCGACGACCGTCCCGGTTTCGAGTCGAACCGTCGCGGTGTCCGCCGACGAACGGCCGCAGTTCGGGCAGCGGCGGCGGTCGTAGTACCAGCGGTTCCCGCAGTCGTCGCAGACGAACGCGCGGTCGGCGGGGAGGTCGCGGTCGGTCGGGGTATCGCGGTCCGTCACGCGCGCAACACCGTACAGACGCTGTTGTTTCCGAACCCGGCGACGTTGATCGCGAATCCGGTCTCAGCCCCATCGACGCGTCGGTTCGCTGGGAGGTCGCCGCGCAGTTGCCAGACGAGTTCGACGATCTGCGAGAGGCCGGTCGCGCCGAGGGGATGCCCGCGGGCCTTGAGCCCGCCGCCGGGGTTGACCGGAAGGTCGCCGTCGAGCGCGGTCTCGCCGTCGAGGGTCGCCTCCCACGCGGTGCCGGTCTCGTAGAAGCCGAGTTCCTCCAGTTCGATCAGTTCGAGGACCGTGAACGCGTCGTGGATACAGGCGACGTCGACGTCGTCGGGACCGATCCCCGCCCGGTCGAAGACCCGCGCGCCGGCGGTGCTGACGGAGTCGATGGAGAGCGGGTCGGACCGCTCCGCGACGGCGTGGGTCCCGGTGGCGCTTGCGATGCCGGCGACGCGGGGGGCGGACGACCCCGCTGTCTCTTGCCGAGTCAGGACGACCGCGGCGGCACCGTCCGACATCGGACAGCAGTCGTACAGTCGAAGCGGTGCGGCGACCACCGGCGAGTCGAGCGCGTCCGCGACGTCGATCGGTTTTCGGAACTGCGCGACCGGGTTGTCGACCGCGTTGGCGTGGTTCTTCGCCGCGACCGCGGCGAGGGCTTCGCGGGGCGCGTCGTGGCGATCGAGGTACGCGCCGGCCGCGAGCCCGCCGAAGGAGGGGAGCGTTATCCCCTGCGCGTACTCCCGTCGGTGGACGAGCCGGCTGATCGCCTCGGTGACGTCGCGCGTGTCGCCCGCAGACATCCGCTCGGCACCGACGATGAGGACGATATCGTCGTCGCCGCGCCCGACGCCCTCGCTGTGCCCGACGCCCTCACTGCCCTCGATGCGCTCGATACCCTCGACGCCGCGGTGGAAGGCGCTCGCGCCGGTCGCGCTCGTGTTCTCGATCCGGTCCGCGGACGCGCCGTCGAGGCCGAGCGTGGCCGCGAGCGCGTTCGCGAGGCCCGCGCTCTCGTCGAGCGCCTCCGCGAGGGCGTTGCCGAAGCGGAGCGCGTCGACCTCCGAGGGGTCGACCGCGGCGTCTGCGAGCGCGCGCTCGGCGGCCGTGGCCGCGAGATCGGTGAGCGAACGGCGGGAGTCGCTCTCGAACCGAGTCATGCCGACGCCGCTGACGCGGACATCAGTCGGCATTCTCGCCGGCGTCGTCGCCGAACACGCCCAGTTCCGCGAGTCGGTCGATCTCGTCCTCGGAGTAGCCGTGGTCGCGGAACACCTCACGGTTGTGTTCGCCCAAAAGCGGCGGGGGGAGTTCGAACCCGCTCTCGGCGTTGCGGAACTTGAGCGGGTGTTCGATCACGGGCACCTCGCCGAGTTCGGGGTGGTCGATCTCGGTGACGGTCCCGCGGGCGTTGATCTGGGGGTTGTCGAGCGCCTCCTCGACGCTGTAGACGGGACCCGCCGGGACGCCGGCGTCCTCGGCGATGACCTCGATCCACTCGTCGGTCGTCTTGTCGGCGAGCGTCGCCTCGATCTCCGCTTCGAGTTCGTCGAGGTGTTCGACGCGGTCCGCGTTGGTCTCGAAGCGGTCGTCCTCGGGGAGGTCCGGGCGGTCGAGCGCCTCGCAGAGCTCGCCCCAGAGCTTCTCGTTGAGGATACAAATGTTGATGAACCCGTCTTTCGTCTCGAACGTCTGGTACGGGGCGAGGACGGGGTCCTTGGTTCCCATGCGTTTCGTCTCCTCGCCGGCGAACACCATGCCGGCCTGCTTGGTGAGCCACGGCAGGGTGGCTTCGAGCATGCCGAGGTCGATGTACTCGCCCTCGCCGGTCCGCTCGCGCCGGTAGAGGGCGGTGGTCGCGCCGAAGGCGGCCCACATCGCCGTGATCAGGTCCGTCATCGGAAGTCCGACCTTGACCGGCTGCCGGTCCGCCTCGCCGGTGACGCTCATGATCCCGCTCATCCCCTGAATGAGGAGGTCGTACCCGGACCGCTCGCGCCACGGCCCGGTCTGGCCGAACGCGGAGATCGCGAGGTAGATCAGGTTCTCGTTGCGTTCGGTAAGCGTGTCGTAGTCGACGTCGAGCCGTTCGGCGGTGCCCGGGCGGAAGTTCTGGATGAAGATGTCCGCCTCCTCGACCAGCTCGTACAGCGCCTCCTTGGCGTCGTCGTTTTTCAGGTCGAGTTCGAGGCTCTTCTTCCCGTAGCTCAGCGTCCAGTAGTACGGCGACTCTCCCTTGATGAACGGCGGACCCGAGTGGCGGACGGCGTCGCCGTAGCCGGGCTGTTCGATCTTGACGACCTCAGCCCCTTGGTTCGCCAGCATCGCCGAGCAGAAGCCGCCGGTGACGAACGTCGAGAGGTCGAGGACGGTGACGTCCTCGAGGATCTTTCCGCCGTTCGCGGGACCGCCGGCGGTTCGACTCGTGGAATCGTCGGCGTCGGAACCGTCGGCGTCGGAACCGTCGGCGTCGGTCATCGAACCACCTCGGCTGACGTGCGCGTTCGTCTCATTGGTGTCCGTACAGTTTGTTTACCGGATGGTAAAACTATCGGCGTCGACCATGATATACGATGCGTCGCCGAGTGGGTGACCGATAGCCGTCACCGTCGGTTCCCGTGGACACCGATCACGGTGGGGACGTGGAGGAAGTCCTCCCCCCACCCCTTCGTTTCGGGTGGAAACCCGGGTTGGGGTGTGGGTGGTCGGTGGTCTGTGGACGGCGGTCGCTGTACTAACAGTAAATACTGATACGAAAAACAATAAAATAACTACACTACTACTAATATAATTTTGAGAGGATTGTCGAGGGTACTATTCACAATATTTTGTATTAAAACCACCGATATATTAGCCGCCCCTGACCCTCCCCCACCTGTTCGGCGTTCCACCCGAAACAAAGGGGTGTGGGGGTTCCCGATCGATACTATCACCGCGGCAAGGGGAACGGTACAGAAGACGACGGGCCGGCGGTTCGGGAGACAGTCCACCAACACTCCGAGAGAAGGAGATCCGACACCCCGAAAGAAGAATAATCGACGGGATCCGATTGACCGCTGAAACCCCACCGACGGCTCCCGGCACAGAGGCCAACGACCGGACCGATGCCCGACTGCGAATACGCGTAGTGACCGACACGTCGAATACGGAGGAACGAGTCCAACCGCGGCCACGGCGTCGTTCCACGGGAAGCCGCCCTCGGTGCTTCGTCTCCTCGTTTCTCCCTTCTCTCATCGGACTCAAACGCTCCGTCGTTGGGCCTGAACGCTCCCGATCGACCCGACATCTTCCCGGCGTAACGTGGATGCCACCGAGAGAGGGTCGTTTCAACTCCAGAGAGCAACACTTTTGTACCGTCTCTTCGTTCGCTTCGAGTGTATCAACTGGACGTGGTCGGTCCACATTTCGACCACATATCCGCATATCCGGCTGGAGACGGCGTGAGAACCGAGTTGCTCGATCGTCTCCACCTGAAACGGAGGGGTTCACATGGACGAAGGCGATCACACACCGCGGGCTGACGACGGCACTGATCCGGCCGACGGGACCGACCCGGACGACCAGACCGAGCCGGACCGTAGCAGCGACTCCGATCCGGACGATCCCGACCCGGGTGACTCCGAGGTCGACGCCTCCGGCCTCGACGGTCGATCCCGATCCGACGGCGACCCCGACAGCGACCCCGATTTCGGCTCCGACGACGACTCCGAGTTCGGCGACGACCCCACTCTCGACGACGACCCCACTCTCGACGACGACCCCACTCTCGACGATAGCTCCGAACTCAAAGACGGGTCTACCACCGACGGTGACGACTCCTCCCTCGACATCGGTTCCGACCTCGACGTCGACGTGGGGTCGAACCCGGACGTATCGGACCCCGACTCAGAACCGACCCCCGGATCAGAGCTCTCGACCGACGCCGGACCCGAAGCAACGGGCGAACCGGAAACGACGGGGATCGACAACGGCGGGCGCGACCGCTCGTCCCCCGACGTCGACCTCGACGGAGTCGTCCTCGACGACGACGAGAATCAGGGGCTCTTTGACGACCTCCTCTCCGGCGAACCGATCTTCGAGAACAAGGAGGTCCTCCGACCCTCGTACACGCCGCACGAACTCCCGCACCGCAACGACCAGATCAACCGGATGGCGACGATCCTCGTCTCCGCGCTCCGCGGCGAAACTCCGTCGAACATCCTCATCTACGGGAAGACGGGAACCGGGAAGACGGCGTCGGCGAAGTTCGTCTCACAGGAGCTCGAATCCACCTCCCAGAAGTACGACGTCCCCTGTGAGGTCGAGTACATCAACTGCGAGGTGACCGACACCCAGTACCGGGTCCTCGCCCAGCTCGCGAACACCTTCATCGAGGAGAATCAGGCGGTCATCGCCGACGAACTCGACCGCCTCGAAGCCCTCCGCGACGACGCGACTGACGCCGACGGCCGGCCGAGCGGCGACGCGACCGCCCTCGCCGGTACCGAGTTCGACTCGGTCGAGGAACTCGACGAGCGGATCGACGAACTCGAAGCCGACGCCGACGAGATGGAGGAGGTCCCGATGACCGGATGGCCCACCGACCGCGTCTACTCCACGTTCTTCGAGGCGGTCGACTACCACGAGCGCGTGGTCGTGATCATGCTCGACGAGATCGACAAGCTCGTCGAGAAAAGCGGCGACGACACCCTCTATAATCTCTCGCGGATGAATTCCGAACTCGACCGCTCGCGCATCTCGATCATGGGGATCTCGAACGACCTGAAGTTCACCGACTTCCTCGACCCCCGCGTCAAGTCGAGCCTCGGCGAGGAGGAGATCGTCTTCCCGCCGTACGACGCCAACCAGCTCCGAGACATCCTCCAACACCGCGCCGACACCGCGTTCAAACCCGACGCGCTCACCGATGACGTGATTCCCCTGTGTGCGGCGTTCGCAGCGCAGGAGCACGGTGACGCCCGCCGAGCACTAGATCTCCTCCGCACCGCGGGCGAACTCGCGGAGCGCTCGCAAGCGGAGATCGTCGCGGAGAAACACGTCCGACAGGCCCAAGACAAGATCGAACTCGACCGCGTGGTCGAGGTCGTCCGCACCCTCCCCACGCAGAGCAAGATCGTCTTATTCGCCGTCATTCTCCTCGAAAAGAACGGCGTCCACAACATCAACACCGGGGAGGTGTTCAACATCTACAAGCGGCTCTGCGAGGAGATTGACGCCGACGTCCTGACTCAGCGACGCGTCACCGACCTCATCAGCGAACTCGACATGCTCGGTATCGTCAACGCTGTCGTCGTCTCGAAGGGGCGCTACGGTCGGACGAAGGAGATGGGCCTGTCGGTTCCAGTCGAAGAGACCGAGGCAGTCCTCCTGTCGGACTCGCGACTCGGCGACATCGAGAACGCACAGCCCTTCGTTCAGGCGCGGTTCGACAACTGACGCCGTCCGCCCCGCACTTCTCGACACGCGCGTCGAGTCGAAACGAACCCGTCGAAAGGATATCAGGCCGCGGGGTTCGACGCCCCGAGCGACGCCTGCGCCGCCCCCGACGCATCCGGGGCCGGGATCCCTGCGCCCACCGTCTGCGCTATCGCCTCGCTCAACTCCACCTGTCCCGTCGCGATCAGGCGGATGTACCCGAGATACGGGACGCGGAGTCGGGCCACCCCGTTCACCCACTCGGCCCTGACCGGCGGCGAGAGACCGCTGGCCTGGTCGTAGGCCCCGTTGTTGTCTCCGAGCGTAACGTACCCGTCGTGCGGTGCCGGACAGTTCGCGAGCGACTCGCAGTCGACGGCGTTGTGATACCGCTCGTCGGCGCGGTCGTACCAGTTCTCTCCCTCGGTAACGTGGAACATGGCTCGGTGGATGATCGGCGATCCGGTCCGCCCCGGCGGGGTGTATATCACGACCGACCCGTAGGACCCGAACGTCCGGTAGCCGACCGACTCCCCCGTCTCGTGGGTCACGACGCCGACACCGTTGTCCGCCGCGTCCGGCGCGAGCCGACCGGGTTCGGTGACGAACACTAGGTCCCCCACCTGCATGTTCGGCTCCATGCTCCCCGACTCGACGGCGACCATGGGCGGCCAGATGCCGCTGACGCCGAACAGCAGCAGCCCGACCAGCAGGACCACCGCCACGCTGGACAGCATCTCCCGGATCCACATCAGCGCGCCGTCGCGGTCGTGACGAAACCGGTACAGCAGCGACTCCTCCTCGCCCGCCCCCGGCCGCTCGGACCGCTCGGAGGGATCTCTCGATTCGGAGAAATCCTCGGACTCGGCGAGACGCTCCGACTCGGGGGAACGACCCGATTCGGAGCGGCCACCCGACCGCCCGGCGGACCCGTCAGCGCCGACTGCTCCCTCGACCTCGACGGACTCTCCGCCGATTTCGGTTCCGTCCGCGTCGGCGACGGGCTCGCTCGCGTGTTCCGCATCGCTCCGCTCTCCACCCGAAATGTCGGGTTCGGCGACGGAGTCGCCCCCGGCCGCGGGACCGGCTCCGTCCTCACCGTCAACGTTCTCGCCGGCCGATTCGTCCGACGATTCGTCCGGCGCTTCCTCTTTCGATTCGTCCGGCGATCCGCCGCGATCCTTCTCGGCCCCGTCTCTCGTTCGTTCGTCTCGACCGGCCGACTCGTCGGCGTCTGTCGACCGATCCCCTTCGTCCATTACGACCGCGTTGGCGGCTTTCGTTCATAAGCTTCCGGGTGCGGACGCCGACATCGACCCCGCGAGCCCGGCCGGCTACCCCGGCCCGACGCCTCCGGAACGGTTTTGGTCGCGACCGCCGTTTCGGGTAGCGTGCCGCTGGAGTCGAACGCCCGGATCGCGAAAGCCCTCGCCGAGCGCGGCTACAACGCCGAGCGCGAGGCGATCACCCTGCTCGCGGGCGCGACCGACCCGGCCGCCGCCGTCGCGGCCGCGGTCGATCACGCCCCGGACGAGGCCCTCCGGATCACCGCCGACCACGTCCGCGAGGCCACCGCCGACACCGAGAGATCCGCGGCCTCACCCGATGCGAACGGACAATCTCCAGTCGAAACAGGGGGGTCTGCGACCCGCGGAGCCGGAGAGACTGATGCCGGGTCCGCGGACGCTCCGACTCCCGAGACCCCCACCGCGGACGCTTCGACCGCGGACGCTCCGACCGCCGACGCTTCGACCCCCGACCGCTCCCTCGACCCCGACCTGCGCGACATCGAAGTCGGAAACGACATGACGGGTCGCAGCACCGGGACCGGCGAGTACGCCGACTTCGTCACGACCTTCCGCGACCGCTACGAGCGACTCTCGAAGATCCTCCGCGGCCGCGTCAACCACCGGCCCGCCGAGGCGATCGCGGACATGCCCGGCGGCAGCGACGCCGCGATGATCGGCTTAGTCAACGACGTGCGCTCCACCAAGTCGGGCCACTGGCTCGTCGAGTTGGAGGACACCACCGGGACCTTCCCCGCCCTCGTGATGAAGGACAAGGGCCTCGCCGACGTCGTCGACGAGATCCTGATGGACGAGTGTATCGCGGTCGAGGGGACGCTCGCGGACGACTCCGGTATCCTCTTCGCCGACTCGCTCCACTTCCCGGACGTCCCCCGGACCCACCGCCCGGGCGGGGCGGACCGCCACGTTCAGGCCGCGCTGATCTCCGACGTCCACGTCGGCAGCGACGAGTTCATGGCCGACGCGTGGCACAGCTTCACCGACTGGCTCCACACCCCCGAGGCGGACCCGGTCGAGTACCTGCTGCTCGCGGGCGACATGGTCGAGGGCGTCGGCGTCTACCCCGACCAGGACGAGGAGCTTGAGATCGTCGACATCTACGAGCAGTACGAGGCGTTCGCGGAACTCCTCAAGGAGGTCCCCGCGGACACCGAGGTCGTGATGATCCCGGGCAACCACGACGCGGTCCGGCTCGCCGAACCGCAGCCCGGATTCAACGACGAGATCCGTTCCATCATGGACGTTCACGACCCGCAGATCGTCTCGAATCCGGCCACCGTCTCGGTCGAGGGCGTCGAGGTGCTGATGTACCACGGCGTCTCGCTCGACGAGGTGATCGCGGAGCTACCCGAGGAGAAGGCGAGCTACGACGAGCCGCACAAGGCGATGTACCAGCTGCTGAAGAAGCGCCACGTCGCGCCGCAGTTCGGGGGCCACACCCGCGTCGCGCCCGAAGAGCGCGACTACCTCGTGATGGAGGACGTGCCCGACGTGTTCCACACCGGCCACGTCCACAAGCTCGGCTGGGGGAAGTACCACAACGTCCTCGCGGTCAACTCCGGCTGCTGGCAGGCCCAGACCGACTTCCAGAAGTCCGTCAACATCGACCCCGACGCCGGCTACGCCCCGATCCTCGACCTCGACACGCTCGACATGACGGTCCGGAAGTTCTCGTGACTCCCGCCCCCGCTTTCGATCACTCCCCGATCTCGACCCGTCCGCTCGTCGCGTCGTTGAGCCGCTCGCGGAGCGGTTCGACCTCCTCGACCGGCACCCGGAGGTCGAACCGGACCCGCTGCCCGTAGTCGGCGTCGAACTCGACGCCGGTCGACTCGATCACCCCCCGGACCGTCCCCGAGTCGTCGTACTCGGTCTCGACGACGAGACTTCGGTGCGGCCGCTCCTCGATCACGCCGGCCGCGTCGACGCCGTCCTTCACCGCGCGCGAGTAGGCGCGCGCGAGCCCGCCGACGCCGAGGTTCGTCCCGCCGTAGTACCGGGTCACGACCGCGGCGACGTTCCGAACCTCGCGCTGCTGGAGGACGTTCAGCGCCGGCTTCCCCGCCGATCCGGTCGGCTCGCCGTCGTCCGACGAGTACTCCCTGAGCATCGGGTCGGACCCCGGCGCGCGCTCGGACGACTCGCCGGCGGGCACCCGGTACGCCGGCACGTTGTGCGTCGCGTCGACGTACTCGTCTCGGACCGCCTCGACGAACGCCTCCGCCGCCTCGACGGTGTCGACGGGCGCGACGTGCCCGAGGAACTCCGAGCCCCGGACCTCGAACCGCGCGGTCGCGCGCTCGGCCACGGTTCGGTACGCGTCGGTCACGACTCCGCTTCGCCCTCCGTCCCCGCTTCGTTCTCCCCGCGGTTCCGGCGTTCGACGACGACGCTCGTCGGGGGCGCGAGCCGGAACAGCGCGAGGAACGCCGCGATCCCGACCAGCTCGACGACGGCCGCCACGATCGCCAGCGGCTCCGCCGAGAGCGCCGCGGCCGCACCCGTCCCGTGCCACGCGAGGAACCCGCCGAGGAAGGTCCCGAGCGTCCCCGCGCCGAGCGCGTACAGCCGCCGGTACTCGCCGGCCCGCAGCGTCGCGACCCCCACCGCCACGGCGAGCGCGCTCCCGGCGAGGAAGAGGTAGGGGCGCGCGTCCGGCGGGGACCCGAGCCGCGGCCACGCCCACAGCAGGTGGACCGCCCCGGCGACGACCGCGGTCTGGACGGCGATCCCGCGGAGGAGGCGCTTTCTCAGGGTGTTTCGGCCCTCGGGCCCTCCGGTCGCCTCCGTCACCGGTTCACCGCTCATTCCCACGGATGGCTCCCGCGGGCGTCGGGCCACAGGGGGTACCAGTAGGACTCGTCGTCCTCTAAGCCGAGTTCGCCGTCGAGGACGGACTGGAGTTTGAACTCGATCCGCTGGTTCCGGTCGTTCGTCCCCCGCGGCGCGAACGGGTAGTACGCGCCGCGCCGGAACGAGTAGATCCAGTAGGCCGCGCCGTCGTCGTTCTCGAAGCCGAACACGGCCGCGAGCAGCCGCGAGCCGAACCCCTCCTCGATGAACTGGTCGGCCGCGAAGTGGACGCTCGTCACGAGGTCCTCCGGGTCGTCGTCCTCGAGGACGAACCACTGGTAGCCGTGGTCGTCCTCGTGTCGGTGGAACCCCGTGCCGGTCTCGATCTCGCCGGCCTCCAGGATGGCCTCGACGGTCTCGACGGCGTCGTCGAAGCGCGTGCTGTCGACCCCGGAGAAGCACAGGGCGGCCTCCCCGCAGTGGTCGTAGCCGAGGTCGGCCTCCATCGTCATGTACGCGGTCGACATCCCGAAGAGGTCCTCGGGGTCCGCCTCGCGGGTCGCGTCGGTCTCGGCGCTCGTCCCGAGGACGGCCCGGATCGTGTCGAAGATGCCCATCTGTCTCGGTCTACGTGCGGCGGGGTTTAGGGCGTTTCCGTCGCCGGCGTTCGCCGGCCTCGGAGTCCGTCGTCCTCGGACCGCGTGCGGCCCCGTTCACTCCTCGTCGTCGACCCGATCGAGGTACGTCAACACGCCCCGTGTGTTCAGGCTCGTGTTCGCCCGGGCCCGCTCGGGGTTCCAGTAGTCGATGTCGCGGCTCGCCGCCTCGAAGTGGTCGACGACCGCCTCGTCGTCGTCGAGTTCGGCGCGCTTCTGCCGGACCCGCTCCACCCACTCGACGAACGCCCGCTTCGCCTCGCCGATCAGGTCCGCGTCGCACTCCCGCGGCCCGAAGTGGCCGAAACAGACGATATCCGGGTCGAGGTCCTCGATCAGCCGGATGTCGTCGAGACACTGCTCGAAGTCGAACTGCGGCGGCGGCGACGTCGGGGTCACGGCGTCGATATCCGGGACGTAGATCCCGGCGGCGTCGGCGGAGAACACGACCTCGGCGTCGGGGTCGTGGTAGACGGCGTGGTGCGGGGCGTGGCCCGGGGCGTCGCGGACGACGAGTTCGCGGTCGCCGAGGTCGATCCGGTCGCCCTCGCTCACCCCCTCGATCCGGTCGTCGGGGACCGGTTTCGGCTCCGCGTAGTGTACCCACTGCTCTTCGACCGCCGACTTGGTGCCGGCGACGAGCGCCCCGGGGTCGACGAGGTGTCGGACCCCCTTCTCGGGCACGCGGACCTCCGCGTTCGGGAAGCGCTCCGCGAGGTACCCCGCCCCGCCGGCGTGGTCGAGGTGGGCGTGGGTCGGGAGGATCCACGCGAGTTCCTCGCGACCGATCCCGATCTGCTCGATGGTCTCGAAGAGGGCCTCCCGGTTCGCCCCCGTCCCGGTGTCGATCACGATCGGTCGCTCCGCGTCGTACACGTACACCGCGCCGTACTCGTCGGTCTCGAACATGCCGGTGTCGTGGACGTACAGGTCGTCGACGCCGCGAACCGGTTCGAACTCGCCAGCGCGCATACCGGACGAGGAACCCGGGGCCACTTCTAGCGATCGGTCCGATCCGTCCCGCGACGCACCGCGCTTCGGTCCGACCGCTCCGTCGGTACCGTCGCCGCGCCGACGGGCCGAGGCTTATGGTCGCTCCGCCCGAGGGATCGGTATGCGAGTGCTCGTCACCGGCGCGACCGGATTCGTCGGGAGTCGGCTCGTCCCGACGCTCCTCGCGCGCGGCCACGACGTGGTCGCGCTCGTCCGCGACGCCGACGGCTACGCAGCGCCCGACGGCGTCGCCGTCGTCGAGGGCGACCTGCTGGAACCGGACACGCTGCCGCCCGCGTTCGAACTCGACGGAGAGACCGTCGACGCCGCGTACTACCTCGTCCACTCGATGGACGGCGGCCCGGGCTACGAGGAGCGCGACCGGAACTGCGCGACCAACTTCGCCGCGGCCGCGTCGGCCGCGGGGATCGACCGGATCGTCTACCTCGGCGGTCTCGGCGAGGACCGCGACGAACTCTCCGAACACCTCCGGTCGCGACGGGAGGTGGAGCGGATCCTCGCGGACGGCGACCCGGCGCTCACGACGCTCCGGGCCGCGATCATCATCGGCGCCGGGAGTGCCAGCTTCGAGGTGATCGCCGGGCTCGCGAGACGCCTCCCGGTGATGGTCACCCCGAAGTGGGTCGACACGCTGTGCCAGCCGATCGCGATAGCTGACGTGGTCGCGTACCTCGCGGGCGTCCTCGACGTCCCCGAGACCGCGGGCGAGACGTTCGAGATCGGCGGCCCTGAGGTGTTGACCTACGCCGAGATACTCCGCCGGACGAGACGCCAGCTCGGCGGCGGGCTCCGGATTGTCAGGGTGCCCGTGTTGAGTCCCGGGCTGTCGGCGCGGTGGCTCCGACTGGTCACCGACGTGAACCCGTACCTCGCTCAGTCGCTCGTCGAAGGGCTCCGGAACACCGTCATCGTCGAGGACGATCGGATCGGGGAGTTCGTGTCGGTCGAGTTGACGCCCTTCGAACTCGGCGTCGCGCGGGCGCTGACCGACTCGCGAAACGCCGAGGGGTCGCGGCTGAGCGCGCTCCCCGGGGTCTCGCCGTGAGCCGCGACTACGGCGAGACGTGGGTGTACGAGAGCCTCGTCGGGGGGATCCCCGGACTCGGCATCTCGCGGACGCTGGCGGTCGCGCTCCAGTTCGTGATATTCGAGGCGGGCGTGGTGGGACTCGGCTGGTACTACGGGACGTGGAACGCCGTGGCCGCCGGGACGGTCGCCGTCGTCGTCGCCGCGGTCGGGAGCGTCGAGATGCACCGGCTGGGCGCGAAAAACCGGCTGCTCGGGACGCCCCCGGAACACAAGCGTCTGCTGTTCGGATCGAGCATCGAGATCGTGTTGGGCGTGCTGGCGTTCATCGCGCTGATCACGTACCTGTTCGCGTGGGACGGGGCCGCGGGACCGACGCTCATCGACCGACTCTTCGGCCCGAATCCACCGCTTCCCGTCGTCTACCTCACGCTGCTCGTCCTCTGGGACCTGACGTACCGGATCGGCACCTCGTGGTGGAGCGCCGTCGTCGCGCTGTGGCGCGCGGTCCACGTCGACCTCTCGCCGGAGGAGCGGGCGACGGTCCGACGGCTCGACGCCGAGAACATCGGCTTCTCGCTCGTCCAACTCGCCTTGGTCCCGTTCCTGCTCACTGAACCCGTGCTGCTCGGCGCGGTCGTCGGCCACGTCGTCGCGGTCGCGATCGTCTGTTCCGCGGCGATCTGGCTCAGCTGACTCGCTGTAGTCGCTGCCGGCGAGCGTCGCCACTGGCGTCGTTCGAGAACGGAGTCAGAAGGCGCGGCGTCGCCGCGGCCGCGTCACTTGCCCTGAAGCTCTTCGAACTTGTCGAGGAGTGCCTCCGTGGAGTCGCCCGAGTCGTAGGTCAGGGAACCGGAGTACTCGGGCCGCTCCGCGTCGAAGTCGGCGTCGACTTCGCTGGTCTTCTTCTCGCGACGCTCGTGTTCGGCCTCGTCATAGGCACCCATTGACATGGTACAACACCACTTGGCTGTTTTCTGTAATATATCTGTCGGTTAATGTGTCATAAAAGCTGATGGTTCGGTCCCGTTCACCGGAATCGATTAACCTCGCGGCGTGATACCAAACGTCTGTGGCACAACCCCTCCGTTTCAGGCGCTCCCCCGGCCGGTGGACCGCGGACCGGGTCCGGTCCCAGATCGGTCATCCCCTCGACGAGAACCTCGGAGCGACCGCCGGCGACCCGTGGTTCGCGCCGCCGCCCGGCTACGAGGCGCGTCGGTTCGACATGGACGACGGGTCGTCCGCGCTGTTCTGCTGGACCGACGACGACGCCGACCCTCCGCCCGGCACCGACGGCGGACCGGCCGGGTACTGGCTCGGAAACACCGAGACGCCGAGCGATCTCTGGCGGACGGAGAAGTACGGGTTCGACGAGGCCCCGTACCCGGTCTCGCGGTGGGCTCAGCGGGAGCTGCTCGCCGCGCTCCACGACGACGAGCCGTGGCTGGCCGACTACCCGCACGTCTCGTGGTACTTCCTCCCCGTGTTCTGCTCGAAGGACGGCGCGGAGACGAGCCGGGCGTTCTTCCGCGACCACGCGGCCGGGTTCCCGGACGCGACCCGCGAGGCCGGGACCGGGTTCGTCGAGGAGACGCTCCGGCCGGGCGTGCTCGACGACTACCGCGAGACGATGGCGGGGAAGCTCGGCACGTCCGCCTCCCCGGACCTCGTTCGGATGAGCGCGGCGATAGCCGAGTTCACCGCCGCCCGGATCCTCGCCGAGGCGGGGTACGGAGTGACCCCCGAGATCGAAGTGACGACGGGCCACTCCCTCGACTTCCGCGCGACGGACCCCGACACGGGGGCCGGCCACCTCGTCGAGGTGACGCGCCCGCAGCCGACGGCGGGGCGCTCGGCGAACGACCCGGTCGCCGCCGTCCGCGACACCGTCGAGACGAAGACCAGCGGACAGCTCGCGGCCCACGCCGGCGGCGTCACCCTGTTCGTCGACTGCTCGTCGTTCCCGGCCGAGGAGTGGGCCGCGGTGCGCGCGGCCGAACCCGCGGTCCGTCACAAGCCCGCGGTCGTGTACCGCGCCGAGCCGGACGGGTCGATCGAGGGGTATCGGAAGGGGTCGGTCCCGCTCGACCTCTCTGGGGTCGTCGATCCGGTATCGTAGACTCGGTTTCGCAGATCCGGTTTCGTAGCCGCGTCGCTCCTCGGTCGGACCTCGAAAGAACAAGTACGGACTCCGTGCGGTTCGGCGCGTCAGAACGAGACCGGCGAGGGCCCGTCCTCCGCGTCGGTGGTCGGGTCGCGGTCCGAGTAGAACCGGCGGCCGACACCGCGGTGACAGACGCCGGCCCGGAGCGTGGTGAACACGTCCTCGGCGTCCTCGAACGTCTGATCCCCGAACCGCTCCAAGACATCGCCGAGCCGCTCGGACCCGTTCGCGAGCTCTACGGTCGCGTTTCCGTGAGCCGCGATGAGCTCCTCAGAGGTGGTCGGGTACTGGTGCCGTTCGAGTCGGTCGTCGACGCCGTTCAAGCGCATCAACAGTTCAAAATCGCCGATGGTTCTTAATGATTGTCCATGTACGACCTTAGTCGGAGGGGATACCTTATACCGCCTTATATCCGACCGCTGCCGCGTCGTCGGTGGACCGCCGCCGCTTAGTGTCGGGCCCCGCTATCCGCGCTCATGCCCGCCGATTCCGCCGATTCCGCCGACTCTGCCGACCCGGTCGTCGCCGACCTCCACGCGCACACGACCGTTTCGGACGGGACGCTCACCCTAGACCAGGTGCCGGCGGCCGCCAGCAACGCCGGCGTCGACTGGGTCGCAGTCACCGACCACGACCGGATCCACCCGGGTCTCGACGCGCCGGTCGTCGAGCGCGACGGCGTCCGGATCGTGCGCGGAATCGAACTCCGCGTCGACGCCGGCTTCGAGCGGCTCGACCTCCTCGGGTACGGCGTGGAACACACCGACGCCCTCGACGCGGAGATCGACCGCCTCCAGCGCGACCGCCGGGAGCGCGGCGCGGCGATCCTCGACGCGGTCGAGGAGCGGCTCGGCGTCGACCTCGGTGTCGAACCCCGGGCCGGACTGGGACGACCGCACATCGCCCGGGCCGTCGACGAGTCCGACGCGCCCTACGACTACGCCGCGGCGTTCGACGAACTGATCGGCGACGACGGGCCCTGTTACGTCGCGCGCGAGGTGACCCCGCTCGACGAGGGACTCGACCTCCTCGCGGACGCGTGCGCGCTCGTCGGGCTGGCGCACCCGTTCCGGTACGAGCGCGTCGACGAGGCGCTCTCGGTCGCCCGCGAGCGGGACGCGGTCGACGCCGTCGAGCGGTTCTACCCGTACGGCCGCGCGGTCGACGACGCGCGGATCGACCGCGTCGCCGCCGAGGCCGACCTGCTCAAGACCGGCGGTACCGACGCGCACGAACGGACGCTCGGCGTCGCGGGGCTGACGGGATCGGCGTTCGCCCCGGTCCGGAAGCGCCTCCCCGAGCCGGTCCCGATCGAGGAGGGCTCCGCCGGAGCGACGACCGACGAACAGGATTAAGCCCGCGCCGAACGGAGTGGTGCGTATGCGGTGTCACTACTGCGACCGGGAGGCCACGTACGAGGCCGAGCAGCGCGGCGTGGTCGTCGGGCTCTGCGAGTCGCACTTCAAACAGCGCGTCGAGGAGCTCGCGGAGTCGGACGAGCTGGCGGAGCTCCGAGACCGAATCGACATCGAGTCCTCCGAGTAGTCGCACTGTTTCGCCCTCCTCCGCGTCGGACCTCCGGCCCCACCGGTGGCACTCGGCCACCGAACGCCCCGCTTCGAGACGAACGCTAAAAGACCGCGCGGGGCCAACGCCCCCACATGGACCTCACGGACCGGCCACGCCGACTCCGGACCGACGGCGTTCGCCCGCTGGTCGCCGAGACCGACCTCTCGGCGTCCGACCTGGTCGCACCCGTCTTCGTCGACGCGACGACCGACGAGCGCGTGCCGATCGAGACGATGCCGGGCCACGAGCGCGTCCCGGTCGAACAGGCGGTCGACCGCGTCGAGGAGATCACCGAGACCGGCGTCGAGACCGTGATCCTCTTCGGCGTCCCCGAGTCGAAAGACCCCGAGGGGAGCCGGGCGTACGCCGACGACGGCGTCGTCCAGCGGGCAATCCGGCGGATCGACGCGGAGACGGACGCGACGGTGATCGGCGACGTCTGCCTCTGTGAGTACACCGATCACGGCCACTGCGGCGTGATCGAGGAGTCCGCCGAGACGGACCCGACGCTCACCGTCAAAAACGACGAGACGCTCGACCTCCTCGCGAAGACCGCCGTCTCGCAGGCCGACGCGGGCGCGGACGTGGTCGCCCCCTCCGCGATGACCGACGGGCAGGTGGGCGCGATCCGCGAGGCGCTCGACGACGCGGGCCACGAGGGCGTCGCGGTCCTGAGCTACGCCGCGAAGTACGAGTCCGCCTTCTACGGCCCGTTCCGTGACGCCGCCGACGGCGCGCCCGCGTTCGGCGACCGCCGCCACTACCAGATGGACCCCGCGAACCGCCGCGAGGCGCTCCGGGAGGCGCGCCTCGACGCCGAGCAGGGTGCCGACGTGTTGATGGTGAAACCCGGGCTACCGTACCTCGACATCGTCGGCGACCTCCGCCGGGAGTTCGACCGGCCGATCGCGGCGTACAACGTCTCCGGCGAGTACGCGATGCTCCACGCCGCCGCCGAGAAGGGGTGGCTCGACTTGGAGGCGACCGCGCTGGAGTCGCTCACGGCGCTCAAGCGCGCGGGCGCGGACCTAATAATCACGTACTTCGCCGAGGACGTGGCCGACCACTTATAATCGGATTATAATCAGATTTTGGAGGCTATTGCTCCCTCTCTGACCGTTCTACGCTGGCGCGCGCCTGCGAGGCCGCCTTGCGGCCGAGCAGCGTCGCGCGAGGGAGTCGGTCGCCGGAGCAACGCGGAGGCGACCGACGAGGCTGGGGAGGCGCGAGGTGCGGTGCGGGGCGGGACTCGAAGGGGCAGCCGCGAGGGCGAAGGCGCGCGACGTAAGCACCGCAGGAGCGAACGCAGTGAGCGACGAGGAGCGTGGTTCGAGAGAGCGAAGCTCTCTCGTCATCACGAAAGGCGCTTCGCGCCTTTCGAACGACAGCGAGCGCACCGAGTCCTCGCGGCTGGGGCTTCGGTGGTCTCCGCATCGAAAGTGGCTCGACCGTACCGCACAACGGGAATCCCGAAGCGTTCCGCTCACCCGTCTCCGATCGATTATACCACCTGCTCGCCGTCGTCGTCGTACACTTCGATCGCGTCGACGGGGCAGCTTCGGGCCGCGAACTTCGCGTCCAGTTCTTCGCCGTCTGGGACTTCGACGACGAACAGATCCGGCTCAGCCTCGGTACTGTCGGCGAGGTCCGCCTTCCCGTCGTTCAGGTTCTTCTCGAAGGCGTCCCACTCGGCGACGCACTGGAACATTCCGACGCAGGTGTCGCGGTCGAACTCGACGCGCATACTGTGGGTACGAACAGCGAGTACAAAGCCGTGGCGGGGTTCCCGCGCCCCGGTCGGAACCCCCGTTCCGTGACGGTTCCCGTACGCCGGGAGATCTCCCGGACGATGAGGGTATGTCACCTCCCGACCGTAGTGAAATCGCCCGCTGACGCCGACGCCCTCCGCCGTTCTCCGCCGGGCCGTTTTTAATCCGGACGCGCGTTTCCCCCGCATGGAACCGGACGGACACGCGCTCCGATCGGCGCTCTACAAGCGCGCGGACGTGTTTCGGAGCCTCGCCGACGCGCCCGCGAGCAAGCCGGAACTCGTCGATCGGCTGTCGAGTTCGCGGTCGACGGTCGACCGCGCAATCGCCGATCTGGAAGACGTCGACTGCGTCGAGTCGTGCGGCGGGACGTACTCTCTCACCGCGACGGGTCGGTTCGCACTCGCCGAACACGACCGCTACGCGGCCGCAACGCGGACGGTCGAGCGGGCGGCCCCGCTGTTGAACGAGCTCCCGGACGACGCGTCGCTTCCGTCGGCGTTCCTCACCGGGGCGACCGTGACCGTCGCGGACCCGCACGCGCCGTCCGAGGCGGCGACGGCGAGCAGCGAACTCCTCGAACGGGCGACGGCGATGCGGGGGCTGGCTCCGACCGTGCTCAAGTCGGACGTGTTCATCCTGAACCGGGCGCTCGATCGCGAAGGACTCAACGTGGAGGTGATCGCCGAGCCGGAGGTGGTCGAGGCGCTCTCCGCGCTCTCTGACACGCCGGTCGCGTCGCTCGTCTCCCGCAACTCCTTCTCTCTGTACCGCAGCGCGGGTCCGCTCCCGTACGCGCTGTGGCTGATCGAGACCCCGGAGGGGGACCACGCGGGGATCACGTTCCGACAGACCGGAGACGCCACCGGGATGGTGGTGAACGACTCGCCGGCCGCGGTCGAATGGGCGGACGCGGAGCTGACGTCGCGCCGCGAGGCGGCCACTCCCATCGATCGCCCGGTTTAATTCGCTCGCGGTCGATACCACCGACGATGACCACCGTCTGGCTCGTCGACCGGCAGTTCGACTCGAAGGGGCTCGTCCGGCTCACCTACGCCACCGAGGACGGCGAACGGATGCACACGAAGGAGTTGGCCGAACAGCGGCTCGTCACCGGCGACGGGATCACCGCCGGTCGCGAGGTCGAGGAGACCGCGCTCGGCGAGAGCCCGGCCGACGAGGTCGAACGGTTCGCGACGGAGGCGTCGAAGATGGCCGCTGAACACGACCTCGACGACCGGGTCTGAACGCCTAAATCCGCCCGAATCCCCCACTCGGCCGCGCTACCGTCTCCGCGTAACCGAGTCCGTTAAGGGGGAACCGGCGGAACGTGTGGCTGAAATGCCCAGTGGAGAGTACGACCCCGACGCCGTCGAGCCGCGGTGGCAGCGGCGATGGGTCGACGAGGAGACGTACGCCTACCCCGACGAGGATCCGGTCGATCCGAACACGGTCTTCTCCATCGACACCCCGCCGCCGACGGTATCGGGCAGCCTCCACATGGGCCACCTGTACGGGTTCACCCTCCAGGACTTCGTCGCCCGCTTCGAGCGGATGAACGGCGGCGCGACCTTCTTCCCGTTCGGCTACGATGACAACGGGATCGCCTCCGAGCGCCTGACGGAGGACGAGCTCGACATCCGCCATCAGGAGTTCGAGCGCCGCGAGTTCCAGGCGAAGTGCCGCGAGGTGTGCGCCGACTACGAGGAGCAGTTCACCGAGAACGTCCAGTCGCTCGGCGTCTCCGTCGACTGGGACCACACCTACCAGACGATCGAGCCGCGCGTCCAGCGCGTCTCCCAGCTGTCGTTCGTCGACCTGTACGATCAGGGCCGCGAGTACCGCGAGAAGGCTCCGGCGATCTGGTGTCCCGAGTGCGAGACCGCCATCTCGCAGGTCGAGACCGAGGACGACGAACAGGCCAGCCACTTCAACGACATCGCCTTCGACGTCGCCGGAAGCGACGAGAACGGCGACCTCCCCGACGAGTTCGTCATCTCGACGACGCGCCCCGAACTCCTCCCGGCCTGCGTCGCCGTCTTCGTCCACCCGGACGACGACGAGAACCAGGACCTCGTCGGCGAGTCCGCCGAGGTCCCGCTGTTCGGCCACGAGGTGCCGATCATCGCCGACGAGCGCGTCGACACCGAGACCGGCTCCGGCATCGTGATGTGCTGTACGTTCGGCGACCAGAACGACATCGAGTGGTACCAGGTCCACGACCTCGACCTCCGGGTCGCCATCGACGAGTCCGGCCACATGACGGAGGTCGCCGAGGAGTACGAGGGCCTCCACTCCTCGGAGGCCGGCGAGGCCATCGTCGAGGACCTCGACGAGGCGGGCGCGCTGTTGGACCGCCGCGACATCACCCACACGGTCAACGTCCACGAGCGCTGCGGGACGAGCGTCGAGTTCCTCGTCACCGAGCAGTGGTACGTCGAGATGCTCGACAAGACGGACGAGTACCTCGACGTCGGCCGGGAGATGGAGTGGTCGCCCGAGAAGATGTTCACCCGGTACGAACACTGGGTCGAGGGGCTCCAGTGGGACTGGCTCATCTCCCGCCAGCGCTCCTCCGGCATCCCGTTCCCGGTGTGGTACTGCGAGGACTGCGGCGAGGAGATCATCGCCGAGAAGGTGGACCTCCCCGTCGACCCGCTCTCCGACGACCCGCCCGTCGACGCCTGCCCCGAGTGCGGGCACGACGGGTTCGAGCCCGAGGACGACGTGCTCGACACGTGGGCCACCTCCAGCCTGACGCCGCTCATCAACGCCGGCTGGGACTGGGACGAGGAGGCCGGGGAGTTCACGATGGAGCGCCCGGAGCTGTATCGGTTCGACCTCCGGCCGCAGGGTCACGACATCATCAGTTTCTGGCTGTTCCACACGCTCGTCAAGTGCTACGAGCACACCGGCGAGGTGCCGTTCGAGGAGACGATGATCAACGGGCACGTCTTGGACGAGAACCGCGAGAAGATGTCCAAGTCCGTCGGCAACGTCGTCGAACCCGAGACGGTCTTGGAGGAGTTCCCGGTCGACGCCACGCGCTACTGGGCGGCCGGGACCGCGGTCGGCGACGACTTCCCGTTCAAGGAGAAGGACCTCCGCGCGGGCGAGAAGCTGATCCGGAAGCTGTGGAACGCCTCGAAGCTCGTCGAGTCGCTCGCGCCGGAGCCGCTCCCGGCCGAGCCGGACGACGGCCTGCGCGAACTCGACCGCTGGCTGCTGGCCGAGCTCGACGCCGAGGTCGAGCGGCTCACCGACCTGCTCGAAGAGCGCGCGTTCTCGAAGGCCCGGGACGAACTCCGGAGCTTCTTCTGGAACACGTTCTGTGACGACTACCTCGAGATCGCGAAACAGCGCGACGACGACGCGGCGGCGTACACGCTCCGGACCGCACACCGCCGGTTCCTGAAGCTGTTCGCGCCGCTGCTCGCGCACGTCACGGAAGAACTGTGGCACGACATGTACGCCGACGCCGTGCCGGACGCCGCCGATGTCGACGGGATCCGCCTCGCGGACGGCGCGAGCGAGTCGGTCCACCTCGCCGACTGGCCCGAGCCGCTTAGTGTCGAGGCCGACCGCGACGCCGGAACCGCGGCGACCGCAGTCGTCGGCGCGCTCCGGAAGTACAAAAGCGAGAACCAGCTCCCGCTCACCGCCCCGCTCGACGCCGTCGAGGTGTACGCCGACGTCCGCGGGTTCGAGGACGACATCACTGGCGTCATGCACGTCGACGACCTCGCGGTCCACCCCGACGGCGACGCACCCGTCGAGACGGTTATCACCGGTATCGACCTCGATTACGCCACTGTCGGTCCGAAGTACGGCGACCAGGTCGGCGACATCGAGGCCGCGCTGGCGCAGGGTGACTACGAGATCGACGGCGACGAACTCCGCGTCGCGGGCGTCACGCTGGTCGACGACGAGTTCGCGGTCGAAGAAGAGCGACAGTATCAGGGCGAGGGCGAACTGCTTCAGGCGGACGACGTCGTCGTCATCGTCCGAAACGAGGCGTAGATTTCCGCCGCCGACCCGTTTCTCTCACAGGTCCGTACCGACCGCGTCCTCGACCGACTCGAACCCGTCACGGTCGAGCAGCTCCAGAAGGCCCTCGTTGATGTCGCGCGCGAGTCCCGGCCCCTCGTAGACGAGTCCGGTGTACAGTTGGACCATCGAAGCGCCCGCTCGTATCTTCTCGTACGCGCCCGCGGCGTCGGAGACGCCGCCGACCCCGATCACCGGAACGTCGGTCCGCTCCGCGACGAACCGCACCCGATCCGTCGCCAGCGACTCGATCGGCTTCCCCGAGAGCCCGCCCCGCTCGGCCCGGTTGTGGCTCCGGAGCGAGTCCGGGCGCGACGTCGTCGTGTTGGTCGCGATGACGCCGTCGAGGTCGAGGTCGTCGACGACCGCGAGCGCGTCCGCGACGGCCGGGTCAGGGAGATCGGGTGAGAGCTTCACGAGGAGCGGGTCGGCACCGGCGTCGTCGAGCGTTCCGAGGATGCGCTCTAAGGCGGCCCGGTTCTGGAGTTCACGGAGCCCCGGCGTGTTGGGGCTGGAGACGTTGACGACGAAGTAGTCGCCCGCGTCCGCGACGCGCTCGTACGTGTACAGGTAGTCGTCGGGGGCGTCGGCGAGGGGCGTCGACTTGGACTTCCCGATGTTGATCCCGACCGGCACGTCCGGGAGGGGGTCGCGGTCGAGACGCTCTCCGACCCTGTCCGCGCCCTCGTTGTTGAACCCCATCCGGTTGACGAGCGCTTCGTCCTCCGGGAGTCGAAACAGTCGCGGGCGTGGGTTCCCCGGCTGCCGTTCGGCGGTGACCCCACCGATCTCGACGTGTCCGAACCCGAGCGAGGCCAACGCCCGCGGCACCTCCGCGTTCTTGTCGAACCCGGCGGCGACGCCCACCGGATTCGAGAACGTCGACCCGAACGCGTCGACCGCGAGTCGCTCGTCGTCGACCGTGTACCGCTCGGCGAGCGCCGACCCGACCGGCGTCCCCTGAACGCCGCCGAGCAGTCGATGAATCAGTCCGTGTGCGGTCTCCGGTGGAAGCCGGAACAGTGCCGGTTTCAACAGGTCGTACGCGCCCATCGTCTGAGTCTCGTCACGAGCGACAATCAATCCGCCGACCGCAACCGACGCCGCCGCTGGGACGGATCTTCGAGACGTAGTACCGCGCTCGGCGTCAGAAGTCGTGTTCGAGCTGGTCCGGATTCGCGTCCGCCTTCTAGATGATTATCTTGCCGTCTCGGACTCGGACGAACACCTCGTCACCGATATCCATGCCGGCGACGGCGAGCTCGTCCTCGTGGAGGTTCACGTGGACGTTGTGGTACTCCCCCTCGTCGTCTTTCGCGCCACTGGGGCTGAGCTTCTTTTTACGGACCATCGCGGGTGTGCTTGTCGCACTTCGCAATAGCAGACACATAAGTGTTGTTTACCCGATTTTCCCTCGCTCGCGTCTCCGCGCGCCGTAGCGTTCGAGGGAACTCGGACGGGATCCGAACGCCGTCGCGCCCGTCTCCGTCCGGAAACCGTAACCAGTGCCCGGTATAATATATAAATGTTGTGCCGCACAGCTTTCATTTTCCCGATATATTTATTACACACTGTGTGCTGGTGTCTCATGGAGGCAAAACCATGGTACGTGAAGACGGTAAGCGAAACTTTGCCCTTCGAGAGGAAGACGGATCGGAACCGAGCGAGTTCTCGGGAAACATGCCGCGTCAGGCGGCACTCAAGGCCGCTCGAACGCTGGACCCGGCACCCTCTGAGGATGAGGCGGAGCGAACGACGCTTCGCCTCCGCGAGAAGGGGACCCGAAAGGTCCACGAGTACGAGGGATGGGCCTGGAAGGACAGCGCCCCGGAGGTCGACGAGGCGGAGGAGGACTTCTGGCTCAACGACCTCGACGACATCACCAAGGCCAACGTCTCGAAGCAAGGCATCGAGTACCTCGACGAGGAGTAGTCCTCTCCGGGCGCGTTGATTCCGATCTCTCCTTTTAGCCGTGGGTCGGAAGGACCCGGATCGACGCGGAGACGCTATCTCGGACCGTGGCCCCCGCGTCGATCCGAGCCGGTCAGTCGTCTCTCCCGTCTCGGCATGAAACCGCATGACGTGGCGCAGATGGTTCGACGGGGTTAAGTACAACCCCGGCATTTGAAGAAATGCGAAGAACGCATCGCGGACTCGGGCCGTTCAACTCGGCCCGGTTTCGCTTGGACCTGATGTGGTTCGATGGGTTTATGACCCGTCGGACGATACGTTCAGGTCCGCGAGAGATGAGGATCGCGCCCCCTGCGCTCCGGCGTAAGCGGCGATCTGATGTGAGCCGTGGTCGTTCGGTGCCATCCAAGCCGCTGGCTGGAACCGGACACCACACAGACCAATGCAATGGTGTGTCAACTCTCGTCTCCAACGAGATTGACACCCGCCAACACCCCCTTCGAGCCGGGAATCAGGCTCGAAGGATACTCATTCCGGTTGATCCTGCCGGAGGCCATTGCTATTGGGATCCGATTTAGCCATGCTAGTCGTACGAGTTCATACTCGTGGCGAATAGCTCAGTAACACGTGGCCAAACTACCCTTCGGAGTACAATACCCTCGGGAAACTGAGGCTAATAGTACATACCATACCACCACTGGAATGAGTGGTATGCCAAACGCTCCGGCGCCGAAGGATGTGGCTGCGGCCGATTAGGTAGACGGTGGGGTAACGGCCCACCGTGCCAATAATCGGTATGGGTCATGAGAGTGAGAACCCAGAGACGGAATCTGAGACAAGATTCCGGGCCCTACGGGGCGCAGCAGGCGCGAAACCTTTACACTGCACGACAGTGCGATAGGGGGATCCCAAGTGCACAGGCATAGCGCCTGTGCTTTTCGGTACCCTAAGGCGGTACCAGAATAAGGGCTGGGCAAGACCGGTGCCAGCCGCCGCGGTAATACCGGCAGCCCAAGTGATGGCCGATCTTATTGGGCCTAAAGCGTCCGTAGCTGGCCACGCAAGTCCATCGGGAAATCCACCTGCCCAACAGGTGGACGCCCGGTAGAAACTGCGTGGCTTGGGACCGGAAGGCGCGACGGGTACGTCCGGGGTAGGAGTGAAATCCCGTAATCCTGGACGGACCGCCGATGGCGAAAGCACGTCGCGAGAACGGATCCGACAGTGAGGGACGAAAGCCAGGGTCTCGAACCGGATTAGATACCCGGGTAGTCCTGGCCGTAAACAATGCCTGCTAGGTGTGGCTCCCACTACGAGTGGGTGCTGTGCCGTAGGGAAGCCGCTAAGCAGGCCGCCTGGGAAGTACGTCCGCAAGGATGAAACTTAAAGGAATTGGCGGGGGAGCACTACAACCGGAGGAGCCTGCGGTTTAATTGGACTCAACGCCGGACATCTCACCAGCATCGACTGTAGTAATGACGATCAGGTTGATGACCTTATCCGAGCTTCAGAGAGGAGGTGCATGGCCGCCGTCAGCTCGTACCGTGAGGCGTCCTGTTAAGTCAGGCAACGAGCGAGACCCGCATCCTTACTTGCCAGCAGTACCGCGAGGTAGCTGGGGACAGTAGGGAGACCGCCGTGGCTAACACGGAGGAAGGAACGGGCAACGGTAGGTCAGTATGCCCCGAATGTGCTGGGCAACACGCGGGCTACAATGGTCGAGACAAAGGGTTCCAACTCCGAAAGGAGACGGTAATCTCAGAAACTCGATCGTAGTTCGGATTGTGGGCTGCAACTCGCCCACATGAAGCTGGATTCGGTAGTAATCGCGTGTCACAAGCGCGCGGTGAATACGTCCCTGCTCCTTGCACACACCGCCCGTCAAAGCACCCGAGTGAGGTCCGGATGAGGCGTACCACGTACGTCGAATCTGGGCTTCGCAAGGGGGCTTAAGTCGTAACAAGGTAGCCGTAGGGGAATCTGCGGCTGGATCACCTCCACCGACCTGAGACCTCCCACACGGGAGGCTCACCTTACGACCGTTCACCAGAACGGTCACTACTCATTCGCACTAGTCTGTGTACGTCCGTCCACCCACCGGCTTGGACACCCTAGAACGACCACGGCCCACACAACACGCGAGACAGACCTTCCCCACAGGGAAGGTGGGCTCATAGCTCAGCGGTAGAGTGCCTCCCTTGCAAGGAGGATGCCCTGGGTTCGAATCCCAGTGAGTCCATGTCCGTTCAGTCCAAATCCGTCCCCTTAAGTGGGAGACGCGATTCGGACTGAACACGACGACCGATGCACCATCCCGGGAAACCGCGGATGGGAAGGGTTCGACGAACGCCCCGCACACACCCGGGGCGATTCAATGACAACCGTGTATACGTGCGATCCAGACGTCCACTGAACTCATCCGAGTTCGTGGAACGTCAGTGAACCATATACAGTCGGAATACTCTGACGAGTATTTCTGACACCGTCAGCACTCTCTTCTGAGAGTTGGCTGGCACACTACTGGCTACTGTGCCAGCTGGTGAATGGCTCGGCTCGAGAGCCGACGACGGACGTGCCAAGCTGCGAAAAGCTCGTGGGACCCGCATGGAGGGAAAGAACACGAGATCTCCCAATCGGAATCCGTTCAACAATTGCCACGCGCAATAGGGAACGCCCTGAATTGAAACATCTCAGTAAGGGCAGGAAAAGAACGCAAACGCGATGTCGTCAGTAACCGCGAGTAAACGCGACACAGCCCAAACCGAAGGTCTTCGGACCAATGTGGTGTTCGGGTTGACAACCAAATCTCGACAACTCATCTGAAGTCTCCTGGAACGGAGCGTGAAACAGGGTGACAACCCCGTAAGATGAGTCAGTACAGATGGCGTCAAATCCAGAGTAGCAGGGGTCGGATATCCTCTGTGAACACCTCAGGCATCCCCTGAGAAGGCTAAACACTCCTCGAGACCGATAGCGAACAAGTAGCGTGAGCGAACGCTGAAAAGCACCCCGAAAAGGGCGGTGCAATAGGGCCTGAAATCAGCTGGCGATCGAGCGACAGGGCGTACAAGGCGTCTCTCAAAACGACCGAGAAGCGATTCTCTAGTAGGAAGAGAGACGAGCCGGCGTCGTGTCGTGCGTTTTGAAAAACGACCCAGGGAGTGCACTTGATTGGCGAGTCTAACCCGTGAACCGGGGAAGGCGCAGGGAAACCGATACGGCCGCAGCACATTCGTGCGAGGGCCACCGTGTTCAAGCGCGGGGAGTCAATCGGGTGCGACCCGAAACCAGGCGATCTACGCGCGAGCAAGGTGAAGCGTGGCGAAAGCCACGTGGAGGCCTGTTAGAGTTGGTGTTCTACAATACCCTCTCGTGACTCGTGTGTAGGGGTGAAAGGCCCATCGAGCCTGGCAACAGCTGGTTCCAACCGAAACATGTCGAAGCATGACCTCATCCGAGGTAGCCCGCGGGGTAGAGCTACCGATTGGATGACCCGCCTCCGAGAGGAGTCGGCCATCCTGTCGAACTCCAAACCCGCAGGCGCTGTAGACGAAGGGAGTCCGGTGCGCGGGGTAAGCCTGTGTACCGTGAGGGGAACAACCCAGAGCCGGGTTAAGGTCCCAAAGTGTAGATTAAGTGCGATTCGAAGGTGGTCTCAAGCCCTAAACAGCCGGGAGGTGAGCTTAGAAGCAGCTACCCGCTAAGAAAAGCGTAACAGCTTACCGGCCGAGGTTTGAGGCGCCCAAAATGATCGGGGCTCAAATCTACCACCGAGACCTGGCCGTGCCTGTCACAAGGCAACCGTGTAGGTTGGCGTACTGGTCGGACGGAAGCCCGGGCGAGAGCTCGTGTGGACCGTCCAGTAACGACAATCCTGGTCACAGTAGCAGCGATAGTCGGGTGAGACCCTCGACGGCCTGAAGAGCAAGGGTTCCTCGGCACTGCCGTTCAGCCGAGGGTTAGCCGGTCCTAAGGTGTACCACAACTTGACTACACCGACGGGAAGCTGGTTAATATTCCAGCGCCGCTATGCAGTAAACGCCGACGCCGTGTGGAACGCTGAGCCGGGCACTCGCCCGGTCGAATCGTGGAAACTCGTGGACACCGTCACGGTACGAAGCGAGCGAAACGCGAAACAGCGAAAGTCAGCCGTACATAGGGCCCGTGAAAAGGCAAGCATAGTGTCCGTACCGAGATCCGACACAGGTGCTCTGCCAGCGCAAGGCAAGGCCTGTCGGGAGAACCGACGTTAGGGAATTCGGCAAGTTAGTCCCGTACCTTCGGAAGAAGGGATGCCTGCCTCCGACGAGGCAGGTCGCAGTGACTCGGGCGCTCCGACTGTCTAGTAACAACACAGGTGACCGCAAATCCGTAAGGACTCGTACGGTCACTGAATCCTGCCCAGTGCGGGTATCTGAACACCTCGTACAAGAGGACGAAGGACCCGTCAACGGCGGGGGTAACTATGACCCTCTTAAGGTAGCGTAGTACCTTGCCGCTTCAGTAGCGGCTTGCATGAATGGATAAACGAGAGCGCCACTGTCCCAACGTTGGACCCGGTGAACTGTACGTTCCAGTGCGGAGTCTGGAGACCCCCAAGGGGAAGCGAAGACCCTATAGAGCTTTACTGCAGGCTGTCGCTGAGACGTGGTCGCCGATGTGCAGCATAGGTAGGAGTCGTTACAGAGGTACGCGCGCTAGCGCGCCACCCAGACAGCATTGAAATACTACCCGTCGGTGACTGCGACTCTCACTCCGGGAGGAGTACACCGGTAGCCGGGCAGTTTGACTGGGGCGGTACGCGCTCGAAAAGATATCGAGCGCGCCCGAAGATCATCTCAGCCGGGTCGGGAATCCGGCGAAGAGCGCAAGAGCACAAGATGGTCTGACAGTGTTCTTCCCAACGAGGAACGCTGACGCGAAAGCGTGGTCTAGCGAACCTACGAGGTTCCGGAATGGGACCCGTAGATGACAGAAAAGCTACCTTAGGGATAACAGAGTCGTCACTCGCAAGAGCACATATCGACCGAGTGGCTTGCTACCTCGATGTCGGTTCCCTCCATCCTGCCCGTGCAGAAGCGGGCAAGGGTGAGGTTGTTCGCCTATTAAAGGAGGTCGTGAGCTGGGTTTAGACCGTCGTGAGACAGGTCGGCTGCTATCTATTGGGGGTGTGAGGTACCTGACGTGAACGAACGTATAGTACGAGAGGAACTACGTTTGGTCGCCACTGGTGTATCGGTTGTCCGGAAGGGCAGCTGCCGAGTAGCCACGCGACACGGGGTAAGAGCTGAACGCATCTAAGCTCGAAACCCACATGGAAAAGAGGTACCACAGAGGTCACTCGTAGAAGACGAGTTCGATAGACTCGGGGTGTACGCACCGAGGCAACGAGGTGTTAAGCCCACGAGAACTAACAGACCGAGCCACATTCATTGGCGCTGACGCGCCACGACTCGCATGAGTTCAGGCGGTACCTGGATCGCACGATATACACGGTTGATACCGAACCACGACCGACACAGGCGTCTCTTAACGTCTCGACGGACAGAGAGAGTCTCGGTTCGAATCCGAGAGTCGGCATGAAGGCGGCCAAAGCGGTGGGGAGACACCCGTACCCATTCCGAACACGGAAGTTAAGCCCACCAGCGTATCGTGAAGTACTGGAGTGAGCGATCCTCTGGAAACCACGAGTCGCCGCCTCCCTATTCATACGAGAGCATTCTGCTCTCATCTACCAGCCCGCGGGCACACTGCCCGTGGGCTGTTTTCATGTGTTGCGAGCCCGCGCGCTCGCGGTCTCGCACGCGACCGCTAAGCTTAAACGCTCGACAGCGGTACGTCCGACTGGTGCCAAGGTGGCAGAGTTCGGTCAGACGCAGCGGCCTGCAGAGCCGCCCAACGCCGGTTCAAATCCGGCCCTTGGCTTTTTCTTATCGTTCGAGGCGGGACGCCGGATCCTGCTCGCGAACTGACCCGCTTAGTAACCGTTAAACACCGGGTGACCCATGCGTGAACTATGCAACGACGCGCTGTGGCCGTGTTCGTCGCGCTCTTCCTCGCCGTTGCGGGCGTGGCGGGCGCGCTGACCGCGACGGCCGATAGTCCGGAAATAGCGTTTGAGAGCCCGGAGGTAGACGCCGCTAACGGTGACACCGTCCAGATCGGTGGCGAGTCGTACACCGTGGGTATTTCCGAGAGCGAGGAGGGCGGTGGTGGCCACGGCGGTGCGGCGACGACGGTGGTCACGGGCACGCTCGAACGCGAATTCACGGCGGAGACGTCGGAGACGTGGACGAACGGCTCGACGGTGTCGATCGACGACCGCGAGTGGCGGGTCGAGATAACCGGGGAGAGCCCCTCCGAGTTCACGCTCGTCGAGGTGCTCGACCGGCAGGCGATCCTCGAAGCCGACGATTCGGCCGACAACCAGACGGTCACCTCCGACGCCGGTGAGGAGTTCGTCTTGGTGACCGACGAGTCCGGTGAGACCACGTCGGTCCCGGCCGACGAGTACTTCCCCGAGCCCGAGGAGCGGTCGTACGCGTCTGGAGACACGCTCCAGTACAACGGGAACACGGTCACCGTCGACGACGTGACGGCCGATGGGGCCGTCGTCGTGTGGGAGACCACCCAGACGGAGACGATCGAGATCGAACAGCACTCGACGGTGACCGTCGGTGACACGGAGTACGTCGCTCACTTCCCCGACGCGTCGACGCTTCAGATGACGACGGATATCGAGGCGTACGAGTCACAGGCGTCCGAGATCAAACAGTTCAACCAGTACAACAGCGGTCTATCGCGCGTGCTCATCCTCTCGATTCTGTCGTCGATCATGCTCGCCGGGATGGCGTTCATCCCCTCGCGGTACTGATCGCCGACCCGGTGCGCTCGGATTTCCGCCGGCGGTCGCAACTCTCCGGGACGGTACCCGGACGCAATGCCTCGGTATTGGCGGGAACGGCGGCCGCACTGCGTCCGTTACGCCGGTCCCGTCACT
Organism: Halorubrum sp. DM2; assembly: GCF_901686465.1. Lineage (NCBI taxonomy): Archaea > Methanobacteriati > Methanobacteriota > Halobacteria > Halobacteriales > Haloferacaceae > Halorubrum > Halorubrum sp. DM2. Next base: position 1,811,269 of record NZ_LR594487.1, read on the forward strand.
ACCGCGGTCATCGGGTCTTGTGGCGTCGACGGTACCGTCTCGGATGTCGCGCTCGGCCGTTCGTTCGTCGACCGGACGCCCGGCGCTTCGCTGCCCGCCTCGCGTGGTGATCGCGTTCGTTCACACATGACTACACAGATCAAAGATCCCGTTCACGGGTACATCGAACTCGCCGACCCGCTCGTCGATCGCGTGATCGACACGTCGGCGTTCCAGCGGCTTCGGCACGTCAAACAGCTCTCGGCGACGCATCTCGTCTATCCGGCCGCCAATCACACGCGGTTCGAACACAGCCTCGGGGTCTATCACCTCGGCCGTCGCGTCTTCGAGAACCTCCGCGAGGAGCCGTACTTCACCCGGGAGACCTCGCCGGAGACGGTAGACGAGATACAGTCGACGTTGGAGTGTGCGTGTCTGCTTCACGATGTCGGCCATCCGCCCTTCTCGCACGTCTGCGAGCGCTTCTTTGACCCGGCGGAGCTGCGGGACCGGCTCGCCGAAGAGGGGTTCGTCGCGTCGCTTCGGGAGGCCGGACTCGGCGACGCCCCGGTTCGGGAGGCGAGCCCGCACGAACTCGTGAGCTGTCTGTTGATACTCGATCGCTTCGCGGACGCGCTGCGGTCGCTGTCGGTCGATCCCGAGGAGGTGTGTGCGTACGTCTTGGGGTACAGCCTGGTGTACGAACGCGGGGGACCGTGGCAGCACGGGCTGGGCGCACAACTGCTCCACTCTCCGGTCGATGTCGATCGGCTCGATTACATTTCCCGGGACAACTGGATGACCGGCGCGAACGTGTTGAACTTCGACACCGACCGCATGGTCGACGCTTACACCGCACACCCCGACGAGGGGCTGGCGCTCTCCGAGAAGGCGCTCTCGACGCTCGGCAACTACCTCGAAGGCCGGATCGCGCTGTACATGTGGGTGACCCAACACCACAAGTCGGTGTACGCGAACGCGCTCCTCCGCGACCTCACGGAACGGGCGGCCGCGCTGACGGGCGACCCGCCGGTGACGATAGACGGGGTGATCGAAGACGAGATCGACGACAACACCGTCGCCGAGCGGCTGCGCCGACTCGCGCGCGACCGGCCCGAGACCACGTTCGCGACGCTGTACGACCGGTATCGCGCCCGGCGGTTCCCGACGACCTGCTGGAAACACCGGATCGCCTACGCGGACCGGGTCGATGTCGACCGCGAGGCGTTCGGCGAGTGGCTCGTCTCCGGCGACGACCGCCTCGAACGTGCGCTCGCCGACGAGCTGGGCGTCCCGGCTCACGACGTGTGGATCGAACGCTCGTACGTTCCCGAGTACGAGCCCTCGGAGCTGGCCGACATCCCGATAGCCTACGGCGGGACGACGCGCTCGGCCGGCGACTGGGGACTGTACGGCGAGCGCACGTTCGATAGCCCGATCCCGTTCGTCTACGTGCCGGACGGGGACCGCAAGCGCGCGACGCGGTGGCTCGTCGATCGGTTCCGGGCGGAGTACGGGGGCTGACCCGCATCCCTCGGTCCGTGACGGTCCCGGTCTGACCGTTCCGCTCTGACGCCTATTCGCCGTCGCTGCCCCCGACGGAGGGACCGACAGGGAGCGACACCGATCGGCCGCAGCGGCCGACGGCGACGCCGAGCGCGAACGCGACGACACCGGTGAGCGCGATCCACAGCGTGTCCGGGTGTTCCGTGCCGGAGTGTAACAACAGGCCGGCGATCGATATGAGTTCCATACTTTCGGTCGACTCCTGTCCCGCTAAACCCCGTCGGTACGGAGGCCGCCAACCCTTGACCGCTGCCCGACTCGGGGACCGATAACACCGGTGTTAGCCGGTCACGGTCCCGTCCCTCTCGTTTTTATACGGCTCGGCCGCCTTCGGATCGGTATGAGCGACGAGAATCCGGCTCCGGTCACGTCGGAGCGTCCGGACGCACCGTTCCACACCAGCGGCACCGACCACATCACGGTCTGGGGGAGCAACGAGGAGGACACCCTCGCCTTCTACCGCGACCTGCTCGGGATGCCGCTCGTGTTGCGGCAGCCGAACCTCGACGACCCCTCGCAGACGCACCTCTTCTTCGACACCGGCGACGACCGGATCCTCACCGTGTTCGTGAGCGACGAGCGCGCGTCCGCCCGTGGGCAGCGTGTCAACACCGGCGCGGTCCACCACCTGTGTTTCAGCGTCGAACCCGACGAGTACGAGGAGATCATGGCGTCCCTCGAAGAGGCGGGCAAGGGGTACAACGTGTTCGACCGCGGCATCTTCCACTCCATTTACACGCAGGACAACAACGGCCTCGTCATCGAGCTGTCGGCGGACAAATACGAGATTCCCGACGGGCGCAAAGGCGAGGTGCTCGCGACCGCCCAGCGCCTCCGCGAGGAGGACGGGGCCGACTTCGCGCAGGACCGACACATGGAGGGGGCCCTCGAAGAGCTGGGTATCCCGGTGAACAAACACGACCTGCCCGACGCCGACGCCGGCGTCGGGGTCTGAGATGGCCGGCCGCTCTCCCGGGCACGGCGGCGACGACCCGCACGGCGACGAGCCGCTGGTCACCGCCGGGACGCCCCTCGATGACGCCGACGCCGCGCTCGTGCTCGTCCACGGTCGCGGCGCGACCGCCCGTAGCGTCGTCGATCTGGGTGAACAGCTGGCCGACGACCGCGACCTCGCGATTCTCGCGCCCGCGGCCGCCGGGAACACCTGGTACCCGAACTCCTTCCTCTCGCCGGTCGCGGACAACGAACCGGGCCGCACCTCGGGGCTGCGCGCGGTCGGCGCGGCGGCCGACCGCGCGGTCGACGCCGGGATCGACCGCGACCGCGTCCTCGTCGGCGGCTTCTCGCAGGGAGCGTGTCTCGCGAGCGAGTTCGTCGCCCGGAACCCGACCCGGTACGGCGGACTCGCCGTCTTCAGCGGCGGTCTGATCGGGGAGTCGATCGACATCGATGACTACCTCGCGGACGGGGCGGCGGACGGGGAGGTGTCGACCGACGCCGACGGGGGCCCTCTCGACGGGACGCCCGTATTTGTCGGCTGTAGCGACACCGACCCGCACATTCCCGAAGAGCGGGTTCACGAGACGACCGCGGTGTTGGAGGCGCTCGGCGGCGACGTGGACGAGCGGATCTACCCGGGGATGGGCCACGGGATCAACGACGACGAGGTCGAAGCCGTGTCGGCGATGGTCGCGGACCTCGCGTGACGGTCGGTACCGGCCGCTCCCGGTCGGATCACGCCAGCCAGTCGTCGGGCTTCGTGTCGTAGTCGACCTCGTCGGCCGCGATCCGCGCTTCGAGGTCGTCGTCGAGGTCGTGTTCGGTCACCTCGCCGCCGTCGTACTGGAAGCGCACGCCGACTTCGGTGCCCTCGGGCTCTTCTCCGCGCCGCTTCGCGCGCCGGACGGCACCGTCGCCGTACTCGGTGCGGATCGTGGCGAGGTTGACCGGGCGACCCCACAGCTCGAACGCGCGTTTCAGCGTCGCCTTCGCCTGTTCCTCGTCGAGCGCGACACCGTTGTACCGGTGGCCGAGGAGCAACTCGCCCCGGTTCCGGAAGTTGCCGTCCATCACGACGACCGTCGGCTTCCCGAAGTTCGTGAACCGCAGGAGCAGCTTCTTTCGGATGTCGTCGGCGTCGACGCTGGCGACGCGGTACTCGCCCGCAGCCCGGCTGTACTCGTAAGTGAAGTAGTTCCCCTCCCGCACGAACTCGTCGGTGAGGAACGCGTCGATGAACGTCACGTCGTTGTGGCTCTCGCGGACGTCGAACATGCGCCTCCAGCCGGCCGCGCGGTCGACGTCGTCGATCGCGGCCTCGACCGTCTCGTAGCGGTCGACGTCGAACAGGTACCGCGCCCGCTCGGCCAGCGCCTCCCGGGAGACGTTCCGGAGCGCGCCGCGGTGTTCGGGCCGGGAGAGGACGTAGTGTCGCTCGGCGAGCCCCTCGCGCGTGAGCAGCTTCCACGGGTACCGCTCGACGTCCGGGGCGTCTCCGTCGCTCGGGTCCGGATCGGCGTTCGGATCGCCGCTCCGGGCCGACAGCGCCCGGTCGACCGCCTCGGCGTCGACCCGCGGATTGCCCTCCGCGGCGAGGTCGGCCAGCTCGTCGAGCGTCGCCGTCCCCGCACCGGCAATGGCCGGGTGCGGTTCGAGCAGTTCCGCGACGCGGTCGACGTCGATCCGCGAGTGGAAGTTCTCGGGCGTGACGCCCTCGACGCGGAGCAGCCTGTCGATCACGTCCCGGCGCGCCGCGCGGCGCTCGACGTGGGTCCACAGCTCGAAGCCGAGCTTGTAGGGATTGAGTCCGGGCGAGCCGAGCACCCGCGACATGTGGTCGGCGTACGTGAGGAACTCGTTGGGACCGGCGAACCCCTCGCCGCCCATCATCACCGACTCCCAGTACGTCGCCCACCCCTCGTTCATCACCTTCGTCTGCTTCTGTCCCGCGAAGTAGTACGCCTCCTCGCGGATCGCGTCGATGACGGTCGTCTCCCACGGTTCCCGGTCGACCGCCTTGCCGCTCTCGGGGTCGTACCGCTTCCCGTGGTCGCGCAGGAACGCGAGCACGTCGGGCCGGGGGTCCTCCGGTTCGACGCCCTCGCCCCGCGCTTCGAGCCACTCGTCGTCGAACACGTCGCGGCGCACCTCCTCGGAGAGGTCGAGGCCGTCGATCCGGTCTTCGATCGCCGCGAGCGGGTCGTCGTCTCCGTCGTTCACGTCCGCGGCGACGCCCGGCTCCTCGACCGACCGGGCGGCGTCGACCGGGCTGTGCTGGTCGATCGTGTCCTCTAACGCGGTCACGGCGTCGATCAGGCGCTCCACCTCGTCGCGGTCGACGTCCGCCCGCTCCGCGATCGACGCGATCCGGTCGGCGTTGCGCTCCAGTCGCGCCGCGGCGTTCGGGCCGCCCTCGCCGCGGTCCGCGTACAGCCCGAACCACTCGTTGTTCGCGAAGAAGTCCGCGTGCGCCTCGACGTGGGTGATGACGGCCTTCTGGTCGGCGGCCGCGTTCGACTCCTGGAGGAACGCGTGGGCCGGGTCGTCGTTGTTGACGATCTCGAACGCCTTCCCGAGCCCGTGGCGGTCCTTCTTTCGCTGTCGCTCGTAGTTCATCCCCCACCGCCAGTGCGGGTACCGACGCTGGAAGCCCCCGTAGGCGATCAGTTCGTTCATCTGGTCGTGGTCGACCACCCAGTACCGCACCGGGTACGGTTCCAGCCCCAGCCGCTCCGCCAGCTTCCGGGCCTCGCGGGCCGGCTCGTCGAGGGCGTCGGCCTCGCGTTTCGCCTCGATCCGGTCGTCCCTCATCGGCGGTCACCCCCGTCCGCGCGGCGTCCGGCGGTCGCCCCGGTCGCGTCGCCGGCGTCGCTCGCGCCGGACTCCGTGCTGAGGATCTCGTAGATGGCGTCGGTGACGTCGTCGGGTTCCGAGACGCGCGCGACGGCCACGCCGTCGCCGTCGTCGAACGCGGCCTCGACCTCGTCGGCGTGACGGGCGTTCGCCGCGCCGTCGCCGGGCCGCGTCTCGACGTACGCTTGGAGGTTGGCGTCGATCGACTCCATCAACGGGATCACCGACTCGGTCGTGTCGCTGCCGGCGTTCTCCGAGTCGCCGGCGGCGAACACGTACCGGTTCCACTCGCTGTACGGGTACTCCGCTACGATCTCCTCGACCAGTTCGTACGCGCTGGAGATCCGGGTCCCGCCGCCGGATTGGACCCCAAAGAACTCCTCGCGGTCCACCTCCCACGCCTCGGCGTCGTGGACGACGTACCGGAACTCGGCGGCGTCGTACTTCCCGGTCAGGTACCAGTCCATCGGGGTGAACACCCGCTCGACCAGCTCTCGTTTCGTCTCGCGCATCGAGCCGGAGGCATCGCGGACGTTGATCACGACGACGTTGCGCTCGCGCTCCTCTATCACCTCCGGGTGCCGGAACCGCTCGTCCTCGTGCCGGAACGGGACGCTGTCGAGTCCCTCTTCGCGGATCCGGCGCGTGACGGAGTCCCGCTCGACCCCGTCGTCGAGGTCATCGAAGCTCTCCCAGCGGTCGAGCGCCGCGATCGGCTCGCACCGCTCGGCTTCGAGCGTCGCGGCCGTGTCCGCGACCCACGCCCGGGAGACGGGGACGCCGTCGCCGCGCGCCCACGCGAACACGTCGTCCACGTCGGCCCCGTCGACGAACAGCCCCTCCCGGACGTACGCCTCGTCGAAGTCCGTCGCGAGGTGGCGCTTCAGCCCGCGCTTGAAGAACTCGTCGACGTCGAGGGTGCCGCGCGGACCCGAGCGGGCGGTGTCGGTGAAGTCGCCCTCCACCTCCTCGACCACGCGCTTCCCCTTCGGTTCGAGGTCGAGCCCGAGCGCCTCGTCCAGCTCCTCGGCGAACTCCTCGGGGTCCATCTCGTAGTACTCGTGATCGCCGCCCTCTTCGCCGGGGTCGCCCTCTTCGTCGCCGTCGCCCGGGTCGGGGTCGACCGGCTGGCCGGGCTGGGGCTGGCCGTCGCCGCCCTGCCCGACCCCGCCCGCGGAGCGCTGGTCGTACTCGAAGGCGGGGAGATCGACCAGCTTGACCGGGATCCGGATCCGGTCGGCGTCGGAGCCGCCGAGGTCGCCGCGGCTGATGAACTCGGCGAGGTCCTCGCGGCGCGTCTCGCCGACCTCCCGGAACCGCTCGCGGTCCTCGGTCAGTCCCACGGGCTCTCACCCCCGGTGCCGGCGTCGTCCGCCCGCTCGCCGTCGCTCGCCGCGCCATCGACGTCGGCCCACTCCTCGCGGACGTCCTCCATCACGGCGCGGCTCGTCAGCTCCGCGGACGCGCGGCTGTAGCCCCGCTCGCACAGCCGGTCGATCGTCTCCGCTTTCACCCGCGCCGTCTCGGTGTCGTCGGGCGGATCCGGCCACGCCGCCGGGTCGAGGTCGGGGAACCGGCGCTTCACGTCGGCGAGGTCGTTGGCCTCGATCACCGACTCCAGCTCCGGCACCTCCCCGAGGTCCACCTCGTCGACGCCGAACGCGTCGTCTCGGTTGCGCCACGCGTACCGCGTGAGCCCGCGGATGACACGCTCGCGCCGGAAGCGCTCGACGGCTCGGCCCGGCTCGGTCCCGCGGTAGTCGCCCTCGCCGAACCGCCCGAGCGTCTCCGTCTCGAACACCTTCATCGCGAGCGGGTCCGGGGGCTCGTCGTCGCGGCCGCGTGCGGTCGGGTCCGCGTCGTCCCACGCGTACACGTGCTCGACGTACTCGGCCACCGTCTCGGCGGGGACGGTCTCTTCCGCGAGGACCGCGTCGATCACGTCCTCGCGCTGTCGCTCGCGGATCTGCGCCGCGACCGGCGCGCGCCGCCCCTCGAACTCCGCGGCCTCCGCCCGCGAGAAGACGGGGGCGTCGGCGAGCCCGTCGGCGAGCGCCGCGAGCACGTCCGTCGGGGTGACCACGCGCTCGACGGGGAGGTCGGGGTGGCTCCGGTCGGCGGTCGTCGCGAGCAGGTCGGCGATCGCGTCGCGGGCGTAGGTGACGGGGATCCCGTTGCGGCCGTCCCCCTCTGCGAGGTCGATGTCCGCGACGGTGACCGCGTCGTCGCCGCGCCGGACCTCCCCGGTCTCGTAGAGCGTCGCGGTCTCGATCAGGTCGAGGTCGCCCGGCAGGTCGTCGGCGTCGAGCCGCGTGACGACCGCGTACAGCGCCGCCGCCCCGATCGCGTGGGGCGCGATCTCCCGTTCGACGACCGTCCCGTCGGACTCCCGGACCTCGATCGACAGCGGGGCCGCGCCCGGGTCGTCGCCGTCGGCGTCCGCGGCGTCCGCGCCGTGGACCTCCGCGCCGCGGTCGTCGACCCCGCCACCGGTCTCCCCGGCGACCGGCGTCGAGCCGGCGACCTCGCGGCGGAGCAGCCGCGCCTCCAGCCGGCGGTTCGTGAGGTACCGGAACTCGTGTTTCGAGAGCCGCCGCTTCAGCGCCTTCAGCGGGTCGGCGTCGCCGCGCTCGGCGTGTCGGTCGAGCTCCGCGTCGAGGTCGGGATTCGAGATGACGATCAGCTGGGTGTCGAGATCCATCCCGATCCCCTTGTCCAGCTTCACCCGGCGCTCGTCCGGGACGTTGAGCAGCCGCCGGAGGAGGTCCGCGTGTTGGCTCGCGTCCTCGACGACGGTGGCGACGCCGTTCCCCTGCGAGAGCACGCCGTCGTAGCTGAACGCCTGCGGGTTCTTTCGGCCGCGCGAGTCGAGTTCGCGCAGCATGCCGCCCATCCACGAGCCGACGAGCCGCTCTTTCGCCGTCCCGTCGTCCTCGGCGTGGAGGACGCCGATCCCGCGTCCCACGTCGACGACGTAGCTCGTCACGCGCAGGTGGTCGCGGTCGGTGATCGCCGAGAAGAGGTCGCGGCGCTCCCGTTCCCGGTAGACCGACTCCAAGTGGTCGTACGCCTCGCGGCTGAACGGATCGAGCGCCACGTCGGCGGCGATCGGGTACGCGTCGCCGTCGACGGCGTCGGCGATCGACTCCCGGACCGCCTCGGGGAACACAGACAGCGGATGCGTCTGGACCGGGCTGCGGTACCACTCGCCCGCGTCGCCGCCGTCGCCGTACGACAGCGACGCCGCGCCCGCGCCGCCCGCGCCGCCGCCGCTCCCCGCGCCCGCGACGTTCCACTCGACGGTGTACCGCCGCCCGGCGTCGGTCTTCGAGAAGGCGCGGAGCCCGTTGACCAGACACCGCTTGAACTCCGATTTGCCCGTCGCGGTGGGGCCGTCGATCCAGACTATCGTCTCGTCGTTCCCCCGCCCGGCGGCGGCCGCGCGGAGGTCGTCGACGAACGCGTTGAGCGCGCGGGTGTTGCCCAACACCGCGTGTTCGCCGTCGTTCGCCGGGTCGTCGAAGAAGCGGTAGCGGTCGAGCGTCTCGCCGCGCTCGCGGACCTCCCGCGTGCCGTACGCTTCGACGGCCGCGAGGAGATACCCCGCGCCGGAGGCGGCCGCGGTCGGGCGTTCCAACACGCGGTCGACGTACGATTCGAGGCTCATCGGCGGGTCGTACGCGCCGCGGAGGGTCTCGTCGGCCGCGGCGACGAACGCCTCCCCGTCGGATCGGGTGCGGTCGCTCATCTCAGTCCCCGCCGTCCTCGATCTCCGAGCGCGCGACCGCCGCGCCCGCGTACTCCAACACCTCCGCCGCGCCGTCCTCGGAGTAACCGCGGTCGACTAAGGCCGAAACCCACGCGCTCCGGTCCTCGTCGTCGAGGTCGGTCGCGGACACCAGCGCGGAGAAGTTGATGTTGTGTTTCTTGTCCTCCCAGAGCTTCCGTTCGAGGGCGCGGCGGAGCCGGTCGTTCTCCTGCGGGTCGAAGCCGCGCCCCTCGCGGGCGCGCCGGGAGACCCAGTTCGACACCTCCTGTCTGAAGTCGTCCTTGCGGTCGGAGGGGACGTCGAGCTGTTCCTCCACCGCGCGCAGGAACGTCTCGTCCGGCTCGCTCTCCCGCCCCGTCAGCTCGTCGTCGACGGTGTCGTCGTCGATGTACGCCATCACGTGGTCCATGTACTTCTCGCCCTGTCGACGCAGCTCGTCGACGTCGTACGCCAGCGCGTGGCGCACGTCCTCGATGGCGCGCTCGCGGTACTCCTCGCGGACCCGGTCGAGCAGGCGCTCGTACCGGTCGAGGTCGTCGGCCGCGATCGAGCCGTGGCCGCCGAGGTTCGCCTCGAAGTGATCGAAGACGGACAGCGGCGAGAGGTACCCCCGGTCGCGGTGGGTGGCGTCCATGATCGCCTCGGCGATCTCGTCGCCGACGAACCGCGCCGAGATCCCGTCCATCCCCTCGCCGATATCGGCGGACTCGGCGGCGTCCTCCCGCAGCTTCCGCCGGTCGATCTCCTCGTCTTCCAGCTCGCCGTTGTACGCCTTCGCCTTCTCTAAGAGCGTCACCGTCTCGTCGGTCGGCTCTTCGAGGCGGGTGAGAACGCCGAAGAGGCCGGCCATCTCTAGGGCGTGCGGCTCGACGTGGACGTTGGGCACGTCGGCGTTGGCGAGCATCTTCTCGTAGATCTTCGCCTCCGACTCGTACTCCAACACGTACGGGTAGTCGATCCGCTTCGTGCGGTCGTTGAACGCCTCCATCTTCTCGTCGCCGGTCTTCTCGCGGTACTCCGGCATGTTCGTCCGCCCGACGATCACCTGGTCGATGTCGATCCGGGGGTTGTTCTTCGGCTTGATCGTCGACTCCTGTGAGGCGTGGAGGAAGTCGTAGAGGAACTCCCGCTGGAGCTTGAGAAGCTCCTCGCCGGAGAACAGCCCGCGGTTAGCGTTACAGAACGCGCCGGCGTAATCGAACGCGCGCGGGTCGGACTCGCCGTAGACGGCGAGTTTCGCGTAGTTGACGTCGCCGGTCAGCTCCGTCTCGTCTTGGTTCTTCTTGTCCTTCGGTTCGAACGTCTCGATACACTCCCGGCGGTTCTCGTCGGCGACGAGCCGGACGACCTCGACGTGTTCGTCGAGCACGCGTTCGAGGTCGTCGTCGTACTGTGCGAGCAGTTCGTTCAGGTAGAACTCCGAGGCCGGGTCGGGGTGCTGGTCGTTCCGCAGCGTGTACGGCGCGTCGAGCCGCTCGTTGAGGTCGTCGACGACGGCCTGTCGCTGCGCCTTCGGGAGGAGCACGAGCGGATCTTGGCTCATCGGCGAGCGGACAATGTCGTCGTCCGGGTCCTGGTCGTCGATCACCGAACAGAGGTCGACCCAGCGGAAGGTGTACATCCGGCCGTCGTCCTCGCGGGTGTACGCCTCGAAGTAGCGGCGCACGAGGTAATCGAAGTGCGACTTCCCGGAGCCGACCGGCCCGAGCAGGAGCTTGATCCGCTTTTCGGGACCGAGTCCGCGCGCGCCGGACTTCACCTTGTTGACGAACTCGTGGATCGCCTCGTGGACCTCGCGGCCGTAGAAGACGTTCTCGCCGTCGTGGAGCGGGTCCTCGGCGGCGAGGGCGTACTCGACGACGCCGCGTTCCTCGTCGTAGTGGGTCCCGTAGTGGTCGAACATGTCCGCGACGCGCTGGTGGGCGTTCCGGGCGATCCGCGGGTCGTCGTACAGCGCGTCGAGGTACCAGTCGAACGATCGCGCCGCTCTGAGGTCGTCCGGGACCTCCGTCCGGTACTCCTCGCTGAGCCGTTCGAGCGTGTGTCGTTCCGCGGTGGTGTCTGCCATCGTATCACGTTCGCTCGGAGTGGGCGGCGTTGCCGGCGTTCGACGCGGCCGACGGAGCCGTCGCTCTCCGTGCGCGTGTCAACGTCTCGTCGAGCCGCGAGCAGCGCGTCGTCGGCGTGCGTTTCGGTGCCGGTTGTCGCTTCGCCCGTATCCGAGGCTATATATGTGAGAGGGATTGTCACGGATAAGTATGTCGGCAGTTGACATCCAACATGACCCGATCGCCGCCGTCGCCGTCGCCGGATCCGCCCCGGTCGGTGACGGTCCGTCGGCCGGGTTTATCCGAGGTTCGTGAGATCGACGGCGGGGGTGACCGCGAGACCGACCTGAACGGCTCGCGCGCGTCGCCCGGAAGATACGGCTCGCGCGCGCCGCTCTGCGACGCGTCCTCTGACCGGGCGGCAGTTCGCGAGAGGGATCGACCGGGAGGGCCGTCGCTCGGACGGACAGCCGTTCTGGAACCGGAATCATCGGCCCCGGGGCCCACCCTTTTGCGGCCCGCCGACGCAGTACGCGTGTGACGTTCAGCATCTGCGTTCGCGAGCGGTACACCGACGAGGACGGCGACGACCAGACCCGGTTCGGCGTGGCGGTGACCACCCGACTGCCGGGCGTGGGCACGCTCTGCCCGTTCGCGTCGTCCGACGGGGCGGTGGCGACCCAGTCGCTCGTCAACGTCGAACTGGGGCGGAAGGGGATCGAGTACCTCGGTGACGGGCTCGCGGTCGACGACGCCTTACGGGCCCTCCTGAACGCCGACGAGGGGAGCGCCGAGCGCCAGCTCCACGGCGTCGACGCCGACGGGACGTTCGCGTTCTCCGGCGACGAGTGTAACGACTGGTACGGCCATCTGGAGGGGCAAAACTACACCGTTGCGGGCAACCTCCTCACCGGCGAAGACGTGATCGAGGACGTCGCGGCCGCCTACGAGTCCGACGCGCACGGCGACGCGCCGCTCGCCGAGCGGCTGATCGACGCCCTCGCGGCGGGCCACGCGGCGGGCGGCGACAAGCGCGAGGACCTCGAAGTCCAGTCCGCGGCGCTGCTCGTGCGGAACACCGAGGCGGAGGCCGACGACCCGTACTACAACGACCTCCGCGTCGACGCGAGCGAGACGCCCGTGGCCGACCTCCGCGAGACGTACGAGACCGCCAAGCGCGGCTACGAGACGATCTTAGAGAAGTACGCCGAGGAGGAGGAGCAGGACGCGACCGAAGACGAGACGGCGGGGAACGACGCGGAGTAACTCCCCTACGGCGACAGCCGCGCGAGGATCGGCAGGTGGTCGGAGGGGTATCGCCCGCGGTCGTCCCGGTCCGCGAGCGTCGCGAACGCCTCGACCGAGAGCGCCGGCGAGACGAGCGCGTGGTCGATCCGCCGCCCGTCGATCAGGCGAGCGAAGTCGGTGAGACTCGTCTCCGGGCCGTGGCGGAGGTCGGCGGCGACCGCCGCGTCGCGGAGCTCGAGCCCGTCTCGGTCGGCCGGGTCCGCGGCGGGTTCGTCGTCGAGCTCCGGGTCGTCCCCGACGAGGATCCGGTGCGGATCGGAGCCGGGCGTACAGTTGAAGTCGCCGACGAGGACGGTCGCGATCGGTCCGTCCGGGATCGGTCCGTCGGCGTCGTCGCCCGCCGTGGCCGCTATCTCCGGTATCCGCTCGCGGAGCAGGCGCGCGGACTCGCGCCGCGCGCGGGCGCTCACGTGGTCGAAGTGCGTGTTGACGACGAGGAGCGCGTCGCCGCCGACCGCCCGGACCCGCGCCCACGTTGCGATCCGCGGATACGACGCGTCCCAGCCGGTCGAGGGCTCCGCGGGCGTCTCGGAGAGCCAGAACGTGTCGCTGTCGACGACCTCCCAGCGGTCGCTTCGGACCGCGATCGGACAGCCTTCGCCCTCGCCGTCGGCCTCGCGGCCGCGCCCGACGAACTCGTACTCCGGGAGCCGCTCGCGGAGGTCGCGGCGCTGGTCCGGCAGCGGCTCCTGAAACGCGGCGACGTCGGGCCGGTGGAAGCGGACGAGTCGCCCGACCGCGTCGCGGCGGTCGTGCCAGGCGTCGTGGTGGTCGCCGCGGTTGGCGTAGCGGACGTTGTAGCTCAGCACCCGGATCCCGGTCATTACGTCTGGCGTCGCGGGCGAGGCGATTAAATCTCGTGGAGTGCGCGCGGAACTGTCGTCGACGTCTCGCTCGCTCGGCTGTACGTACTCATTCGGCCCTGTTGAAATCCTTCATCCTTGATAGGAACCGTGTGCTGAATACAACGCGCGTATCTTGCACGGTAGAGACAGGTGTCGTTATCACTAGGTCGGTCAGCATATAGGACATACAGATCGACCTATCAACAGCTGTTTGATAAAGATTCATATGCTGACAATATCTGATATTATGTATGAGCGAAGATGAAAATCCGTTGCTCATGGTCCACCTCCGTTCGATTCGTACCGCTATTGTTGGGTTAGCGCTCGCGGTTCTTACAACGGGGCTTATTATTTCAGGGGACTCACTGGATTTTCCGTTTCTCATCTTCTCTCTGTTCGTCTGCCTATACGCATTTGTGCCGCCCTTCATTCGTGCTTGAAGGCCAACCAAACTCAGCTATTGACCAACTGATTGTCCTACAATGGCATCAGATCACTTGTGGTCCACACTGCTGCATTGATACTCTATATTCAGCACGACAGCAGAAACATATCATAAATTGATCATTTCAACAGAGCCAATTCGTTGTAAACTACGATCGACACGAACAGCGCCGAAGCCCCAGCCGGGAGGCGGGCGCACGCTCGCTGCGCTCCTCACTCTGTCGCGTTGCTCCCTCGTTGCGGTGCTGCCGTCGTCATCAGAACGCGGAGCGTTCTGATTGGCTCACGAGAGCTTTGCTCTCGTGAACGCCTCCGCCCGCCTCCCGGCTGCCCCTTCGAGTCCCACCCGACCGCACAGCACCTCACGCCTCCCCAGCCTCGTCGCCGGTCCTCCGCTTCGCTTCGGACCGCCGACTCCCTCGCGCGGTGCTCCTCGCGCCCTTAAAAGGGCGCTCGGAGGCGCGCGCCACCGCACAGCACATTCTCTTATAAGGGATCGTTGCCGTCGCTTGCGACGCTTAAAAACGGGGGCTCGGCCGCTCAGACGGAGAACTCGTAGAGGTCGTCGCCAACGTGATGGATCGACTCGACGACCTTCCCGCTGTCGCCGACCATCTCGTCGCCGTCGACCAGCGCGCGGCCGACCGCGAGCACCTTCCCGTGGGTCTCCTCGGCGACGACGACCAGGTCCCCGCCGCGGATCTCCGGGTCGGCCTCGACGATGCCGGGACGCATCACGTCCGCGCCGTCGGAGACGAACGAGATAGCGCCCGCGTCGACGGTGACGACGCCCGTCTCCGGGTCGAAGTCGTTCGCGCCGCGGACGGTGAGGAACGGCTCGTCGTCGTCGACGTAGAAGACGGCGGGGTCGCCGTCGACCAAGACGAGTTCGTAGCCGGCGTCGACGAACTCGACGAACTCGAACGTCTCGCCGTCGATGTCGACCCCGAGGTGATCGGCGACCGCCTCGCGGATCGCCGTGATCTCGTCGCTCCGGAGGTGATGCCGGGATTTCACTTCCATGCCCGTCCCGTCGACCGCTCGGCCGATAAATGGACCGCTCCACAGCGTGGCCGTTCGGTGGCGGCCGGCCGCTCCACCCTTCGGACCCGGTCTCACCCCGTTGGACCGATCAAAACGGCCTTAAACCACCTCTCCATACCCACGTGTATGTTTGGCCCACTGGCGATCGTGGCGATCACGAGGATCGTGAGCCTGCCCGCGATCGCGCTCGCGGCGGTCGCGACGCTGCTCGTCCTCCTCGTCACCTCCGTGAAGGGAACGGGGTGGGAACCCACGACCGACATCTCCGAGGAAGTGCTCGAACACCGCGCGTCCGCGGTTCCGGAGACGGAGTTCCCCGAACCCGGTAACCGCGCGGTCGGCGGCGGCGGTGGCGGCGCGGGCGCGATCCCGGCCGGTGCCGACGGCGAGGAGGGCGAACTCGAAGAGGGCGGCACCGTCAGCTCCGGTCCCGGCGACATCCCCGAAGACGAGGTGGAGTACTTCGAGGTCGAGTTCGTCAAACAGGGCGAGACGGTCGAGCTCTCGAACGACCAGCCCATCCTCGAACAGGGCGAAGACGAGGGGTGGGATCTCCCGTACGCCTGCCGGCAGGGACAGTGCGTTTCCTGTGCCGGACGTATCGCCGACGGTCCCTCCGAGGACTTCGTCGAACACGACAACCAGCAGATGCTCGAAGAGGCCGAAATCGACGACGGCTACACGCTCACCTGCGTCGCCTACCCCCGCGACTCCTTCAGCATCGAGACCGGCGAAGCGCCGTAGCCCCGCCGCGTTTCGCTGTACGTACCCCTCCCCGCGCTGCGCCCGCTCGCGACACCCTTTTTCGCGTCTCGCTCCAACCGATCCCATGTCCGTCACTACGGCGGTCGTCGCCGCCGGCGGCGGCGTCGCCGTCGCCCTGATCGCCGCGGCCGTCTACCGCGACGCCGTCCGCGTCGGCGTCGACCTCGGGTCCCCGGCGCTGTGGGCCGCGCTCGTCGTCCTCACCGGCGGCGCGAGCGTCGTCACCGCGATTCTCGTTCCCGACGCGCCCCTGCCTGGCGTCCTCGTATTGACCGCGTTCGGCCCGCTCCTGTACCTGCTCGAACGCGACGACTCGATGCGCGGCGGCGACGCCGCGGACCCCACGCGGCTCCCGAGCCAGTCGGAGGAGTCGCCCGACGGGAGCGACGAGCCGGACCGATAGCGGCCTCGCGCCCGCTCGCCGCGCCCGCTCGCGGCCCGTCCGGGCGCGTTCCCGCCTCATCGACGGTGACACAGTTCCTTTCTCGCTTGCTCGCGGTTCCTAAACCGCAACTTTCCATATCGTCGGGAGCGAAGGGAAGGTAATGAGCGACGAGAGCGACGAGAGCCTCGCGGACCGGGTCGAGCGGTGGATGGTCGGGCAGATGCCGATCATCCAGATGCACGGCGGCACGAGCGTCGTGCGCGAGGCGGACCCCGACACCGGCGAGGTCGTCGTCGAACTCGGTGGCACCTGCTCCGGCTGCGGCATCTCTAACATCACCGCCGACAACATCCGTCGCGACCTAATCTTAGACTTCGACGAGGTCGACGACGTGACGGTGCGGACGGCCTCCTCCGGTGACAACGGCGCGTCCACCGTCGAGGGCGGCCGCGGCGGCGAACTCAAACACGAGACCGAGTCCGCGAACCACTTCTGAGCGCGGCGGGCCGACCCCGTCCCGCCCCACTCGCTTTTGCCTCCTCTTTTTCCCCCTACAGCGGCGTGAACGGCAGCGACGCCGGCGAGTCCGGGCCGTAATCGAGCGCGTCCGCCTGCGAGACGCCCTCGGGCGTGATCAGGTCTATGATCTGCGGCGCGTTGTCGGCCGCACCCTCACGGGCACCGCCGAAGACGTAATCCCGTGCGTCGACCTCGACCGCCCGCAGGCTGCCGCGGTCCTCCGAGCCGACGACCGGCAGCACCTCCCAGCCGGAGAGGTCGCCGCCGACCGTCGACTTCGGTATCGAGACGACGGCCGTGTTCGCGTCGAAGCTGACGAACACCTCCGGCGTGCCGAGGGTCGCTCCGTCGCCGTCCGTGACCCCGCTTCCGAAGCCGCTCGCGTCGACCCGACACTGCCACGGGTCGGCGAACTCGGCGGTGAGTCCGATGTCGTCGAGCGACGCCGTCCGCCCGCCGTCAGCCTCGGGGTCGCGCAGGTACACGAGGAAGTAGTGCGGCGAGAACTCGCCGCCGAACGTGTCGTACAGGTTCTCCACCTCGAAGGCGAACCGATACTCGTCGTCGGTCTCGTACGTGCGGAACGCGCGCAGGTCGAACGCGCCCGCTTCGAACGCGTCGGCGGTCGGATACACGTACTCGCCGGGGCCGTCGTCGTCGCCGGCGGGATCGGTCAGTTCGGCGACGAGGTCGCCGGGAACGACGGTGACGGTGTTGGCGGCGAGTTCGGCTCCGCTCTCAGCCTCGCGCACGACGACATCGAAGGTACCGAACCCGGGGTTTCGGAACCCGAGTTCGACGGTCTCGTTCGTCGCGTTCGGCGGGAGACGGACGATGTCGCGCGAGGCGACCTCACCGTCGATCGACACCTCCACGGCCGTGCCGCCGACGAACGGGGCGTCGTTCGACCCGGTCGCGGTGAGGAGGGGGTCACCGAGGACCACCTCGTCGGCGATCTCGATCTCCAGTTCCTGCTCCGGCCGTTCGTACTCGGGGAGCCGGTTGATCTCGCGGCCCTGAGCCGGGCGCAGTCTGACCGCGGTCCCCCCGCTCGGGGCCAGCGACGCCAACAGGGTCGAACTCGGCGTGACGACCGCCTCGTCGATGCGGACCCCGGTCGGGTCGACGTCGACGCCGGTACCGACGGCGTCCGAGTGGATCTCGGCGACGTACTTGGGACCGTTTCGGCCGTTGCCGTTTCCGTTCCCGTTTCCACGTCCGTTGCCGCGGCTGTTTCCATTTCCGTTGCCGCGTCCGTTGCCGCTGCCGCGTCCGTTGCCGTTCCCGTTACCCCGACCCGGCGTGCCGCCGGAGTTGCCGGGAGCGAGGAAGTCGAGCGGCACGTCGACCGTCCGCCCGTCGCCGTCGGTCATGACGCCGAGGTACCACTCGTCGCCGTGGCGGCGGGCGATCGCGAGGTACTCGCCGATCGCGGAGCCGACGACGCGGGTCTCGTCCCAGCCGGCGGCCGGGACCGACTCGATGAAGCCGAACTCCGGCTCGGCGTCGAAGTTCTCGTTTTCGGGTTCGTACCCCTCGTACTCGGCCGGGATCGGTGACGGCTCGCCGGGCCCGGTGACCGCGACGGCGTTGAGGTTGAACCCGCCGACATCGCCGCCGAAGCCGCCGTCGCCGTCGTCGTAGTCCAGTTCGATCGCGACCTCGTTGTCGCCGGCCGCCAGTTCGACCTCGGTCGTGAACACCTGCCAGTCGTCCCAGTAGTCGGTGAAGGGCGGCTCGATCGTCCGCGCCTCGTCGTTGACGCGCAGGGTCGCGCGCGGCCCGCCGGCGTCGATCACGCGGCCGGCGTTCTCCTCGGCGTCGCTCGCGTACCGGAGGTGGAGGTCGTAGGTCCCGGCGCTCGGCACGTCCTCGACCGTGAAGGCGACCGACGATCCGCTCGGGGCGCGGTTGGGGTCGACGGCGACGAAGTTGGTCCCGAACGCGTTCCGCCACGAGTCGTCGGTGACCAGTCCGTCGCGGTCGCCGGCGGCGGCGTGGAGGCCCTCGCCGGCCGCGAACGTCTCGTCGACGTACCCCTCGATCCGGTCGGCCGCCATCTGGAGGCCGCTGAGGTACGTCGGGTACATCGCGAGCTGTTTCGCCCGCGTCGTCTGGATCTGGTCGCCGCGGTCGTCGCCGAAGGTGATGTCGAAGATCCCCGGCTGGAAGCTCACGGGACCGGCGAGGTTCCGCGTGAACGGGAGCGTGACGTGGTGATCGCGGCCGACGTTCGACCCGAGCTGGCCGAACCCGTCGTACTCCTGAGCCTTGACGACCTCGCGGTTCGCCACGTTCGGGTAGGTGCGGATCTCGCCGGTCGGCTTGATCCCCTCGTGGATCTCCAGCAGCTGGCGGTTCGCGGCGGCCTCCCGGATCACCAGCCGGTGGTGGTTCACCGCGAGCTGGTTGTGCTGGTTGTGGGTCGGCTCCGCGCCGTCGCCGTCGATGCCGAGGCCCGGGTCCGAGACGTAGCCGTTCTTGATCGAGTTGATCCCCGTCTCGTCGTAGCCCGTGAACACGTCCTCGTCGAGGATCGCCGACTCGTACCCCGGGAGGTTCCCGGCGGTCTCGTTGTGGATCGTCATCTCGACCGGATCCGGGAGCCCGGCACCGAAGTCGGTCACCTCGCGCACGTCGAAGTCCGGGTAGGAGTCGTCGACGCCGAATCCGAATCCGGTCCCGTCGCCGGGATAGGTGTCCCACCCCTCGTTCCACCCCTCGACGAGGACCCCGTCGATCCCGTTCTCGCTCGCGAAGCGCATGTACCGCTTCATCCGCTCGGTGCGGGCCCCGTGAACGTAGGCGGCCGGATTTCCGCCCCCGCCCGCGACCGCGTCGTCGGTCTTGTACTCCCAGTTCGCCTGCCCCGCGATCATCGTCCACCAGATCCCGACGTACTTGCGCGGCTCGATCCAGTCGGTGTCGGGTTCGCCCCCCGCTCCCGCCGGTAGCGCCTCCTCGTCGAGCGGGTCGGAGAGCAGCGGGACCAGCTGCGACTCGATCAGCTCGCCCGGCCGCTCGACGACCTGAATCGTCCGCCACGGCGTCGCCGCCGGGAGTTCCAACGATGCCTTGCTCCCCTCGGGCAGCGGCGTGAGCTCGGTCGCGAACGCGGTCTCCCCGTCGTCGTCCCGCGGCGCGAGCGTCGCGGCCGCGTAGTCGTCGAGGTTCGCCTCGTGGACGCTCAGGTACGCGTCGCCCGCGTCCACCGTGAGCGGCGTGTGCGCGCCGGTCCGGACCTGCGTGTCGGTCGGTCGCGTCGTCCGCGTTCCCCCCGGGATCTCCGAGAGCGGCGTCTCGCTGTACTCCTGTTCGAACCGCGGGTTCGTCACCTCGTTGCGGATCCACCACGCGTCGTAGTCGTCCGCGAAGTCGACGCCGGTGTTCTCAGAGACGACCACCGCCCGGCCTTGGTTGCTCGCGAACCCCTCGCCGAGGACGACCCGGAGCCCGATCCCGTCGTCGAAGACGCGGACCTGAAGGGTCGCCGTCCGGCCGCCGCCTTCGGAGCCGTCGGTCGCGTCCGCGAGCCCGACGCTGAGGGCGTTGTACTCGGCCGAGACCTCGTCGTACGCGCCCCACACCGGCTCCCACTCCTCGGTCGCGGACTCGCGTTCGGTCCCCGTGACGCTCACCGAACCGTCGTCGCCCGCGGCGCTCGCCCCGAACGCCGACTGGTTCCTGAAGTCGAACCCGAGCGTCGACGGCCCGACGTACGTCGCCCCGGCGCGCGCGACCTCGTAGGTCGGGACCCCGTCGCTGACCTCGACGGTGACGGATATCGATCCGTCCGGGGACTCCACCGTCTGAACCGGGTCGTCCGCGTCGTTGGCTATCCGCGCGGCGTCGTCGGCGGCGACGGTCCCCGAGTAGCCCGCCGCGGCCACCAGCGCCCCCACGCTCCCGAGGAAGCCGCGTCGCGTCGCTCCGTCAAATGATTGCTGTGATCGTTTCTCACGCATTCCGTCCGCACCGTATATACGATGAACAATAATGCTATTGTAACGAAACGAAGTGATTGGATTTCGAAACGAGCGAGTCGATCGGTCGACGCGGGGTGGCACTCTCTCGTCGCAGGCGGGCGGTACCTCGCCGCGACTGCCCTACAGCGCGTTCTCCAGCGCCGACGCGACGCTCCGCGCCTTCTCGGCGAGCGGCTCCGGGGTGTAACCCGCCGCGACCGACTCGTCTAACGCGTCGTCGTCGACGCGCTCCACGCTCCCGTCGGGTCGTTTCACCACGTCGACGTGGAGGTCCACGTAGCGGGCCGCGTCCGGGAACACCTCCACCGGCGTACAGACGTTGACGTACGTCCCGCGGACGGTCCCGTCTCGGCCGCGGTAGGTGGTCGGGTACCACCAGCGGCCCTCCTTCAGGCTCGTCTCGGCGACGTCGCCCGCCTCGCGGTCGACGCCCAGCCCGTCGTAGGTCCCGCCGCCGGTCATCTCGCGTTCGACGGTGACACCGCCGTCGGCGTCGACCTCGGTGACCGTCCCCTCGCCGAGGGTGATCAGCCGACCGTCGGGCTTCCCGTGGTCGATCCGGAGCGCGTCGCCCTCGCGCGGGCCGAACGCGTCGCTCACGACCGCGAACGGGAACGCCGCGTCGGGGTCGGGCTCGCAGAGCGCCTCCGCGAGGTCCACCCCGGCCGAGGCGTCCGACGACCCCGCCTTCACGCGGTGGTGGCCCGGCATCGTCGCGGTCGCGGTCCGGCGCGCGTCGTCGAGCCCGAACCGGCTCTCGCGGCCGAACCAGACCCAGATGCCGGCGTTCGGTGCGGCGGTCGGCGCGTCGCGGAGCCGGGACCGGTCGTCGAGGACGCCCAGCCCCTCCCCGTCGGTCTCGTCGTCGCCCACGCCTTCGCCGCCGGCCGCCCCGTTCCCCTCCCCGGGTCCGGTCGCCGCGCGCAGCGCCTCCGCGGCGTCGACCGCCGCGTCGAGTCCGGCGGTCAGCGCCTCCGTGTCGGCGTCGACGGCCGGGGGCTGCCACACCGCCCGCCAACCAGCCGGCGGTTCGAGGTCGAGCAGGTCGAGCATCCCCGACAGCTCCCGGGCGGCCTCCTCGTTCCGCACGTCGACCCGCGTCCCCGACCCCGGTTCGAGCGCGACGAGGTCGCCGCCGACCCGGAGCTCCCCCGACAGCTCGGGGCGGCGGTCGGTCCACGGTGCCGCCGACGCGCGCACCTGAACGCGGACGGGGTCGTCCGTCTCCACGCGGGCGTCGACGTCGCCGTACGGGAGGTAGCCCTCTTGGGTCCCCGCGGGCGCGCCCGCCCCTTCGACCTCGTCGCCGACGCGGAGCCGGACCACCGCGCCGCCGCCGAGCGTCTCCGTCACCTCGCCGTCGAGGACGGTCCCGGGCGGAGTCAGGTCCGGCCACGCGAGCGCGTCGCGGCCCGCGTCGGTCATCAGGTCCCGGACCGCCTCGACCGCGTCCGGACCGCCGCTCGCGCCGACGCCCTGTCGGTCCGCGCTCGTCTCGACCCGGACCTCGGGCGGGTCGGTTCCGAACGCGGCGTCGAACCGCCGCCGGATCGGCGGCGAGGCGTCGACCACCTCGTGGCCCGCGTCGAGCAGGCGCGCGGTGAGCGCCGTCGAGTAGATGCCGCGGACCCGGACCCGCGACATCGTCACAGCGCCTCGCGATCGCGCGCGAACCGCACTCGGTCGTTCACTGTGTCGCCGAGCGCGAGTTCGACGAGAACGGGCTCGGCGTTATCGTCTTCGCGGAGTACTCGCCCACCCTCCACCGGGACGCCCCAGCCGTCGAGCGAGAGGTAGCCCCGGAGGTCGCTCCCATGGGTGAACAGGTCGACGTCGGCGGTCGGGTGTTCCTGGATGTCGGTCGCGCTGTGGGCCATCTCCATGTCCGAGTACACCGGTCCGTCGCCCGCGAAGAAGTCGGTCAGCGCCTCGGCGTCCGCCGCGACCAACTCCGCGACGCGGTCCGAGACCGCGGCGATCTCGTCGGTCTCCAGCCCGGCCTCGCGGAGTGCGCGCTGGGTCCGCTGGTCGAAGTGCATACTCCGGCGTTCGGGTGCCGCGGTTTCAACTCTGTCGGCTCCGCTGAACTCCGGTTTTCGGATATGCCCGTCTGTGAAACGGCCGGTCGCTGGAAACTGCCAACTATACGGAACGTACAATATATCTGTGTTTCCTAGATATCAAACTCACGTAATTCCGAATGTCAATGGCAATGAGACGTGGTTGAACGCTTATCATTGAGGGGAAAGTTACTCCGGTAGATGACAGTGGTTCCAACGGAGTGGAGTGAGCCGGATTCTCGGCTAGGCGTCTACTATGAACTCCTCTGGATAGGGCTGGCAATTCTCGGCTTCGGTGCGGTCGCGTACTGGGAACCGTTCTCAATCACTGTCTCGATCACGCCACAACGACTTGCCGGCGCGACAACCCTCGGAGTGGCTCTCGGAATCGCTGTGACGTACGGCTCATTTGTGAGCGAGCGGTCCCAACGACTCTGGGAAAATTCCCGCATTCGGTTCGCTGGCCTGTTCATATTCGTCATGGGTGTCCAACTTGGACTCAATGTTGCCCCCACGTGGACGGTACTTACGATGCTAGCGCTACTTTTCACACTCATACCGCTTCGCGTCGCCATCTACTTTCGTATGCGGTAAGCCCTACAGCTAATCGCAAGTGGCTCGCCCGTAGTTAGCAGTTGATCGCCGCATCGAGGAGGGGTCGGAACGTCTCCGGCTCGATGGAGTACAACTGTCGATAAGTAGGGTTGCGAACACACCGTTACAGATCATGTTTTGAGGGATCACAAAGTGCGATACGCGCCTCTTCGGCGGAGACGGTGAATATCACGACGTCCAAGCCGTGTTCAGTGGCGATATTGCGTATCCTTTCGGGGGCGTTTTCTGGAGCAGCATCCACGGTACCACCGTTCCACGATAACGCGTCGAGAATTCGTATCCAAAGTGTCTGATTCTCGTGTTTCAATCCTCCCTCGCGTGGGATTTTACCGGATACCCACTCACCGGACAGCCCCGACACAGCCGTATCGCCGCTATCGAACTTGAATCCAGAATAGCCCGCCTCTTCGAGTTCCTGTATCACGCGCTCCCAGTCCGTCATTAACCGTCCAATCGAACAATACGGGGATAAATATGTAGTCCATACTGAACGAGACGTACTTTACCGGTATTCCCCGCCAGCGAGTCAACCCTTATCACCGGGACCACTCTGCCGTCGCTGGAGGTCTGCGGATCCGGCCGCTCGCCTCGCGTTCCCCGAGTCCGACCCTCCCGTCGGCAATCGATTAAGTCACCGGGGGATCTAACGGGACCCATGCCAGCAGACGAGGACCCGATCGCGTCCCGGGCCGACGACGACCGCGACCTCTACGACGTCGCGACGTGGGAGGAGCGGACCTCCCTCGACGGGCTGTCGGTCGCGCTCCACTGGTTCGTCACCCGGTCGGCGAAGGCCGCGGTCGTGCTCGTCGCACTCGTCGGACTCCTCGCGATCCTCGGCTCGTTCGGGATCGGGCTGCTCTTTGACCCCGCGATCGCGATCCTCCTCGGGCTCTCCGTGATCCCCGCGCTCGGCTTGGCCGCGTACGTGTACGTCTCCGACGTGACGACCGCGGAGCCGCTGTCGCTGCTCGTCGCCACGTTCCTGTTGTCGATCCTGACCGCGACGTTCGCCGCGGTCCTCAACAGCGAGCTTCAGCCCTTCTTCCGCCCGCTCGGCTTCCCGGGACTCGTGCTCTTTTTTTTCCTGATCGTCGGGCCGGTCGAGGAGTCCGTGAAGCTGCTCGCGGTGCGGCTGTACGCGTACACCGACGCCCGGTTCGACGCCGTCATCGACGGGGCCGTCTACGGTGCCATCGCCGGCCTCGGCTTCGTCGTCATCGAGAACCTCGTGTACATCGCCCAGAACGTCGACCTCGGGGAGCTGACGGTCGGGATCGCGGCGCTCGGCGCGGGCGACGGCATCGCCGCGCTCCGGGCGCTCGCCGGACCGGGCCACGTGATCTACTCGGCGTTCGCGGGCTACTACCTCGGGCTGGCGAAGTTCAACCCCGGGAACCGCGGCCCAATCGTCGTGAAGGGGCTCGTGCTTGCGGCCGCGATCCACGGGCTGTACAATACCCTCGTCGGCCCGGTGACGGGGATCGCCTCGGGGCTGTTCGGCGTCCCGCAGGTGCTCGCGCTGTTCGGGTTCGTCCTCGTCTTCCAGGGCGCGTTCGGCTACGTCCTCCTCCGGAAGATCCGGCGCTACCGCGACGCGTACCTCGACACGCGCGACGCGGTCGACCCCGACGTCGAGCCGGAGCTGGACGAGTTCGAGCAGTAGCCGAGCCACCGCACCCTCCGCCCCTCCCGTCAGGGCGGACTCTCGACCCGCGAGCGGTCGCCGGTCCCGCCCGTCAGCGCGCTCGCGAGCGCTCCCTTCACCACCACCTCGTCGCCGAGGTCGGTGAGCCGCACCTCCGGGACGTTGATGAACACCATCTCCGGGAGCTTCTCGCGGATCGGATCGAGGACGCGCTCGGGGTTGTTGAGCGCCACCGCGCCGCCGATCGTCACGACCAGCGGGGCGTACGCGTGGATGACGTTGGCGATGCCCATGGCGTTCCAGTGGGCGACCTGATCGATCACGTGGTCGGCGAAGGTGTCCTCGTCCGCCGCCTCGAACACGTCGACCGCGGAGAAGTCGGGGTCCTCGACCGGGAGGCTCGTCTCGATCGGGTCCTCCTCGTACAGCTCGCGGGCGTAGTGCGGGATGTTGTTGCCCGAGCAGTACCCCTCCCAGTGGCCGTCGAGCCCGCAGCCGCAGGTCATGAACCCGTGCGGGTCGACGGTCATGTGGCCGACCTCGCCGGCGTTGCCGTCCCACCCCGAGAGCACGTTGCCGTCGACGGCGACCCCCGCGCCGATCCCCGAGGAGATGGTGAGATACACCATGTCGTCGGGATTGCGCTCGGAGTGGAACCGCTCGCCGATGACGCCCGCGATGGTGTCGTTGTGGAGGTACACCTCGTCGGTGTCGAGCAGCCGGCCGACCGGGCCGACGAGCGGGATGCGCTCGACGGTGTCCGGGAGGTTCGCCGGTCCCTGAACGACCCCCTCCGCTAAGTCGAGCGGGCCGATCGAGCCGATCCCGGCCGCGACCGGCTCGCTCGGCGCGATCCCCGCCTCCGTACAGGCCCCTCGGATCACCTCCAAGACGGCCTCCGTGACGGCGATGCCGTTCGGCCCCCGCGGAGTGGCCCGCGACGCGGAACCGAGGATCGCCGCGGTCTCGTCGCCGACGACCGCTCGGACGTTCGTCGCCCCGAGATCGACGCCCACGTAGTACATCGGGTGTAAGCGCGGACCCGTCTCACTTAAGCGGGACGCTTCGCGCGGTCGAGCGAGGGTAAAGAACTAGATCGCTTCCGCGAAACCGCCTTACGACGCGGTCTCGCGGACGAACGTCACCGGACACGGGGCCGACAGCATGACCTCCTGTGCGACGCTGCCGAAGACGGCCTTCCCGGTCGGGGAGCGCCGTCGTCCGCCGACGAAAACGCGGTCGGCTCCGAGACTGTCGGCGGTCTCGATGACCTCGTCGGCGAGGTCGCCGACCGCGCCACGGACCGAGTGCCGCACGCCCGCCTCCGAGAGCGCCTTCGAGAGCGCGCGAGTCGTCGCGTGCCGCTCCGCGACGGCGTCGGGCGTCGAGCCTTCGCTCCCCCGTTCGACGCCCAGTTTCTCCCGGATCCCGTCGAACTCCGACTCGTCGAACACGTGGGTCAACACGACCTCGGCGTCCGCCGGCTCCGCGACCGCGATTATCTCGTTCGCGAGCCGTTTCGCGCGCTTCTCGTCCTCGGTACCAACCGCCAGTACGACTGTCTCGATGCTCATACATGCCTTTCGTCTCCTCGTGACTTAAAAACATCGGAATTTTAACTCAAATCCGAATAAACATTTAGTCGATCGATCCTGACAGTCCGGCGCTGCCGACGCCGTCACCTTTGACCGATTCCGGTCGGACGGACGCATCGCTGTCGAAGCGAAACTCTGTCTCGGCAGTCGGCGACGAGCGTGACCGCGGGGAACCGTTCAGTAACAGGCGCGTCGAGAACCGTTCAGTAGTCGGGGGCGTCGTCCTCGACTTCGCGCTTCAGCGAGTCGCGGCGGGACTTCGCGTCGCGACCGGTCGCCTCCAGCAAGAACTCGTTTTTCGCGTCGACGGCGTCGGCGGCGGCGTCGGCGTCCCCGTCGGCGATGACCTCCTCCGCGGGCCGCTCCTCGAAGTGGACCGCCAGCTTGTCCTTCTTGCCCCCGTACTCGGCGGCCCCCGCGACGATCCGCTTGAACACCGGGTTGTCGGGGTCCCCGACGACGTACAGTTCGTGGCCGTCGTACTCCTCGGTGCCGGTGACCTCGCCGAAGTACTCCTCGATGGACCCCTTCAGGTCCGGCATTCGGTCGTCCAGATGCTCGCCGCGGCGCATCTTGTACTGCTTCATGCCGCGACCGTTCGACAGGCCGGCGTAAACCAGTTTCGTCACGCCCGTTCGGGGGGTTCGGCCGCCGACGCGCCCCTTTTATCACGACTACCGTCGTCGTCGCTCGACTACCGCGGGCGTTCGTCGACGTACCCGCGCTTACACTCGGGACAGATGTCGCCCGCGCGCATGGAGTTCCCGTCTGCTGCCCGAACCATGCCGCATTCCGGGCAGTAGTACTCTGTCGGCTCGTCCCCGCCAGCGGTCTCCAGATCCGGGCTCTCGCCGCGGGTGATCCCGGTTCCGCCCTCGCCGCCGGCGTCGAACGAGACCGCCTCCGCGTCGTCGGGGGACTCGACGTACTCCGTCTCCGCCGACCTCGCCGACTCCGCGTCCCCTTCCACCGCCTCAGGCGCGAGTCCCCCGCCGAACTCGACGTCGGCCTCTCTGCCTTCGCCGACCTCCGCGCTGAACCCCTCGTCTTCGCCCCCGTGATCCGGCCAGGCGGTCTGGTCGTCCCCCTCGGCGTCCTCCTCGTCGACCGACGGCCACGCCCCCCGTTCACGGTCATCGAGCGACTCCTCCTCCTCGTCGAGGATCACGCCGTCGTCGGTCTCCGCGTCCGATTCGTCGGTCGACGCGGACTCCGGACCGGCGTCGGCCGCGGCCGAGCCGCCGGCTTCCGCTCCCTCGCCCGCGTCCAGCAGCTCCGCCTCCTCCTCTGCCCGGTCCGGTCCCCGCGACGGCTCCGACTCGTTCGCGGGGTCCGACCGGTCGGGCGCGCCCGTCGGCGCGTCGACGGCTTCTGGTTCCGGTCCGGTCTCGGCCGGGTCGGTCTCCCCGTCGTCGGACGGTCCTTCGCCGAGGATCACCGCGTCGTCGCTCCCGGCCCCCGGCTCCTCGTCGAGCGTGATCCCATCGTCGGCGCTCGCGTCGCCCGCGTCGACGCCGCCGGCGTCGACCTCCGGGGCGTCGGTCCGGCCCGGTGTCGCCGACGGTCCGCCCACGGTCCCGGGGTCGGCTTCGCTCGCCGGGTCGGCTCCGCCGGCCGCGTTCGCGGCGGCCTCGTCGGCCAACTGCTCCATCGTCGTCACTTCGGTATTCTCGCTGACGATCTGCGTCTCGCCGCAGCGAGCGCAGGTCTTCACCTCCTTGACGGTCGTGACGACCTCGTCGCCGTCCTCCTCGCGTTCCCGCTGGAGTTCGGGTTCGCCGAAGTCGTGTCCGAGCAGACACCTGAGTCCCATTGTGCCACCCTGCGGTGCCGAGGGTAAAAAACGCCCCGTCGGCGTCCGACGCTCGGCACACGACGGTCTCGGGGCGAGGCAGACTGTTCCGGGGCGACGCGGCCGCATCTCGGCGGTTCGATCCTCGGCCACGGGACACAGGCTCTTTGTGGATCGCCGCTGTACCGTGACGCACATGCCTACCGTATCCTATCAGGGCGAGGAGATCGAGTGCGAGAAGGGCGCAGTCTTACGCGACGTACTCAAGGAGGCCGGTCTGTCGGTCTACAACGGGAAGATGGAGCAGCTCAACTGTCGCGGTGCCGGGTCGTGCGGCTCCTGTGCGGTCCAAGTCGACGGCGAGGTCAGCGAGCCGGGCAAAAAGGAGCGCGCCCGCCTCTGGTTCCCGCCGCACCACCCGAACCACGACGTCCGCCTCGCCTGTCAGACAAAGGTCGAGGGCGACGTCGAGGTGACGAAGGGCCGCGGCCTCTTCGGCCAGCACATCTGAGCGGGCGGGGCGACCGCTCGACGCGATTCTTGATTCAGCAACTAACACTCCTCTCCGTCACGAACGAGGCACGCGCTACGAGCGGTGCGCTGGTCGGGAATAAAATACGGCCGCGGCGGACGTGAGCCCGCGACGCGGACGAAAACGCTTGGTACCGTGTGTCAGAGTCGCGTTCGGCGTCAGCCGGACCGACCCACCTTCTCGGATCGGCTTACTGCCGAACGACGTTGGTCGCGCGGGGGCCCTTCTCGGAGGACTCGATGTCGAACTCGAGCTCCTGGCCCTCTTCGAGGTCCGGGCCGCCGACGTCTTCCATGTGGAAGAACACGTCGTCGTCCGCGTCGTCAGTCTCAATAAATCCGTAGCCGCCAGTGTCGTTGAAGAAATCAACCTTTCCGGTCGCCATTGCGAATAGAGAGATGCCCCGTTCGGGCATAAGGATTGCGAGGGTACAGTTACCACGTGGCTCTGGGAACGGGATCTTCGAAAAATGCCGTTGTACGGGTCTGAAACGACTGTAGGGCGGTTTTCGACGTTCGCCCTACCGATTCCCTCGATGTCTGCTGCGGATCCCTCCGACGCCGAGGTTTATGACTCCGGCCGCGAAAGCGTCGCCCGTGTCCCACGCACACGGTGCCGACGGCCCCGCCTTGACGCTCCGCGAGAACGGTCCCGCCCTGCTGGTCCCCGCGGCGTGGGGCGTCGCCGCGGGAGCGGTCCTCGGCGTCGTCTCCGCGCACGCGCTGTTCGTCGCGCACGTCGTCATGAGCGCCCTACTCGTCGCCTTCGTTGTTGCCTCGTGGCGCGACATGGCGACCGGCGTCCTCCGGGCGTGGAAGCTGGTGATCCTCGCCGGGACGCCGGTCACGCTCGCGGGCGTCGCCGGGTTCCTCGCCCGCGACGGGACCGTTCCGGCGCTCGCGGCCGCCCTCCCGGCCGACGCGGCGCTCGCCGTCGCCTTCTACGGCTGGATGCTGCTGCCCGCCCCCGCGTTCGTCTACACGGGCCTCCGCGACCCGGAGATCTCGCGCTCGATTATCCACTACGCCGCGGCCGCGTGTTCCGTCGTCGGGGCCGGCGTCGCCGCCCTCGCGGCCTCCGCGACCGGCACCGTCGCCGGCATCGCGCTCGTCGGCGTCGGCCAGACGGCGGGGATCCTCGCGGCGACCGCGCTGTACTGACGGGCGACCGCCGAGGTGCGCTCCCAGTCGCCAGCCGCGTCTCGGTCCCGCCTCACTCCCTCGTTCCGTCGAGCGCGCGCCGGAGCGCGCGCCGGTGGAACGCGACTGCCTCCTCCCGGTCGACCGGCGGGTACCGCGGGTTCGTCACCACGCCCTCGCCGTCGACGACGGCGCTCGCGACGGCCGCCACGCGGTACGCGCGCCCGCCCGGCGGCAGTGAGCGAACCGACCCGTAGCCGTCGCGGAACGCCCGGCGGAGCGGTTCGGTCTCGCCCCCCGGCACGTACCAGTCGACCACCAGGTGTTCCGCCTTGGCGACCGACACGCCCGGCGGCGCGGCGAGCGGAGCCTCCCAGTCGAGGACGGCCGTCACCGCGCCGTCCGCGACGAGCGCGTTCCCGGGGCGGAAGTCCCACGGGAACAGCCGCGGCGCGGCGTCGGTCTCGGTCGGCTCCCGGAGGACCTCGTCGAGCGCGTCGCGGAGGTCGTCGAACTCGGCCGGGAGCCGCTCGGTGTGTCGCTCGCCGAACCCCCGGAGCCAGTCCGCGGCGTCGATCGGATTCCGGACGGACAGCCGGGAGTCACGCCCGCGCGCCGCCTCCGCCCTCGTCTCCGCGCGCTCCGCGACTCCGAGTCGCCCGCAGCGGGGGAACCGGAACGCCTCGTGGACCTCGGCGAGGTACCGCCCGAACGCCCGCGCTACCGCCCGTCGGTCCGCCGGACCGAGTTCGACGAACGCCTCGTGGAGGTCCCGCCCCTCGACCAGCGGCGTGACCATCCACCCCGTCCCGTCGACGACGCCGTCGCCCAGCGGGCAGGGGACGGGAACGCCCGTCCGCTCGCCGACCGCCGCCAGCAGCGCCGCCTCGGTCCGGATCGCTTCCGGTGTCGAGGAGTACTGAACGACGACCGGATCGGCCGCGTCGAACCGTATCACCTCCGTCCGCTTCCGGTTTCCCCGGCCCAGCGGCTCGACGCTCGCCGGCGTCGCTCCCGGCCGCGTCTCGGCGAGGGCTCGCTCGCGGACCGCGTCGCTCACGCGTCGGCCTCCGTTTCGGGCTCGGGATCACACCGTAGGAGCGCCGCGAGTTCGTCCAGCGAGTCGAGGACGTAGTCCGGGCGGTACGGGGCCGCCGCGTCGTCGGGATCGGCCCGCAGCCAGGCCGACCGGAGGCCGGCGTTGTGCGCGCCGGCGACGTCGTACGAGAGCGAGTTCCCGACGTACAGCATCTCTCCGGGGTCGACCGACAGGGCGGTCGTCAGGCGGTCGAACGGCTCGACGTGGGGCTTCCGGCGCGGCAGGTCGCCCGCGTACACGATCGCGTCGACGCGGTCGGCGAGACCGAGCGCCTCGACCTTTGCCCGCTGCCGCCGCTCGGGACCGTTCGTGAGGATCCCCACGGGACCTGCCGCCGCCGCGACCGACAGCGCGTCGACCGCGCCCGGGAGGTACGCGACCCGCGAGTCGTCCGCGACCGCCTCGAACGCCTCGGCGAGCGCAATCGGGTCGACGTTGCGGCCGTGTTGTGCCGCCAACCGCGCGAATCCCGCCCCGAGGTAGCCGACGCGGTCGTCCGGGTCCGGCGCGCCGTCGAGGAGCGGCCACAGCTCATCCGGCTCGCCGAACGGCTCGACGCCAGCCGCCTCGAACGCCCGGCGGTACAGCGC
The DNA here is from genome assembly GCF_901686465.1 of Halorubrum sp. DM2. Lineage (NCBI taxonomy): Archaea > Methanobacteriati > Methanobacteriota > Halobacteria > Halobacteriales > Haloferacaceae > Halorubrum > Halorubrum sp. DM2. Next base: position 1,842,810 of record NZ_LR594487.1, read on the forward strand.
GGTCACGTCGTGGTCGTGGCGGCACAGCGTGTCGTCGAGGTCGAACGCGACCGCCGCGAACCGGCTCATACGGGATCGAACGCCCCGCGCGGCGAAGTCCGTTTCGGCGACGCGCCCGTACCCCCGCCGATGCCCGACCCCGAGGACACCCACGACTGCGAGACCTGCGGTGCGACCGTCGCCGTTGCGGACGCCCGCCGCTCCGAGCCGCTCGGCGACCTCGACCCCGGAACGTGGCAGACGCTGAACTGCCCGCGCTGCGGCGACCGGCTCGCGACCGTGTTCGTCGGCGACGAGTGACCTGCCGCCGCCTGACCGGCTCTGACACCCGACTGAACCTCATGCTAACACCCAACACTATCTACGGCTCCGGCCCGTACCCGCCGCATGGTCGACTTCGGCACGGTCTACTTGATCGCGACCGGCGCGGCGCTGCTGTTCGCGCTCGGCGTCGGGCTCCGAGTCCTCGCCGGGGTATTCCGGGACGGTCGCGAGCGCAGCCGAAAGCGGCGCGAGGGGGAGGTCGAGCGCTACACCGAGGACCCCGTCTACGACCGCGACCCGCCGGACGCAGACGCAGGGGGACAGCGGATCTGTCCACAGTGCGGCGCGGAGAACGCGTCCGAGTTCGTGTACTGCTCCGAGTGTGCGGCACCGCTCGGTCCGAATCCGTGACTGGAGCCGCGTTGACTGACCGAGCCCGCCCGAGAGGACAGGGGCAGTTCGATCGATAGGCGAAACTCTCGAATCTAAACCGTGCGAAAAAGCCATCCCGCCTCCCCGATTTGGACTCGCCGAGACGGCCGATCTCGCTGCGCTCGGTCGCTGCGACTCGCCCGCTCAAATCGGGTCGGGAGCATTTATACTGCTCACTGTTCGGTCGCTCCGCTCCCTCACGAGTTCGCAGGAAAATGCCGCCTCCCCGATTTGAACGCCGGAAGACTTCGCTGCGCTCGTCTTCCGAGCCCCCGCTCGCTCCGCTCGCGGGGACGGGGGACAGCTCGATCTTCAGTCGGAACTCTCGAACTTGAATCGTACCGAAAAACTATGCCGCCTCCCCGATTTGAACGGGGGACAGCTCGATCTTCAGTCGAGTGCTCTCCCAGTCTGAGCTAAGGCGGCTCGCACTCGAAGTAACGCCGAATCGGGACAAAAGGATTTCGAAAGACTGCGGCTCGATCGCCGGACCGCCCCCATCTCTCCCCTCGATTGCGGACGTGCCCGCCGAAACCGGTCGATTTCACCGCTGCTTGCAGGCGACGGAGACGAACCGAGGTAGCGCAACCGACCCCTCTCCGGCCGACGTATCGGGTATCGATGTCCGATCACGATCACGACGATCACGACCACGACACCCACCACGAACACCTCGAAGCCGCCGTCGACGAGCGCGACGACTGGGCGCGCCGCCGCCGAAAGGGGATTCCGACCGACAAGAACCTCCTCGTCGTCGCCTGTATGGACGAGCGCATCCCGATCGAGGAGGCGCTCGGCATCGACCTCGGCGACGCGCAGGTGTTCCGCAACGCCGGCGGCAAGGTGACCGACGACGTGATCCGGTCGGCCGCGCTCACGACGAACTTCTTCGACACCGACGAGATCGTCGTGATCAACCACACCGACTGCGGCATGATGAGCGCCCCCGACGCGGCGATCCGCGACGGGCTCGCGGCGCAGGCCGGCGACCTCGACGACGCCGACCTCGACCCCTCGCTGCCGGAACTCACCATCGGTGACGCCGACCTCCTCGACTGGGTGAAGATGACCGACGACATCGACGCGGCCTGCGCCGCGCAGGTCGAGTACCTCCGCGAGTCCGCGTTCATCCCGGACGACACGACCGTCTCCGGCTACGTCTACGAGGTCGAGTCCGGCGAACTCCGCCGCCCCGACGAGCGGATCGCCGAAGAGATCAGCGAGCGACGGGCCTGAGCGTCCGACGCGGTTGATCCGACCGTCCGGCTGCGACGCTTCGATCGACCGACGAGACGACCCCTGCCGCCGCACCGGCCGAGGTGTGACGTTTTTATGCGCCCGCGGCGAACCCCGTCACGAATGGACCGAGTACGCGCGCCCGCGTTCGAGCGAGGTGATGTCGGTGGGCGCTGACGGCGATTCTGCCTCCGGATCTGACGCCGCGACCGACGCCACCGACGCGCCCGTCGTCGCCGGCTTCTTCTCCGGCTGTGGCGGGCTCGACTTGGGCTTCGAACGGGCCGGCTTCGACGTCGCGCTCGGGAGCGACCAGTGGGAGCCGGCCGCCGAGACCTACCGCCGAAACTTCCCAGACGTGGAGTTCGTCGATGAGGACGTCCGCGAACTCGACGCCGCGGCGATCCGCGAGTCCGTCGAGCGCGCCGGCTACGACCCCGGCGGGGTCGACGTGGTGATCGGCGGCCCGCCGTGTCAGGGCTTCAGCCGGCTCAACAACGAGCAGATCGAACTCGACGAGATGGAGAAGGACCGGCGGAACACGCTGTTCGAGGAGTTCCTCCGCGTCGTCTCCGTCCTCGAACCCCGGCTCGTCCTGATGGAGAACGTCCGCGACCTGATCAACCGCCAGACCAGCGACGACCGGTACGTGAAAGACCTCATCGTCGACGAGTTCGCGGCCCACGGCTACAAGTGCGAGTACCGGGTGCTGGAGGCCGAACAGTACGGCGTCCCCCAGAAGCGCCGCCGGATCTTCTTCGTGGGCACCGACCGCGACGTTCCCATCCGGTTCCCGGAGCCGACGACCCCGGAGGGGAGCTGGCGCACCGCCGGCGAGGCGCTCGCGGACGCGAGCGACGACCTCCCGAACATGACGTACGCGAACACCGGCGAGAAGACGCTCGAACGCATCCGTCACGTCCCGCCGGGCGGCTACTACCGCGACCTCCCCGACCGCCTGAAGACAAAGAAGTACCGCTGCGACTGCGAGGACACCGACACCTGCCCCCACGAGCCGGAGATCGTCAAGCGGTACGGCACGTACCTCCGCCGGCTCCACCCCGAGGAGCCGTCGCTGACGGTGAGCACGAACGTCTTCATCCACCCGAGCGAGGACCGCTACCTCACGCCCCGCGAGATGGCGCGGCTCCAGACGTTCCCCGACGAGTTCGCCTTCGAGGGGACGAAGACCGACGTGCTGAAACAGATCGGCAACGCGGTCCCGGTCCGACTGGGCGAGGAACTGGCGCGCCAGCTGCTGGAGTACTTTCCCGAGGTCCGCGACGCGCCGCCCGCCGACCCCGACGTGTACGAACAGCAGTCGCTGACTGACTTGGCCTGACTTTGGTTCGGTAGTCGCGGAAAACGCGTATGGGGCCGCTGAGAGTCGAACTCAGGTCCACTGCACCCAAGGCAGCGAGGATACCACTACCCCACGGCCCCTCGCCTCACACTACCCGCATGAGTCGCTAAAGCGTTTCGTTGCGCGGGCGGGGGACGCCCCGTGTCGCCTCGCTCTGAACGCCCCCGATCACTCCTCGTCGTCGCGCCGTTCGAGGTCGGCGACGATGTCGTACGGGTCGGTGCCCTTCCGCACCGAATCGAGGATGAAGAACGCCTCGTCGGGCGCGAGGAAGTGCCTGGTGACGCCCCGACCGAGCGGCGTCGGCTCGAAGCCGTCGATGAAGTTCCACTCCAACAGCCTCCCGAGCGCGTGCTTCGTCGGGACCTCGCCGATCATGCGATCGTTGAGGCGCTTCGCCTTCTTGCCCGCGACGACGACGTTCGCGAGCGTCTCCTCGGCGGCCGCGGTCTCGTCGTAGTGGGTCGCCACGTCCTCCATCTCGCCTTTCAGGAGGGTGAAGGCGACCTCGTCCTCCGTGCGGTCCATCGAGCCGTGGTAGACGCCGTCGGGCTCGACGAGGAGGTAGACGCGGCCGCGGTCGTGGTAGTCCGGCCGGCCGGCGCGGCCGAGCATCTGGGAGAACTCCTGAACGGAGAGCCACTCGATCCCCATCGCCAGCGAGTCGAAGATCACCTGCGAGGCGGGGAAGTCGACTCCGGCCGCCAGCGCCGCGGTGGTGACGACCGCGGAGAGATCCTGGTCACCGAACTGCCGTTCGACCTTCTTCCGACGCTTGTAGTCGAGCCCGGCGTGGTACGGCGTGGAGTCGTACCGGAGCTTGCGGCTGATCTCGTGACAGCGCCGCCGCGAGTTCGTGAAGATGATCGTCTGGCCGCGGTACCCCTTCGACGACTTCGTGTCGAACTCCCGTTTGACGAGCTTGTCCGCTATCTGCGCCTTCTCGCGGCTGTCGGCGAAGGTGACGTGGCGCTCGATGGGGACGGGGCGCTCCTCGTACTCGATGAGCGTCGCCCGGAGCTTCTTCGCGAGCCATTCGGGGTTCCCGACGGTCGCCGAGAGGTAGACGAACTGGGTGCCGTCGTAGCCCGAATGCGTCTCCATCCGGTTCTCGCTGTAGTACTTCAGCCGCGAGATGAGGCCGTCGAGCCGGTGGCCGCGCTCGCCCTCCTTCAGGGTGTGGACCTCGTCGATGACGACCGTCCCCACGTCGCCCAGATCCTTCCCGGTCCGGAGCGCGTGGTCGATTCCCTCGTAGGTGCCGACGATCACGTCGGCGTGCGGGTCGAACCGGTTGCCGTCGTCGTTCACCCGCGAGGAGCCGACCCGGATGGACACGTCGAGCAGGTCGCCGTAGCGGTCCTCGAAGTCCTCGTGTTTCTGGTTTGCGAGCGCGACGAGCGGGACTAAAAAGAGGAGCTTCCCGTTCCCCTTCAGCGCCCGGTCGATCCCGGTCAACTCTCCGACGAGGGTCTTCCCCGTTGCGGTCGCCGACACGACCAGCTGGTCGTCGCCGTCGAGCAGGCCGTTCCGCACGGAGAGGCTCTGGACGGGGAGCAGCTCCTCGAACCGCCCTTGGAGCTTCGCGGACAGGTCCGAGTGGAGGTCCAGGTCCTCGGTTCGCACGGGACTCACGTCGTCGACGTTCGCGGAGACCTCGTCGTACTTCGTGAGGTCGGGGTCGAGTCCGCCCTGAAGGAGGCTCACGATCCGGTCTAAGTCCCCGGACTCGTACAGCAGCTCTTCGAGGCGCTCCTCGGCCGCGCCCGTGAACTCGCCTTTGTACGACAGCTCCCGCTCCAGCTCCCGCCGGGCGCAGTCGCGGCAGATCAGCTCGCCGTTGTGTTCGACCGCCTCCTCGCTCGTGATCGGTCCGTACCGCCCGTCGCTCGCGCACCGCCGGCAGGTCCGCACGGTGAGCGACTCCAGTTGGTAGCCGTCGAGCATCGCCTCCAATCGCTTCCGGTTCTCGGGCGTGGTCTGCTCGGAGACCCGGATGCGGTCGGCCGCCCGCGCGAGGTCGACGAACTCGTCCGGCTGCCGGGGGTGGTCCTCGCCGTCGCGGATCACCCGGAACTTCGCCGGACGCGGGCCGGCGGACGTATCCTTGAGTTCGAGCCGCCCGCGGAGCACGCGGTTCCCGTCGCGGTTCGCGACGACGGTGTAGTCGCTCCGCGACTCGTGGAGGAACAGCGTCTCGACCTCGGCCAACTGCTGTGACACTGCCGTTCGGTACGCGAGCGAGGTATTTCAGGAGTTCGGCTCGGGGGTCGCGCCCGTGGTTCCACGTGCGCGGCGGCGCAGCTACACGAACGGGTCGCACCGAAAAGAACCCGCCTCACGGACGGGGAGAGCGGTCCTACGAGACGAGCAGCTTCTCGCCGCGGTCGACCGTGATCCGGCACGGCGGGGAGAGCTTGTTGTACGCGCGGCGGAACGCCTCCTTCACGACGGACGCCTGCTCGACGTCGCAGTACGCCGTGAAGACGACGTCGTCCTTGTTGAGCCGGGCCGCGGTGCCGACCGGCTTGCCGAACGCCTGCCGCATCCCGTCGGAGACGCGGTCCGCGCCGGCTCCGGTCGCCTGCTTGTTCTCCCGGATGACCTGGTGGGGGAACTTCCGGAGGGTCATCTTGTAGTTGCCCTCGCCGAGCTCCTTGATCAGGTGGCGGTTCGCCGAGAGGCGCGCGCTCTCCAAGGAGCCGTGTCGCACCTGAAGCTCCTCTTCGACGCGGAGGCTGATCTGGACGGGGTAGTCGTCCGGCTCGGCGGTGAGGTCGCCCATGTTGTGCTGCGCGATCTTCGAGCCGGGAATGCCCGTGATGTACTCGCGGCGGGTGTACGACGGCTTGTCGATCGTCCGATACATAGAGGCGGGTTTGTCAGACATGGCTACTTGTCCGATGTAGCCGCCGCTGCGTCGATAAAGCCTTCGATAGCGAGGCGTTCCCGTCGGCCCGTTCGGCGTCGACGAGGGCGCTCGCCCCGATCGCGGTGCGTGTTGACACGCCGGTCGGCTCACTCCGTCGGCGTCGGTTCGAGCGCGACGTGGTCGAATCCGCGGTCCGCGAGACGCTCCGCGGCCCGGTCGGTTATCGACGGCGCGACGAGGATTCCGCGGACCGCGGTGACGCCGTCGTTCCCGGGGTCAGCGTTGTTTTCGGCGTCGAGGTCGCTTTCCGGATCGTTCTCGATGTCGGGGTCGTTCTCGGCGTCAGCGGTGCCGTCGGCGGCAGCGGCGGACGCTCCGACGCCCAACTCCTCCTCCATCGCCCGCACGTACCGCGCCAGTTGTCCCACCGCGTCCGGGCCGACCCGGCGACGCTTCAGCTCGACGACGACCGGCGTCTCGTCGGCGTCGACCCCGAAGATGTCCATCGGACCGGCGCTGGAGGGGCGTTCCGTCTCCCTCGGCTCGAATCCCGATTCGACGAGGTCGGGGCGCTCTAAGATCCGGGTTCGGAGATCCTCCTCGCTGCCGTGGAGGTCGAGGTCGCGGCCCCCAGTCACGGCCATCGCGGAGAGCTGGTGAACGTCGGAGAAGCGGACCGTCAGCGTCTCGTCGGGGTTCGACCGCGTCGAGACCACGCGGAGCCGGCCGTCGCGGACCGCGGCGCGGTGTTCCGACCCCGGCGGCTGCCAGTTGACCGGCTGGCGGCCCTCGTCGGTGTGGACGAGGGCAGCGCCGTCCGGCTTCAACACGAGCAGGCGGTCGCCGGCCCCCAGATCCGAGGCGGCGCGGCCCTCGTACGAGACCGTACAGCGACCGAACACGCTGATCAGGTCGCCCCGCTCGAAGGCGTCCTCAAGTTCCCAGAGGGACTCGCGGTGGCTCGGGTCGTGGACGCTCGTGACTGTCACTGGACCCCGTAGGCGGTCGCGGCTGAAAAAGGGCGCGCGCCGGGTCCGCTTCGCTTCAGTCGCTCCGCCGCGACACCGCGATGCCGGCGACGAAGAGCACCGCCCCGAGCGCGAAGGCGGCGATGCGAAGCGTCGTGTCCGAAACGAGGATTCCGGCCAGCACCGAGACACCGAATCCGGCGTGTAACACCGCAGTCAGGTTCATGAACCCGATACGGCCGCGTCGCACAAAAGGTGGTCGAACGGGACCGAACCGATCAAACCGAGGCGTCCGATCGGTCGACTCCGGTCCCCGTCTGGTGGCGTTACGTCCCGTGCTCCCAGCTGCCCATGTACTCGCGCTGCTCGTCGGTGAGGTCGTCGTACTCGACGCCCTCGGCGGCGAGTTTGATGTCCGCGACCTCGCGGTCGAGCTCGTCGGGTACGTCGTGGACGCCGGCGTCGTAGCTCTCGCCGTTGGCGGCCAGTTCGCGGACGACGACCGCCTGAACGCCGAAGCTCTGGTCCATCACTTCGACCGGGTGGCCCAGCGCGATGGGCGCGGCGAGGTTGACGAGCCGGCCCTCTGCGATGACGTTCAGGACGCGGCCATCTTCCATCTCGAACCCCTCGACGCCGTCGCGGACCTCGTAGCGGTCGACCGCGAGGTCGTCGAGGTGATCGAGGTTCACTTCCACGTCGAAGTGGCCGGCGTTCGCGAGCAGGACGCCGTCGTTCATCTCCTCGAAGTGCTCGCGGGTGATCACGTCGCGGTTGCCGGTCGTCGTGATGAACACGTCGCCCTTCTTCGCCGCCTCGACCATCGGCAGCACCTCGTATCCCTCCATGTGGGCTTCGAGCGCCTTGCGGGGGTCGACCTCGCAGACGATGACGTTCGCGTTCTGGCCGGAGGCCTTCTTCGCGACGCCCTTCCCGCACTGGCCGAACCCGCCGACGACGACGTTCTTCCCGGCCCACGAGAGGTTCGTCGTCATCGCGATGGTCGCGAGCGACGACTCGCCCGTGCCGTGGACGTTGTCGAACAGCTGTTTCATCGGCGTGTCGTTCACGGCGAAGACGGGGTAGTGTAACTCGCCGTCGGCGTCCATCGCGCGCAGGCGGTCGACCCCCGTCGTCGTCTCCTCGGCTCCGCCGACGATGGAGTCGATCAGGTCAGGGTACTCCTCGTGGACGAGCTTCACCATGTCCATCCCGTCGTCGACGGTGATGGTCGGCTCGTGGGCGATACAGGCGTGCATCGCGTCGTAGTACTCCTCGTCGTCGACGCCGCGGACCGCGTAGGAGGTGATCGACTCGTGGGTGTCGAGCGCGGCCGACACGTCGTCGTGCGTCGAGAGGGGGTTACAGCCGGTTATCGCGACCTCGGCTCCGCCCTCGGCGAGCAGTTCGACGAGGTTCGCGGTCTTCGCCTCGACGTGCATCGCCATCGCGATCGTCTCGCCCGCGAGCGGCTGCTCGTCGACGAAGTCGTCGCGAAGGGCGTTGAGAATCGGCATGTGCTGGAGCGCCCAGTCCATCTTCCGGCGTCCCTCCTCTCGGGCGGTTTCGACGTCAGAGAGGTGCTTTGACACCGGCGGATACGCGGTTTCGCTCATACCACTTGGTTCGCTCACGGCGCACTAAACCCTGCCGACACCGGTCTACGCGTGAAAAAGGAGCGCCGTCAGTTCGTCGGCGTCCGCGCGACCGCGCGGACGGCCAAGTCGGGTCGTCAGTTACCGCCCGGGCCGCCGGCGTGGTCCGGCGGGCCGCTCTCGCCGTCCTCGTCGTCTTCGTCGTCCGCGTCGTCGTCATCGTCGTCGTCTCCTTCCGCGTCGTCCTCTTCCCCGTCCTCTTCTTCCGTGTCGTCCGCTTCGGTCTCGTCGTCCTCGGCGTCGTCACCGTTCGGGCCGGCGTGGTCCGGCGGGCCGCGCTCGCCGTCGTCGCTGCCGTTGCCGACGCCCTCGGGCGCGTTGCCGGGCGCGTCGCTGGCGTTGCCGTCGTCCTCGTCGTCACCGGCGTCGTCCGAGGCGTTACCGGGGTTGTTCTCCGTCGCGAAGTCGGAGACGGCCGCGCCGATACCGCCCTCGCGGTCGCTGATGTTCTCGATGAAGTCGCGCATCAGCTGACCGAACGGCGTTCCCGCGGAGTCGTCTTCCTCGTCGTCGTCGCCGGCCGTCAGCTCGACCGTCGTCGAGGCGCTCCGGTTGTCGTACTCGGCGGTCACGTCGACGGTCACGTCCTCCTCGGCGGCCGGAAGCGTCACGGTGCCGTTCGCGTCCGTCTCGTACTCGCCCGTCCCCGCGTACGAGGCGTTCTCGTCGGCGTCGTCCGCGAGGGCGACGCCGACCGTGGCGTTCTCGACGGGGTCGTCGTCGTCGCTGACCGTGACGACGGGTTCGTCGTCGGTGTTCTCAACGTCGAGTTCGAGCCCGTCGGGCGCTTCGAGGTCGACCGTCGTCGAGACGCTCCGGTTGTCGTACTCGGCGGTCACGTCGACGGTCACGTCTTCCTCGGCGGCCGGAAGCGTCACCGTGCCGTTCGCGTCCGTGTCGTACTCGCCCGTCCCCGCGTACGAGGCGTTCGCGGGGTCGGCGACGCTCACGTTAACCGTGGCGTTCTCGACGGCCTCGTCGTCGTCGGTGACGGTGACGACCGGCTCGCCGTCGGCGTCCTCAACGTCGAGTTCGAGTCCGTCGGGCGCTTCGAGGTCGACGGTCGTCGAGGCCGTCTCGTTACCTGAGGCGACGGTCACGTCGACCGTGACGTCCTCCTCTGCGGCGGGGAGCTCGACGGTACCGTTCGCGTCCGTCTGATACTCCCCCGCTCCCGCGTACGATTCGTTCTCGTCGTCGTCCTCGTCGGCGACGCTCACGACGACCGTGGCGTTCTCGACTGCGGTGTCGTTCTGTGTCACCGTAACGGTCGGTTCGCCGTCCGCGTCCTCGACGGCCACTTCGAGGTGGCCGTCGGCGGCCGCGACGCCGGTCATCGCGCCGAGCGCGACGACCGCGATCAGCAGCAGGCTGGTGATGCGTTTGCTCATGTCCACTTGGGTCCAACCGCCGTTACCGTATAAAAAGGAGAGTCGCTTAACGCGGTTTAATCCGGTTTATTCTCGGGTTAGCGGGTTTGTGACGTCTGTTTGGAGTTTGGTGGCTATCTCGGGCGCGATTCGGGTAATTCGTGGTCGGTTCGACTCCGATCCGTCGTCGCGCGCGCTATCGAAAACTGGTATCGGTGAAAATCAACGCGCCACAAAAAACACCGCCGAAACCCTAGTCGCTCGATACTACGGAACCGACGTTGTGACCGAGACCGTCGAAGCCCCAGCCGCGAGGACTCGATGCGCTCGCTGTGGTCCTCAGTCGCTCGCTTCGCTCGCTCCTTGCGGTCCTTGCGTCGCGCGTCTTCGTCCTCGCGACTGCCCCTTCGAATCCCGCCCCTCCGGAAGACGTTCCTGCTCGCTTCGCTGCGCGGGCTGCGACTTCCGTGCTCCCGCTCGCTTCGTCGCCGGCGGCGAAGCCGCCGGCTGCCCGTGGCGCTCCGCGCCACGCTGCTCGCGGGAACGCACCGCGACCGCACCTCACGCCTCCCCAGCCTCGTCTGCGGCTCCCGTTGGTCGCCGCAGACTCCCTCGCGCGGCGCTGCTTCGCGGCCGCCGGTGGCGGCCGCTCGCAGGCGCGCGCCACCGCGAAAAAGATCGGAGCGACACGTCTTCCTTCTTACTCCGCCGCATCCACGCGGTCGACGAGGTCGCTCGCGGCCTCGGCGGCGCGCGCTTGGACCGCCTCGGCGTCGAGCGTCAGCACCTCGCGGTCGCGCATGAGGACTTCGCCGTCACACACCGTGTGGCGCACGTCGCTCCCGCGGGCCGCGTAGGCGAGGTGCGAGACGGGGTCGTGGACGGGCGTCAGGTGCGGGGCGTCGAAGTCGACGACCGCGAGGTCCGCGGCCGCGCCCGACTCGATCCGACCCCCGGGAAGGCCGAGGGCGTCCGCGCCGCCCGCAGTCGCCATCTCCACGACCGCCGCGGCGGGGACCGCGCTCGCGTCGTCCGCGGCGAGCTTCCCGAGCATCGCGGCGTCGCGCATCTCGTCGAACACGTCGAGGTCGTTGTTCGAGGCCGCCCCGTCGGTGCCGAGCGCGACCGTCACGCCCGCCTCGCGGAGGCGCTGGACCGGGGCCATCCCGCTCGCGAGTTTCATGTTCGAGGCCGGACAGTGGACCACCGCGGTCCCCGCCTCGGCGAGCCGGTCGATCTCCGAGCCGTCGACGTGGACGCCGTGTGCGAAGAAGTCGTCCGGGCCGAGCGCGTCGAGATCCTCGGCGTACGCGATCGGTCGCTCGCCCCGCTCGTCGACGATCGGATCGACCTCGTCGGTCGTCTCGTTCGCGTGGAGGTGGACCGGGATACCCGCCTCGCGCGCCTCGGCGATCCCCTCGCGGAGGTACTCCTCGCCGACCGTCGTCAGCGAGTGCGGCATGAACGCCGTGCGGATCCGGCCGTCCGCGGCCCCGTCGAGTTCGCGGGCGACGGCGAGGCTCTTCTCTACGTCCGCGCGGGCGTCCCCGTCGTCTTTGCCCACGGTGACGACGCCGTGGCCGAGCCGCGCGCGCAGCCCCGCGCGGTCGATGGCGTCCGCGACGCGGTCCATCGCGAAGTACATGTCCGCGAACGCGGTCGTCCCCGACCGGATCATCTCGACCGCGCCGAGCTCCGCGCCCGCCTCGACGTCGTCGGGCGTCAGTTCGGCCTCCGCCGGCCAGATGTCCTCGCGGAGCCACGGGTCGAGCGGCTTGTCGTCGGCGTACCCGCGCAGCAGCGTCATGGCGACGTGCGTGTGCGCGTTGACGAGTCCGGGGATCACGAGGGAGTCCGACGCGTCGAGCGTCTCGTCGGCGGTCGCGCCGACGGCGTCGTCCACCTCGGCCGGCGACCTGACGGCCTGGATCGTTCCCTCGTCGCGGTCGACCGCGATATCGGCCCGTTCGACCCGCCCGTCGGGGCGAAGCACCCGCCCGCCGGTGACGCGGAGGTAGTCCATGTCCGTCCGTTCCGTCCCCCGCACCAAACGCCTTCGGTTCCGATCGCGCCGTCTTGTGTCGCGGTCCCGTCGCCGTCTTGTGTCGCGGTCCCGTCGCCGTCTCGTGTCGCGGTCTCGCCGCCGTCTCGTGTCGCGGTCTCGCCGCCCTCTCGCGGCTCGGCGTGACCGAGCGACACGACTTTACGAGTCGCCGGGAGTCCACCGGTATGACACCCAGCGGCGTCCTGTCGGCGCTGACCGCGGGAAAGCTCCGGATCGCGCTCGTCGGGCTGGCGGTCGCCGCCGCCGCGGTCGGCGGGGCGTTCGCGCTCGGCGTGTTCGGCGTCCCGAGCGTCGCCGGCGTGAACAACTCCTTCGGCGACGTGACGAACGAGACTACCGTCGTCGAGACCGATCTGGTCGTCTCGAACCCGAACCCGGTCGGGATCGGACTCGACGGCGTCTCGATCGACTACGCCGTCTCGATGAACGAGATCCGGATGGCCAACGGCACGCGCGACGGGATCGCCGTCGCGTCCGGTAACTCGTCGATCGGATTCGAGAGCCGCCTCCGGAACGACGCGATCCCGCCGTGGTGGGTGAGTCACGTCGAGAACGACGAGCGGACCACGGTCGGCATCGACGCGACGATCACCTCGGACCTGCTCGGCTGAAGCACGGAACTCACCCGGACACGAGAGATCGAGACGGACCTGATCGGCGCGTTCGACTCCGAGGAGACCCGACCGGTGAACGCCGACGCGCCGCTCGTCGACGACCCCGTCCTCTACGTCAACGAGACGCGCGGCCAGTGGGGGACCGTGAGCGAGACCGAGACCCCGATCGAGATGGAGTTCGACGTGTACAACCCGAACTTGGAGCCGTACGCGGTCACGGAGATCGGCTACGACCTCACGATGAACGGCGTCGAGATGGGGTCGGGGTCCACCGAGGAGGAGTACGTCATCCCCTCGTACGGTTCCGAGACGGTCGAACTCACGGCCGCGCTCCGCAACGAGCGCCTCGACGACTGGTGGGTGACCCACCTCGACGAGTCGGTTAGCGGTCACCAGGTGAGCGACCTCCGCATCGAGTTCTACGCCGTGGTCGAACTCCCGGGCGGCGAGCGGATCACCGTCCCGCTGGACGCGCTGACCTACGAGGAGACGATCGAGACCGACATCTTCGACGAGGGACTCCACGGGGAGAACGGGACCGACGCGGGCGACGCCGACGGATCGGGCGACTCCGGCGACGGCACGACCGAGGGCGGAAGCGCGAGCGACGGCGAGAACGCGACGGACGACGGCAACACGAGCGACAGCGACAACACGACAGACGACGGCAACACGACTGACAGCGGTAACACCACGGACGACGGAAACACGAGCGACGGCGGTTCCGGTGACGGCGGCGACGACGGACTGCTCCCGCTGACCCTCGGCTGACCCGGCCGACGGTACGCCTCTCTCCGGCTGCCGTCAGAACCTTCTTGACCGCCCGCGGCCGCGTTCTGACATGGCAAGCGACGCCCAGCAGGCGTGTTTCGAGGCCGGGATCAAGTTCGGCTCGCTATACCACCAGTTCGCCGGCACGCCAGTCAGCCCGTCGAGCGCGCGGAGTCTGGAGGCAGCGATGGCGGAGTCGATCGAGAACCAGCCGTACTGCGAGGCGGTCGACGTCACGATCCATGACGACCGCGTCGCCGCCGATATCGACCACGAGAACGGCTACACCGAACTCACCGGCTCGCTGATGGACGTCGAGATGCGGATCGACTACGAGGGCGTCGCGGTCCGCACGCGGATGGAGATGGAGGACGGCTACCCGCTGATGAAACTGGTCGAGGTCGACGACGGCGGCGATCCGGCACAGTCCGGCGAGGGCGATCCGGCACAGTCCGGCGACGCCGACCCGAACGCTTAGTACCGCGACCCGCCTACAGCGAGCCGAACCGCCGATTTCACGGTTTCAGAGACCCACATGGTCGACAGACGCCACGACGCCTCGACGGACCGCACCGGCTTCGACGAGACGAAGAACTACCTCTCGAACGCCCTCGGGCGCGTCGTGCCGCGCTCCGTGGCGCGCCGGGCGGTCGAGGTGACCGTCAGCACGGACGCCGCCGAGTACGCGCCCGACGAGCCGGTCGCGATCACCGTCGCCATCCGGAACCGCCTGCCGGTCCCGGTCGAGGTCCCCACGTCCACCCGCCGCTCGTGGGGCTGGGCGGTCGACGGCGTCACGGAGGCCACCGACGAGCGGCGCTACGTGCGCGACGAGGAGTCCGCGCTGTCGCTCCGGGCCGGCGAGACGAAGCGGGCGACGGCCACGTGGAACGGTCGTCTCCGCCGTACCGCCGGCGACGGCCTCGACCGCTCGGTCCGGGCCGAGCGCGGGGACCACACGATAACCGCGTTCGTCCCGGTCCCCGACGCCGGCGAGCGCCACGAGGCAACCACGGAAATCCGCATCCGATAGCCCCCGAACGCCGGTCCGCCGTGGTCGGTTCCCGGACGAATTGGCGACGTTGAAATCCTGCGGAGTTGGTGGTTTTACAGCCCGGATCGCTCAGCACAGGTGACGTAGTGATTGATCCGCTGAACTTAGTGCGGTGGCGCGTGCCTCCGAGGCCGCACCGCGGCCGAGGAGCGCCGCGCGAGGGAGTCGACCGGTCGAAGCGAAGCGGAGACCGGTCGACGAGGCTGGGGAGGCGTGAGGCTGTGCGGTGCGGGGCGGGACTCGAAGGGGCAGTCGCGAGGCTGACAGAGGCGACGCAAGCACCGCAGGAGCGAGTGAAACGAGCGACGAGGAGCGTGGTTCGAGACGCCTTCGGCGTCTCGTCATCACGAAAGGCGCTTTGCGCCTTTCGAACGACAGCGAGCGTCTGTCCGCCTCGCGACTGGGGCTTCGGCGGTCTCCGTTGTGAAGCCGTCCTCGACAAAAATAGTCAGGTATAGCCGAGCGGCTGGGACTTCGGTAGTCGTGTCGATCCGCAATTTATAACCGCCCTTCAGCGATCAGCCGTTTCAGGCGAAACGTCTCTGAAAAGAGGATCCCAACAAAGCCGGCGAACTATATCGTGGAAAAGCGAGCGCCGCTAGTCGTCCGCTTCCGGTCTGCCGGCCCGCACACCGTCGTCGAACGCGCTCTCGTCTACGGCCGCGGCGACCGCCTCGTCACGCCGCAGGTGACACGCCGCGTAGTGGCGGTCGTCGCCGAGTTCCGACCCCAGTTCATAGGCGGGGTTCGAGGTCGCGCAGACGCTCTCGTCCGTGAACCGCTCGGCGAGGAGCCGTTCGGCGTCGTCCCACTCGTCGCGCTCGATGTGCCCGAGCGCCTCGTCGAGCAGGGTGCCCGCGTCGCCGCTCGGCGTCGCGTCGTCGAAGTACCGGCCGCGGAGCGCGTTCGGGTCGGTCTCCTCGAACGCCCGGCGCTCGACCGCCCGCTGGAACTTCACGACGTTCCGCCACGCCTCGTCTGTCATGTCGTACTCGTCCGGCTGGATCACACTCGGACACCGCGTCCGGAACCGACAGCCGGAGGGCGGGTCGATCGGGGAGGGTACGTCGCCGGACAGAAGCGCCTTCCGCCCGCCGCTCCTCGGATCCGGAACCGGAATCGCATCGAGTAACGCCTTCGTGTACGGGTGTTTCGGGTTCTCGAACAGCTCCTCCTTGTCGGCCAGTTCGACGACCTCGCCGAGGTACATCACCGCGACGCGGTCCGAGATGTGCCGGATGACGCTCAGGTCGTGCGCGATGAACAGGTACGTCAGGTCGAACTCCTCCTGTAGCTCCTCCATCGTGTTGAGCACCTGCGCCTGAATCGAGACGTCGAGGGCGCTCACCGGCTCGTCGCAGACGATGAAGTCGGGGTTCACCGACAGCGCACGCGCGAGGTTCACGCGCTGGCGCTGCCCGCCGGAGAACGCGTGGGGGTAGCGGTTGTAGTGTTGCGGGTCGAGTCCGACCTTCTCTAACAGCTCCTTCGCGCGCGCCTCGCGGCCCTCCTCGTCGAGCATGCCGTGCGCCTTCATCGGCTCCTCGACGATCGGTCCGACCTTCATCCGCGGGTCGAGCGAGGACTGCGGGTCCTGAAAGATCATCTGCATGTCCTTCCGCATCCGCCGCAGCGGCTCGCCGGACAGCGACGCGAGGTCCTTCCCCTGGAAGTAGACGCTCCCGCTCGTCGGTTCCAACAGCCGGAGGACGGTGCGCGCCAGCGTCGACTTCCCGCAGCCGGACTCGCCGACGAGCCCGAGCGTCTCCCCCTCCTTGATGTCGAAGCTCACGCCGTCGACCGCGCGGACGTCGGAGGTGGACCGGCTGACGTACGGGAACTCGTCGTCGAGTTGGACGCCGGCAAACAGCCCGCTCTCGTTGTCGAAGTGCTTGCACAGGTCGCGGACCTGTAACAGCGCCTCGGGGTCCGACTCGGGCGGCCCGACCTCGCTCATTCCGCCTCACCCCCGGTCTCGGTGAAGCCGGCGGAGAAGCCGCCGGCCGCCTCTGCCTCCATCGGCGGGCTCTCGTCGTACCCCACGTCGAACGCGTCGTGTTTCACGCACGCGGCCGCGTGGCGCGCTTCTCCCTCCTCGTTCAGATTTCGCGGCTCGGGGTGGACCTCGCGGCACACCTCCCGGGCCTCGGGGCACCGGGAGTGGAACCGACAGCCGGCGGGCGGGTCGATCGCCTCCGGCATCACCCCCTCGATCGGTCTGAGCTCGTCGACCGTCCGGTCGGGACGGGGCATCGAGTCGAGCAGCGCCGTCGTGTACGGGTGTTTCGTGTCGTAGAACAGGTCGTCAACCTCGGCCTGCTCGATGATCTCGCCGAGGTACATCACGTTGACTCGGTCGCAGATCTCCGCGACGACGCTCATGTCGTGGGTGACCCAGATGAAGGAGGTGTCGTACTTCTCTTGGAGGTCGGTCACCATCTCCAAGATTTCGCCCTCGACCGTGACGTCGAGCGCGGTCGTCGGCTCGTCGGCGATGATGAGATCCGGCTGGCAGGCGAGCGCCATCGCGATCAGCACGCGCTGTCGCATCCCGCCGGAGAACTGGTGCGGGTACTCGTCGTACCGCGACTCGGGTGCCGGGATCCCGACCTCCCTGAGCATGTCGATCGCCTCCTCTTTCGCCTCGTCGGCGTCGAGGTCGCGGTTGATCTCGATGAACTCCCGGAGCTGTCCCCCGACCGTGAACACGGGGTTCAACGACTCCATCGGGTCCTGGAAGATGATCGCGATCTCGCGGCCGCGGATCCGCTTCCGCATCTCGTTTTCGGTGAGCATCTCGTCGCGCGGCCGCAACTCGCCGTCGTCGTCCTCTTCGAGCCCGAAGATCGTCTCGCCTTTGAACTCGATCTCGCCGCCGACGATCTCGCCGGGGCTGTCGACGAGCCGGAGGATACTGGAGGTCGCGACGGATTTCCCGGCACCTGACTCGCCGACGAGCCCGACGATCTCTCCCTCATGAACGTCGAAGGAGATGCCGTCGACGGCGCGGACCGTTCCGTCCTCGGTGAAGAACTGTGTCTTGAGATCGCGTACGCTGAGTAGTGGTTCGCTCATGTCAGTTGTTTATCCGCGGATCGAGGGCGTCCTGTAGGCCGTCGCCGAGAATGTTGAAGCCGATGACGGTGATCAGAATGGCGATGCCGGGGAAGATGCTGAACGTCGGCGCGGGGAGCATGTACCCCCGCGAGGCCGACAGCATCTGTCCCCACGACGGCGTCGGCGGCTGCGCGCCGAAGCCGAGGAACGAGAGCCCGGCCACGATGAGGATGCTCACCCCGACCTGAAGCGTCGCTTGGACCAACACCGGCGCGAAGCTGTTCGGGATGATGTGCCGGAAGATGATGTTGCGGTCCTTCACCCCGGCGGCCCGGGCGGCCTCGACGTAGTCCTCCTCGCGGATGGAGACGACCCGCGACCGGATGAGCCGGTTGAACACGGGGATCGCCGTGATCCCGACGCCGATCATCGCGAACGTGAGGTCCCGCCCGAACGCGGTCATGAACGCGATGACTAAGACGAGGAACGGGATCGCGTAGATGGTCTCCGTGACCCGCTGGAGCACGTCGTCGATCCAGCCGCCGTAGTAGCCGGAGACCGCGCCGATGACGGTGCCGCCGCCGAGCCCGATCGCGGTCGCGAGGAAGCCGACCGTCATCGCGATCCGGGTCCCGTAGATGGTCCGCGCGAGCAGGTCGCGGCCCCGGTGGTCGGTCCCGAGCGGGTGTTCGAGCACGCCCTGCCCGAACTGGTTCTCCATGCCGACCGGCGGGAGCAGCCGCCGGACGTTCTCCGGGTCGGTCTCGGGGTTGTACAGCACCGCCTCCGCGATCGCGTAGTCGAGGACGTAGTAGTCGAACGCGGCGAAGATCGCGACGAAGGTCATGAACCCGACGATGTAGGTCCCGATCCGCGCCGTCGTGTCCTGTCTGACCTGTTTCAGGGTGTACCGGAGGCCGACTCGGGCTTCCACCTCGTCCGGCCCGCCGCTCTCGTCGGCCCCGTCCGGCGTGTCGTCGTCCGAAGTTGCGCTGTTTATCGACATCAGTCTTCACCGTAGGTGACCCGCGGGTCGAGGTAGCTGTACGTGATGTCCGTGACGATTACGCCGATCACGTACACGAACCCGAACACAAGCGTCGTCCCCATGATCAGTTCGTAGTCTTGGTTGTTTATCGCCGTGATGATCAGCCGTCCCATCCCCTGAATCTCGAAGACGGTCTCCGTGAGCACGGCACCGCCGAGGGCGGTCGACAGTCCGAGACCGATGATGGTGATCACCGGGAGCTGTGCGACCTGGAACGCGTGTTTGCGCACGATCGTCGACTCGGGCACTCCGTACGCCCGGGCGAGCTTGACGTACTCGCCTTGAAGCGAGTCGACCATCGACGAGCGCTCGATCCGCGTGATCTGTGCCATCTGGAGCGTTCCGAGCGCGATCATCGGCAAGAAGAGGTGGTGTACCGACTGGCGGAGCACCTCGAACTGCGTCGCCGCCCCCCGCACGTCAGCCGGGTTCGCCCACGGGAGGATGAGTCCCCGCGCGGGGAACCACCCGAGATAGAACGCGAAGACGATGATCAACACCAGTCCGATCCAGAACGACGGCGTCGAGACGCCGATCAGCGAGACGATCCGGGAGACGTGGTCGGCCGGCTCGTTCCGCCGCTTGGCCGAAAGCACGCCTAACGGGATCGCCGTGACGATCGCGAACGCGAACGCGGACAGCATGAGCAACAGCGTCACCGGCAGCCGGAGCATGATCATCTCCAAGACCGGCCGGTCGTAGTAGATGCTGAGGCCGAGATCCCCTGTCAAGACGCCGGAGAGGTACGTGAAGTACCGGACGTGTATCGGCCGGTCGAGACCGTACCGGGCCCGGATCGCCTCGACCTGCTCCTGTGCCGGCGTCGGTCCCAGCATGATCTCCACCGGGTCGCCGGGGATCTGGTTTGCTAGGAAGAAGGTTATCGTCACGATACCTATCAGTACGGGTATCGCCTGTGCGAACCGTCGGAGTGTATACCGAAGTAAACTCACTGTCGTGGATCTCTCGTTGCTTCGATTCGGTCTTTGCTGTCGCTTATCCGTTTCGCTCCCGCCGACCACCAAGACGGTGACCGCGGACGGCCGCCGAACGCGTCGACGACGTCCCGAAGGGCTCGCGTCCGGCCGCATCCGCGCCGCGATCCATCCACCGTCGCGACGCGGTTTCGTCGTGGTTCCGACGCGATTCGTTCCGTTCGTCTCCCGACTCGATTACCGGGACACCGTAGCGTCGTCCAGCTGGATCTCCGACGAGATCGGGTGTGCGCTGAAGCCCTCCACGGCGCTACGGACTCCGTAGGAGTTGTTCAGGTTGTACGCCGGGATGTGGACGCGCTCCTCGAGCAGCGTCGTCGTCGCCTCGATGTAGAGCTGCCGGCGCTCCTCGCGGTCGGCGGACTCGCGGGCCTGCGTCAGCTTCTCGGAGGCCTCGTCGTACCCGTGGAAGGTCCCGTTGGTGACGCCGTCCGTCTCCTGGCTCAGCAGGTTGTACACGAACGCGTCCGGGTCCGGGCTGCCCGACCAGCCGAGCGTGTACATGTTGTACTCGTCCGCGCTGTTCGGCCCGTCGTCGCTCTGGTACGCCTCGGTGAACGTCCCCCAGTCGAGTCGCTGGACCTCGACGTTGTCGAAGCCGGCGTTCTGGAGGCCGTCGCCGATGCTGATACCGATCTGTTCGCGCTTGTCGTCCGGCGGAACGATGATCCGCCAGTCGTAGTCCATCGAAACGCCGGCCTCGTCGAACAGCGCCTGCGCCTCTTCGAGGTCCTGTCCGTGGGAGATCTCGGACCACTCGTCGACCGGGAAGTTCCACTCCTCGGAGATAGACGACGGGTACGGGCTGTACTGTCGCACACCGGACGGCTCGACGAAGTTCTCGACCGCCTGATCCATCGAGAAGCAGTAGTCGACCGCCTCGCGGACGAGGGGGTCGCTCGTCGGACCGTTGGCGCAGTTGAACGCGAGGTAGAAGTATCCCACACCCGGTTCCTCGGTGATACTGGCGTTCTGGTTGCTCTCGACCGTCTCGTACAGCTGGGGCGGAATGGTCTCGATGACGTCGACGTTCCCCGTCTCCAACTCGGTGACGCGGGTCGTCTGCTCCTCGATGGGGTCGAACTCGATCTGGCCGATCTCCGGGAGGTTGTCGCTGTCCCAGTAGTCGTCCCACCGCTCGACGGTCGCGTAGTCCTCAGGCTCCCACTCGACGAGCTGGAAGGGACCGGAGCCGACCGGGTCCTGATTGTACGCCTCGGTGTCCTCCTGACGCACGGAGGCGTTGACGACGCTGCGCACCATGGCGATCGTGAACGCGCCGTAAGGGTACGAGAGATCGAACTGAGCCGTGTACTCGTCGATGGCCTCCCCGCTGTCGATCATGTTGACCTCGGGGGCGTTCTCGGTCTGCTCCTCGACGGGAGCGAGCATCGTGTGGACGACGTCTTCCGCGGTGACGGGGTCGCCGTTCTGGAACTCGGCGTCCTCGCGCAGCGGGACGATAAAGCGGGTGCCGTCGCGCTCGACCGTCGGCATCTCCGCGGCGATCTTCGGCTCGATGCCGACGCCCTCGCCGTACTCGTAGATACCGTCGAAGAGCTGTCCGGTGATCTGGGCGGACGGGACGTCGTTCATGACGATCGGGTCCATGTCGAGCGGCCCCTTCGCCTGCGAGAAGTACAGGGTCGGACCGCTGCTGCCGCCGTCGCCGCCGTCGCCGCCGTCGCCGCCGTCGCCGCCGTCGCCGCCGTCGCCGCCGCCGGTACACCCGGCGAGCAGGAGGGAGGTACCGGCTGCCCCGCCGGCGAGGACCTTCCGTCGCGAAATGCGTTGTGTGTGTTGTCGACGCATACTGCCGAAGTCTTGTTTCTGTTTAATAAATATTTTGGCTCACGTTGTCCGTACGGTCATCTCTCCCCGCTGTGGTGCCTTTTTGTCCGTTGCGATACCCCGAACGCCGCTCGGATCCGAAGATAATCTGACAGGATCGCTGGCCGAAGGTCGCGAATCGGTCTCCGCGATGATGTCGAACCTCGATACCCGTCGGGAGGAGTAACCCGCATCCGGACGGAACGGGTGACTGGGTCCAGTTCGGTGTCAGCGGCCGTCAGAAGCCGGCCCCTCGCCCGTCTCTCCGACGCCCGTCACGGTTCCGACCCCCTTGCTCGACCCCTCGCGGAAGACGAACCGCTGCCCCTCCTCGATCAGGTACGGGCGGAACTTGAACCGGACGCGCGCCTCGCCCGTGTCGCCCGGGAGGAGCCGCCCCTCCTCCGGGAAGAACGCGGCCGCCTCCGACAGGGTTTCGAGGTGTACCACCGGCTCGTACCCCTCCTGGATCCGGGTCGGGTGGTTCAACACCATCACCTCGGCGTCGAACTCCCGGACCGGTTCCGGCTCGCTCCCCCGAGGCACCAAGGCCATCCCGCGTTCGATCTCCGCCTCGTCGACGCCCTTCAGCGCGATGCCGACGATCCGCCCCGCGGTCGCCCTGTCGACCCGGTGGTAGTGCATCTCGATCGACCGCACCTCCACCTCGCGGAACGACCCGTCGGGCATGGGACCGAGCAGGAGTTCGTCGCCGGTCTCGACGGTCCCGGAGTTCACCGTGCCGGAGGCGACCGCGCCCACGCCCGTCACCTTATAGCTCCGGTCGACGTACATCCGGAACGTCTCGCGGTCGGGCGTCGCGCGCTTCGGCAGGCGCTCGAACAGGTGATCGAGCGTCCCGATCCCGTCTTTCGTCACCGCGCTGGTCCGCAGCAGGGGGACGACGCCGTCGCCGACCTCCGCGACCGCGGTGTCGACCCCGTGGCGATCGACCAAAAGCGGCGTCTGCCCGGCGTCGCGGAGCATCGACTCGACCTCGCGTTCGACCTCGGCGAGCCGGTCGTCGCTCACCGCGTCCGCCTTCGTGACCGCGACGATGGTCGGCAGTTCGGTCGCGAGCAGGATTCCGAGGTGTTCTCGGGTCGTCTTCGTCGGCCCGTCGTCGGCGGCCACGACGAGGAGCCCGTAGTCGAGCTTCTGGCCGACCAGCCCGCGGATCGTCGTCCGGAGCCACGGCTCGTGGCCCACCGTATCGACGAACGAGACGAGGCGGTCCGCCGCCTCGACGACGCCGGCGCGGTCCGCCTTCCGGTGGGGGTTGTCCATCCGGACCGGCTCGTCGGCGTCGTCGTCGAATCCGTACACCGCGTACGAGAGGTCCGCCGAGAGACCGCGCTCGACCTCGTGGGGCTGGACGTCGAGGAAGCCGCGCGTGCCGCCCTGCCCATCGTCGGCGTGTCCGGTGACGAGTGTCCCCACGAGCGTCGACTTCCCGTGGTCGACGTGGCCGGCCGTGCCGACCACGAGGTGGTCCTCGTCGGCCTCGAACACGCCCCCGTCGCGCAGGGTGGCGAGCCCGACCAACCCCGCCTCGTCGGCGTCGCCCCCGTCGCCGGCGCTCCACGTCTCGACGTCGGCGATGTGGGCGTCCGCCTCGTCGGCCAGCAGCGAGAGCACGTCCATCGTCTCGGAGAAGCTCTCCGGGGAGACGCCCGCCAGCCCGCCGTCGTCGGTGACGCCGAGGACGTAGGTCGCCTCGCCGTCGCCGGAGAGCACGCGGTGACGAAGCTGGGCCACGAGCGACTCCATGCGCCCGTCGGCCAAGTGGACCTCGCGCGTCAGCCGCTCCTTGAACTCGATAGCGCCGCCATCCCGCTCGCCGCGCTCGATGGCCCGCCGGAGGGCGGACCGGTCAGCGCTCATGTCCGCACGTAGGCGACAGCCGGGCTTAACGGTTTTCGTGGTACGTGACCCCACGGCTCGTGATCGGTACCGAGCGCTCCGGAGCCGCGCCGGAAACCTCCGTCCGGCTCAGGGCAGGTGATTTAACCGACCGCCGCAGACAACGACGATATGGACACCTCGGTCCCCAGCGTCGCCGAACGGCGCGTCCACGTCGTCCCGCTCGGCTACGAGCGCGACCGGATCGTCGAACCCCTCCGCCGCCACGGTGCCGACGTCGCGTACCTGCTCGTCGACGCCCCCGACCGCGACGGCGAGCGCGGCGACGTGGACTTCGCGGCCGCGACGGCGAGCGACCCGGCCGACACCCGCATCGAACCCGACGAACTCACCGACTACCAGCGCGACGCGTGGACGGCCGTCGCCGAGTTCGCCGAGGTCCGACCGGTCCCGGTCGCGCTCGCGGACGTGTACGACGTGCTCGGCGTGACGACGACGATCTCCGCCCGCCATCAGGCCGGCGCGGCGGACGGCGACCGCCTCTTCGGAAACGTCTCGACCGGCCCGCGGATCGCCGCGGTCGGCGTCGCGATGGCCTGTATGATCGTCGGCGCGCGCCCCTACAGCGTCGAGCCCGAGCGCCACCGCCACGACCTCCGTGAGGAGCCGCTCACCGAGGGCGTCGAGCGTACCGTCGACCTGCCCATCTACCCGATGGACGCGCCCACGACCGACCAGGTCGCGGTGCTCGGTCGGCTCCACGACCGCGCCGAGGGGAACCTGACCACGGACAAGTGGAACCTGATCGAGTGGGCGCGCGAGCGCGGGCTGTCGTTCCTCCGCGAGGCGGGCGAGAGCCGGACGGCGAAGTACCGCGCGCTGGAGACCCACGTGCTCTCGCCGCTGCGCGAGCGCGGCTACGTCGAATTAGAGGACGTCGGCCGCTCCGACACCGTCCGGCTCACCGAGACCGGCCGCCGCGTCTTCTTCGCGTTCAAGCACAAGCTCGACGAGCGATAGCGCGGCCGACGAACGGGATCGAGGTCGACGAACGAACCAGAGCCGTCGAACCGTGCCCGGTCGACACGCACGACGCGACTCGTCCGACCTGATTCGATTGTTCGGTCTATCCGTACTATCGATAGCTAACGTAGAATTATCCCCCGCACGTGGATTTAGATGCGTGACGCCCGCCGGGCGGGCGGGGCATTCCCTCCGCTCCCTCCCCACCTGCTCGCTACGCGGTCCCGCTGACGCCGCCGCGCCCGCCCGCCGGTCCGTCACGAACCGACGGCTCTCCTGCCGTCTTTCACGCTTCTCCGAGCGATCCACACGCTTAGCATCCCGCGTCCGAACCCACGGGACGATGGACACCGTCGAGAAGTACCAGTCGGCGCTCGTCTTCGCCGCCATCGCCGCGGGGCTCGCCCTCGGGCAGGTCGACGGCGTCGCGCCCGTCGCGGACCGCCTCATCGTCCCGTTCCTGATGGGGATGCTGTTTGCCGCGTTCGTCGGCATTCCGCTGTCCCGGCTGCGGGAGGCGTTCGGGAACCGCCGAGTCGTCGGGTCGAGCCTGCTAGTCAACTTCGTCTGGAGTCCGCTCCTCGCGGTCGGACTGGGCGCTGTCTTCCTCCGCGACCAGCCCGCGCTCTGGATCGGGCTGATAATGCTCCTCGTGACGCCGTGTACGGACTGGTACCTCGTGTTCACGGACGTCGCCGACGGCGACGTGCCGCTCGCGACCTCCGTACTGCCGTACAACCTCGTCCTCCAGCTCGTGCTGTTGCCGGTGTACCTCTACGCGTTCGCGGGGACGCTGGTGGACCTGCCGCTCGCGCTGCTGGCCGAGAGCGTCCTCCTCGTGTTGGTCGTCCCGCTCCTCTTCGGGGCCGTCGCCCGCCGGTGGATCACCCGGAGAAAGGGGGCGACGTGGCTCAGGGAGCGGTTCCTGCCGCGGATGAGTCCGATCCAGGTCGTCTTCCTCGCGCTCGCCATCGGGGCGATGTTCGCGTCGCAGGGGGACGTGATCGTTGAGAACCCGCGCCTGCTGGCGCTGATGGCGGTTCCGGTCGTGCTCTTTTACGCGATCAACCTCGCGGTCGGGTTCCTCGCCGGCCGCCTGCTCTCCTTCTCGTACGGCGAGTTGGTCTGTTTCAACAACACTATCCTCTCGCGGAACTCCCCCACCGCGCTCGCCATCGCGGTCGTCGCCTTTCCGAACGAGCCGCTGATCCCGCTGGCGCTCGTGATCGGCCCGCTGCTCGAACTCCCGCTCTTGGGCGTCGTCTCGCAGGTACACCTCGCGGTCAGGGAGCGGTGGTCGGTCGAAGGGTCGTGATTTGACCTCCCGCCGTACTACTCGGCTCTCCCCCGAGTACCGGCTCACTCCTCCGTGAGGTCGACGTACGTCCGCCGGACGGTCACGGGCGTCACGTCGGCGACGTCGGCGGCCTCCTGCTGGGTACACTCCGCGTCCAACTCGCGCGCGGCGGTGTAGAGGCAGGCGGCCGCGACGCCGACCGGGTTGCGGCCGTTTGCGATCCCCTCCTCGACGGCGCGGTCGGCCAGCTCGCCCGCTCGGCGCTCGACGGCGGGGTCGCAGCCGAGGTCGCTGGCGAACCGCGGGAGGTACTCGGCGGGACCGGTCGGTGCGATCGGCAGGCCGAGTTCGCGGTTCATCGCGTCGAACGCCGCCTGATGCTCGTCCTCGCTCGCCTTCGCCTCGGCGCACACCTCGCCGACGGTGCGGGCCACGTCGGCGGTCCGGCAGGCGACGTAGACGCAGGCGGCCGCGAACCCCTCCAGCGAGCGCCCGCGGAGCAGGCTCTCCTCCTGCGCGGAGTCGAACAGCGAACAGGCGGTGTCGCGGACGCTGTCGGGTAGCTCCAAGACGCCGGTGAGCCTCCGGATCTCGGTGTACGCGTACACCTTGTTGCGGTCGCGTTTCGTCGAGATCTGCGCGCGGTTGTGCTGGGTCCGCATCCGGGCGAGCCGCCGCCGCTTGCGCCCCTTCACCTTCGTCGACCGACCGATCTCCGTCGAGAGCCCGCGGTCGTGCCGCGAGCGCGTCAGGGGCGCGCCGGTGCGTTTGGGGTTCGTGTCGTCGTCGTCGAACGACCGCCACTCCGGCCCGTGGTCGATCCGGTCGGCCTCGACGACGAGTCCGCAGTCGCCGCAGACGCGCTCCGCGCCCTCGACGCGCGTCCGACCGCCGCACTCCGGACACGTCTCGCGGTCGCCGGTCTCGTCGGCCGTCGCGGTCTCGCGGTCGCCGGCCTCGCGGTCGCCGGCCTCGCGGTCGACCGCCTCGTCGGCGGTCGCGGCGCGGTCCGTCGTCGCGGCGCGGTCGGCGGTCGCGACGTCGTCGGCTTCGGCGCGGGGCGTCCGGGTTCGGGTCGAGCGTGCTTCACTCATCACACGTCGAACTCCGGCCCGATCCCTTACTTAAACCCGGGCAGATCGGCGGTCGATCGGCCCGATCGCGACGCTCGAACCGACCGGTTATCGGTCGGTGATCCACCGACTCACCCCGCCGCAGTACGGTGGTTTTAACCCTCCGCGTCGAGCATCGGTTCGCATGACGCTGTCGGAGATCGCGGCCGGGGTCGAGGTGACCTCGCGCCAGCGCGATCGCGGGGTCGCCCTCGCGGACGACACGGAGACGCCGCTGGTCGACCGCCTGTCGGACCACGCCGAGTCGCTCCCGTGTACGCCCGAAGCGACCGCCACGCTCGTCGACGCCTACACCGCCGGCCGGAGCGTCGGCGACGCGGCCCGCGAGGCGGGCGTCTCTCCGATGACGGCCGCGAAGACCCTCCACCGGTGTGGCGTCGCGGGCGTCTGCCCGCTCTCCCCGACCGGGCGCGACGTCGTCCGCGACTGGCTCGCGGGCCGGACCTCGCGCAGCGAGGCCGTCGAACTCACGGGCGGCGACGAGGCGGACTTCGCGCTGGCGACGTACGTCGAGACGCACGACCCCGTCGACGCCGTCGCGGAGGCGGTCGACGCACAGGTCGCCGGCTCAGCGCCGCTCGGAGACGGACTCGGTGACGGCGGTCCCCTCGGCGACGCGCTCGGTTCCACCGACGGGCTTCGCTGATCTCGACGCCCCGATTCCCCGTCTCGACTCCGCTTTCAGGACGTGATCCGATCTATCAGCCCCTGCTCCGGGAACTCCACGTCGAGCGACGCGTCGAACGCGGCCTCGTAGGCGACCGCGATCGCACGCGCGTACGCGTCTCCCCTCGATGCTGCGGTCGGGGCGGCCCTCACCTCGGGGTCGGTCGCCGGCACGCGGACGACGCCCGAACCGTTCCGTCCCGCGTCGTCGGCTGCGGGGTCGCCGTCCGTCTCGCCCGCGCCGGGGTGCTCGACCGCGAGCGTCGCGTCGAGGCTTCCCCCGACGTCGGCGATCCGGCCGCGGAGCCGCTGTGTCGCATCGCCGCCGTGCGCCGTCGCCGGCCTGACCGCGGCCGCGCGGTCGGCGCTCGTCGCGGCCGCGACCGCCTCGTTCGACCCCGCGGGCGCGGCGTCGACGACCACCGCGTCGTACGTCGTCGCCGCCTCGTCGATCCGCTGTTCCAGCTTCCGGGCGGCCTCCGCGGTCTTCGCCCGCGCGACGCGCTCGAAGGGTGCCCGCGCCGGCACCGCGTCGACGCGTCCCGAGAGGACCGGTCCGTCGCGGTCCCCGTCGCCGCCCCTGCTCTTGCCGCGCTCGCCGCCGGATCCGGACCGCGCGGCGTCGCGCGTCCCGGCGACCGGGTACGCCGCCGCCGACAGCGGCGCGTCCGTATCGTCGGTGAGGAGCGCGGTGAGGTCCGGATCGATCCGGCCGGCCACGTACTCGGAGAGCCCCTGCGTGGTGAACGCGGCGTCGACGACCGCGACGTCGTCGCCGCCGCGAGCGCCCATCGCCGCCAGCTCGACCGCGGTCCGCGTCGTTCCCGCGCCGCCGGTCGCCCCGACCAGCGCGAGCGTCGTCGCCTGCATGTTCCGGCGTCGCCGGAGCCGATTCTTAAAAAGAGCGAATCAGAGCGGCGGTCCGGTCAGGGACTCGGAAACCGCAATTAGCCGTCGATCGCGGCCGCGACCTCGTCGGCGACCGCGTCGAGTTCGTCGTCCGAGAGGGCCGGCCGCTCGCCCGCGACCGCGTGGATCGGTGCGCCGCCGTCGCCATCGAACCGCGGGACGACGTGAACGTGGACGTGGGGGACCTCCTGGCCCGCCGCCTCACCGTCGTTGACCCCGACGTTCGCGCCGTCCGCGTCGACCGCGTCTTGGATCCGCGGCGTGAGCGACGCGACCGCGTCGAACAGGTCGCTCGCGAGGGCGGCGTCGAGGTCGCCGACGTGCTGCGCGTGCGACTTCGGAATCACCAACGTGTGCCCGCGCGCGAGCGGGTTCGCGTCGAGGAACGCCAGCACGGCGTCGGTCTCGTACACGGTCCGGGCCGGGATCTCGCCGGCGACGATCGAACAGAAGATGCAGTCGTCGGACATACGCGGGGGATCGGCGGGGACTCGCATCAAGCTTTCCCGGCGGGCGGTGACGGCGTCCTCCGCGGTGTCCCGGGCGACTGCCTCCCCGTCCCGCCAACGGACCTATATCCGCCGCGCCGAAACGGGCGGCATGGACGACCGGCTCGAACGCGTCATCCGCCAGCAGCTCCGGAAGGCGGGAAAGCAGTTCGAGGAGGCCAAACGCGCATACGCCGAGGGGCGCGACGACCCCGACGGCGACGCGGCCGGCGCGGCGCGGTTCGACCTCCCGACCGACGACTCCGGGCGCGCCCGCATCGTCTGCCGACGCCACGCTGAGCGCCGGACCGTGCCGGTCGACGCCGAGGGGCGGCCCGCCTGCTTCGCGTCCGGCCACCCCGACTGCGAGGGCTGTGCCGAGGACGTCCGCGACGGCGTCGTCGAGACGTGGTGATCTTCCCCCCTCCCGAACCGCCGGCCCTGACGCGCTGAGACCACCCGAACACGTTTGTGTCCGGCGGTTCTCGTGGCCCGCATGAAGCGGGCTCGCGTCGTCGTCGCCCTCCTCGCCGTCGTCGGGGTCGGTCTCGTTCTCTCCGGGGTCTTCGCCGGAGCGAGCGAGGAGCCGGCCGTCGGCGACGTCGCCGACGACCGCCTCATCGCCGTCGACGGAGAGTACCGGCTCTGGCCGTACACGAGTCGGAGCCGGAGCGTCGAGGGGCGAACGCTCGCGATCAACGTGGTGTTCCACGCGGACGCGGCGACGACGCGGGCCGCCATCGAGGGCGATCCGACCGCGAACTGGGAGGAGACGGAGCCGGACGAGGCGGCTTCGACGGCCGACGACGACGATCAAGTCCGAGAGTTCGTCGCCCGCGACTGGCGGGACGCCCACAGCTCGCTCCGCTACTCGTACGTCGAGGGACCGAGCGGCGGCGCGTGGCTCACCGAGACGTTCGAACTCCACGACGGGGCGTACCTCGGGGTCCGCGACCACCTCCGCGCCTACGAGTCCCCGGACGGCAGTTACACCGCGATACAGGCCCACGAGGAGTACTACGACTGGTTCCGGCTCCGTCACACCGTGCCCGACATCGACGCGCCCGCGCTCCGGCTCGAATCCGAGTTCGTCGAGTCGGACCGCGCGACCGACGTCCGCCGCGAGTACCGCGGTATCGACGGCGGGCGCAGCGACGGCTGGCTCTCCGTGATCGAACTGGCGGCCGCGGCGGCGCTCGCCGGGGCGCTGCTCGGGCGGCGGACCCGCGAGACGGCGACCGACCTCGTCCGGCGGCTCCGCACCGATGTCGGCCGACACGCGACGGCGGCGACGCTGGGACTGGCGCTCGGCGCGGTCCTCGTCGGCGTCCGCGTCGCGGGCGTGACGCTGGAGGCGGCGTTACCGGGCGCGTCGCCGAAGGCCATCGCCGCGCCGCTGTACCTCGTCCTCGTGGTCGGGTTGCCCGCGCTGGTCGTCTGGCGCGCCCCGGGAACCGATCCGGCGGCCGCCGCGCTGGCCGTCGTCGTCGGTCTCGGCGGCGGCTTCCTCGCCGACTTCGCCGCGCTCGGGGTGGCGGTCCCGCCGGACCTCATCGTCCACCGGGTGGCGCTCCTCGCCGCGCTCGGCGTCGTCGCCATCGGACGGGCGGCCGCCGACCGGTCGGTCGTCGTCGCGGGGCTGGCGGCGTGGGCCGTCGGACTGGCGCTGCCGCTGATGAGCGTGATCTGATCCGCTCGCCCGCGCCGACGCCCCGCTCCGATCGCGGAGCCAGCACAGAAGAGATATACCGGACGCCTGAAAATAAGCGGAAACGAACGAATGCCCCGACCGATCAGTCGACGCGCGGCGCTTGCCGGACTCGGCCTCGCGGCCGCCAGCGCCGGCTGTCTCGGTCGCACGGAGAACATCGCGGGACGCGACCCCCACTCGCAGCTGACCCTCGAAATTAACACCACGCCGGCGGACGACGACCCCAACGGGATCCGCATCGCGAGACAGCTCGAAGAGCACCTGACCGCGGTCGGCGTCGACGTCCGACTTAACACCGTCGGCCAGACGGACCTCTGGCGGAAGGTGCTCATCAACCAGAACTTCGACCTTTACGTCGGGCAGTTCGTGGAGACGGAGCCGTTCGACGCGGACGCGCTGTACGGGCTGACCCACTCGAAGTTCATCGCCGAGTCCGGCTGGCAGAACCCGTACGGTCTCACGGAGATCGCGGTCGACGACGCGCTGGAGCGACAGCGCCGCGTCTCCGGGGACGAACGGACCGACGCTGTCGGGGCGCTTCAGGAGACGCTGTGTGAACTCCAGCCCTTCTCGGTCGTCGCGTTTCCCGACGCGCTCACCGCCGTCCGGGAGAATCGGTTCGAGGGGTGGACGGAGGACCGCCAGCCGCTCTCCGTCACCGGTCTCCTCGAACTCGACTCCGCGACCAACGGCTCGGCGGACGCCGACTCCGCGACCAACGGCTCGACGGACGCCAACGCGACGACCGAGGGCGCGGCCGATCCGGACGGCGGCACCCTCCGGCTCGTGACGACCGACGACCGCATCACGGAGAACTGGAACCCGATCGCGGCGGAGTACCGGAAGTACGGCACGTTCACCGGGCTGTTGTACGACCCGCTCGTTCGCGCGGACGACGAGTCCGTCGTCCCGTGGCTGGCGGCCGACTGGGAGCGCGTCGACGACGAGACTCTCGACGTTTCGCTCCGCGACGCCCGCTGGCACGACGGCGAGCCGGTGACGGCGACCGACGTCGCGTTCACCTACCGGTTCCTCCGCGACACGTCGCTGGGGAGCGTCGGGACGCCGGTCCCGACCCCGCGGTTTCGCGGCCGAAGCTCCCTCGTCGGCGACGAGCGGGCCCTCGACGACGCGACGGTCCGCCTCACCGTGCCCGATGTCAACGAGACGGTCGCCGCGCGGGCGCTTCAGGTGCCGATCCTCCCGAAACACGTCTGGTCGGAGCGGACCGACGCGGCGACGATAGCCGGCTTCGAACTCGACTTCGAGACTACGGAGGCGGTCGTCTCGAACAACCCCGACCCCGTCGGTAGCGGTCCGCTGCGCTTCGTCGAGGCGGAGGCCGGGGAGTCGGTCGTCTTCGAACGGAACCCCGACCACTTCCTCGTCCGCCCGGCGTCGGACGGCGAGTCGGCGGATTCGGGCGAGACGACGGACCCGCGGGCGGGAGTGCCGCCCCGCTACCGCGGGAAGCCGGCGTTCGACCGGCTCCGCATCGAGGTGCTGCCGTCGGACATCTCGGCCGTGGAGTCGGTCTCCGACGGACTTGCGGACGCGACCGTCTCCAACCTCGGTCCGGCGTCGGTCCCCCTGATCGGCCGCTCGACCGATGCTCGCCTCGTGAGCGGTCGGTCAGCGGCGTTCTACCACGTCGGCTACAACGTGCGGCGGAGCCCGCTGTCGAACCCCCGCTTCCGGTCGGTCGTCGCGCGGCTGATCGACAAGTCCGCGCTCGTCGCCGACGCCTTCGACGGGTACGCGCGGGCGGCGTCGTCCCCGCTCGCGGCGTCGCCGGCCACGGTCCCGGACTCGGTTGCGTGGGACGGCGACACCGACCCGGTCCACCCGTTCTTCGACGACGAGGGATCGCTGGACGTCGACGCCGCCAGAGCGACGCTGCGCGACATCGGGTACCGCTTCGACGAGGAGGGTCGGCTGCTCTCGCGGGGGCAATGACGCCGTTCCTGTCGGTTCTCACGTCGGTCGTGGCGTGGGTCGGGGCGATGCTGGCGGTCGCGAGCCTCGCGGTCGTCGGGCCCGTTCGGCTCCGCGCGGCGTGGAGCGGGATCCGCGCGCGGCTGTGGGACGCGCGCCGGGCCGGCGCGGTCCTCGTCGTGGTGCTGCTCGCTAGCGCCGTCGGCCGAAGCTCCCTACAGACCGTCTCCGAGCTGTTCGGGCTACAGGCGACGGCGCTCATCTACGCGCTGGAGGGCGGGTTCGTCGCGTGGATTCAGGCGACGTTCGCCGGGCCCACGCTGACCACGTACTTCTCGTGGGTGTACGTGTACGGGTACGCGTTCCTGCTCG
Organism: Halorubrum sp. DM2; assembly: GCF_901686465.1. Classification (NCBI taxonomy): domain Archaea; kingdom Methanobacteriati; phylum Methanobacteriota; class Halobacteria; order Halobacteriales; family Haloferacaceae; genus Halorubrum; species Halorubrum sp. DM2. The sequence goes on from NZ_LR594487.1 coordinate 1,875,801, forward strand.
CGTTCCCGGTGATCGCGTACCTCGCGCTCCAGCGGACGGTGACGCTCAGGCGCGTCCTCGTCGCGTACGCGCTCAACTACGGCATCGGGTTGGTGCTGTACACGGCCGTGTTCGCCCACGGTCCGCGAAACGTTATGCCGGAGATGGTGACGCCGCTGCTGTTCGCCAACCAGCCCGACGTGATGGCACTGACGAGTGAGGTGAACGTGAACTCGAACGTCTTTCCGTCACTTCACACCTCTCTCGCGGTCACTGTGGGGACGTTCGCGGTTCTGACCCGCGAGGAGTACCCGCGCTGGACGCCCCTCGGGGTCTGGCTCGCGCTGTCGGTCGTCGTCGCGACGATGTACCTCGGTATCCACTGGCTCACCGACGTGATCGCCGGCTTCGCGCTCGCGTTCGGCTCCGTCTCGCTCGCGTACCGCCTCGTGGACCCCCGCGACGCCGCCGAGCCGAGCGATACCGCCAAGTCGAGCGGCGATGCGGACGGGGAACGCCCCGGTTCAGAGACCGGTGCGGGCGACTGATCGGGCCGCCCGAAATCAGGGCGGACGGCCGGCCGGTACTTCCGATACCGCCGCGGTCAGACGCCTTCGACGAGTCGTTCGAGCTGCTCCGGCGGGACCGCGCCGCGGGCGGCGTGGCCGTCGTACGCGAACGTCGGGACGCCGGTGACTCCCTGCCGTCGCGCGGCGTCGAAGAGGTCCGTCACGCGCTCGCGGAGGTCGTCGTCCGCGAGCGCCTCGTCGACGACGGCGGCGTCGAGCCCGTCGATGTCGGCCGCGATCTCGGCGAGCACGTCGCGGTCGCCGATGTCGCGCCCGTCGATCCAGAGCGCGTCGAAGACGGCCTCGTCGAACGCGAGCCACGCGTCGGGCGCGGTCTCGCGCACGTGGACCGAGACGATCTGGGCGGGCAGCGAGTCGACGTCCGTGCGGAGCTCCTCGGTCATCTCCGCGTCGTACTCCTTCTGTAGGCGGCGGACGTTCTCTCTCGCCTGCTCGTAGTACTCGTCGTCTTTGCCGTCGTCGGCGTCGTGGTCGATCTCGCCGTCCGGACCGCGCTTGCCCGCCCGGAGGTCGAACGGGTGCCAGTCGATCGCGAGCGGCTCCTCGCGCGTCTCCTGATACCGCGCGAGCGACTGCCGCCCGAGGTAGCAGAACGGACAGACGTAATCGGAGTAGACGGTGATCGCGTCGGGTTCGTCGGTGCCGGATGCCGCGTCGGAGTCGGTTGCCATGCCCGCGCTACGTCGCGGAGCCGAAAAGGTCGTTCGGCAACGGAAGGTCCGGGATGCGGGAGGCCGGCCGATCCGCGAGGCCGGCCGATCCGCGAGACGCGACTCGTCGGGTCTCCCGCCGAATCACTACCAATTAATACAACCGCATTGTACAACCGCCTATGCCCGACTACGACCCGGTCGACCCGCCGATCGCGCTGACGATCGCCGGCAGCGACAGCGGCGGCGGGGCGGGGATTCAGGCCGACCTGTCCGCGATGACCGCGCACGGCGTCTTCGGGACCGCGGTGGTGACGGCGACGACCGCGCAGAACACCCGCGGCGTCGAGGACGTTCACCCCGTCCCTCCTGACCACGTCGCGAGCCAGTACGCGGCGGTCGCCGACGACTTCGACGTCGGCGCGATCAAGACGGGAATGTTGGCGACCGCCGAGATCGTCGAGACGGTGACCGACTCGGTCGCGGACGGCGGCGTCCCGCTCGTCGTCGACCCCGTGATGGTCGCGGCGACCGGCGACCGACTGCTCTCGCCCGCCGCCGAGGCGGCCTACGGGGACCTGATCGCGGCCGCGACGCTCGTGACGCCGAACGCCGACGAGGCGGCGGTCCTGACCGACGCGCCGGTCGAGACGCCGGGCGACGCGGAGGCGGCCGGGCGGGAACTCGTTGCGCTCGGCGCGGACGCGGCGCTGGTGAAGGGCGGCCACCTCGCGGGGACGACGGACGCGGACGGCGACGGGACGGGTGAGACCGTCATCGACACGCTCGTTCGTGCGGACAGCGACGGCGGAGGCGACCTCGTTGTCGACCGCTTCGAGTCGCCGCGGATCGACACCGACGCGACGCACGGCTCCGGCTGCGCGCTGTCGAGCGCGATCGCCGCGCGGCTGGCGCGCGGAGAACCGCTCCGCGAGGCGGTCGAGGCCGCGGTCGCGGAGATGAGCGAGGCGGTCCGGCGCGGCTACGACGTGGGTGAGGGTCCCGGCGCGGTGAATCCGACCGTGTTGGGCGGCGAGTGAGCGGTCGAGGCGATCGTGGTTGCCGTTGACGAAGCTCTCGTCGCTCGGCAATACGTCGTTGGAGCCAGCGAGAGTACCTCAACCACCGAGACAGCCGAAGCCCCAGCCGCGAGGACTCGCGCGGCTCGCTGCGCGCTTCGGTCGCTCACTTCGTTCGCTCCCTCCAGTGCTTGCTTCGCCGTGCTTCGCCCTCGCGGCTGCCCCTTCGAGCCCTACCCGCCCCGCACCGCACAGCACCTCACGCCTCCCCAGCCTCGTCGCTGGCGGTCTTCGCTTCGCTCGACCGCCACCGACTCCCTCGCGCGGTGCCGTTCGCGGTCGCCGGGGGCGACCGCTCACGGGCACGCGCCACCGCCTCGTTCAGCTATAGGTATGCCAGCGGAATCATGAGCGCGACGCCGAGCGCCATCCCGCCGACGAGGATCGGCTTCCCGCCGCGTGGGAGGTCGGCACCGGTTTCGAGCGCCTCGGGGACGAACTCCGAGAGGACGAGGTAGATCATCGCTCCGGCGGCGAAACCGAAACCGTACGGGAGGAACGCGCGGGCGTACCGCACGAACGCGAACGCGACCACGGCCCCGATCGGCTGCGGCAGGCTGGAGAAGACGGCCCACCACACCATCTTCCACTTCGAGACGCCCATCGCCCGCAGCGGGATCGAGATTGCGGTCCCCTCGGGGACGTTGTGGATCGAGATGGCGAGGGTCATGAACACCGCCAACAGCGGTACCGTGAAGCCGAACAGCACCGTCCCGCCCTCCAGTCCGAGGTCCGCGAAGGAGACGCCGACCGCGATCCCCTCCGGGAAGCTGTGGACCGTTAATACGCCGAGGATCAAGATTAGCTTCTTGAAGTCCGCCTCGGCGTACTCCTGCGGGTCGATCTCGGCGTCGGTCAGCACGTCGTGTGCCACGACGACGAGGACGACGCCCGCGAGCATCCCGACCGCGATCTCCACCGGCGTTCCCTCTGCCAGCCCCTCCTGAACGAGACCGAACAGTGACGCGGAGATCATGATCCCCGACGCGAACCCCCATAGTGCCACGTTCCCGCGGTCGCTGATCGTCTCGAAGAAGAAGAACGGCAGCGCGCCGATACCCGTCGCCAGCGCCGTGATCAGCCCGGCGACGAAGACGAAGAGGTAGGCGTCGAGCGCGACCATACGTCTCGGCGTTCGACGAGCAGTCACTTAGTGTCGGCGCGGGCCGGTCGCGTGACACCCGCAGGGTTTTACCCTCACACGGCGGGAGTACGGACATATGGCAACGGGGATCGTCGGGGAGTTCCTCGATCTCAAGGCGGAGACGGACGCGGATGTCCTCGCGATGCAGTGCGGCGACTTCTACGAGTTCTTCGCGGACGACGCCGAGCTGGTCGCCGACGAACTGGACCTTTCGATCTCGCAGAAGTCCTCGCACGGCTCGTCGTACCCGATGGCGGGCGTGCCGCTCTCGGAGCTGACGCCGTACGTGAACGCCTTAGTCGAGCGCGGCTACCGGGTCGCGGTCGCGGACCAGTACGACACCGACGACGGCGGCCACGCCCGCGAGATCGTCCGCGTCGTCACGCCGGGGACCGTCCTCGAAACGAGCGACGACGACGCGCGCTACCTCGCCGCGGTGGTCCGCGAGGAGGGCGCGACGGGTGGCGCGGCCGGCGCGGCGGGCGACGCCGCGGACGCCGACGGCCCCTACGGACTCGCGTTCGCCGACGTCACCACGGGCCGGTTCCTCGCCACGACGGTCGACGGCGGGAGCGATCTGCGCGCCGAACTCTACCGGTTCGACCCGGCGGAGGTGCTGCCCGGTCCCGCCGTCCGCAATGACGACGGCCTGCTCGGCGCGGTCCGCGAGGACCTCTCGGGGCGCGTGACCGCCTTCGACCCGGAGGCGTTCGCGCCGGGGCGCGCCGAACACGCGGTCCGCAAGCAGTTCGGCCGCGAGACGACCGACAGCGTCGGCCTCGACTCGGCGCTCGCGGTCCGGGCCGCGGGCGCGGTCCTCTCGTACGTCGAGGAGACCGGCGCGGGCGTGTTGGCCTCGATGACCCGCCTGACCGCCTACGGCGCGGACGACCGCGTCGACGTGGACGCGACGACGCAGCGCAACCTCGAGATCACGGAGACGATGCGGGGCGACGCCGACGGAACGCTCTTCGACACCGTCGACCACACCGTCACCGCCGCCGGCGGGCGGCTGCTCCGCGAGTGGCTCACCCGGCCGCGGCGCGACCGCGAGACGCTCACGGCTCGGCTCGACGCGGTCGAGGCGCTGTCGGCCGCGGCGCTCGCCCGCGACCGGGTCCGCGAGGTGCTCGGCGACGCGTACGACCTCGAACGGCTCGCGGCGCGGACGACGAGCGGAACCGCGGGCGCGCGGGAACTCCTCTCGGTCCGCGACACGCTCGCGCTGCTCCCGGCGCTTTCGGACGCGATCGAGGGAACCCCGCTCGCCGACTCGCCCGCGGCCGCCGTCCTCGACCGCGTCGACCGCGAGCGCGCGGCCGCCCTCCGCGCGGAACTCGACGAGGCGCTCGCGGAGGACCCCCCGAAGGCGAAGACCGGCGGCGGGCTGCTCAAGGAGGGGTACGACGACGAGCTGGACGAGCTGATCGAGCGCCACGAGTCGGTAAAATCGTGGCTCGACGGCCTCGCGGAGCGCGAGAAGCGGACGCACGGACTCAGCCACGTCACCGTCGACCGCAACAAGACCGACGGCTACTACATTCAGGTGGGCAAGTCCGTCGCGGATCAGGTCCCCGAGGGCTACCGCGAGATCAAGACGCTGAAGAACTCGAAGCGGTTCGTCACCGACGAGCTGGCCGAGAAGGAGCGGGAAGTCCTCAGGCTGGAGGAGGTCCGCGGCGAGCTGGAGTACGAGCTGTTCGAGGAGCTGCGCGAGCGCATCGCCGAGCGCGCCGAACTGCTTCAGGACGCCGGGCGGGCGGTCGCCGAGCTCGACGCGCTCGCCTCGCTGGCGACCCACGCCGCCCGTCGGGACTGGACGCGCCCGGAGCTGACCGAGGAGCGCCGGCTCGACGTCGAGGCCGGTCGCCACCCGGTCGTCGAGGGGACGACCGACTTCGTCCCGAACGACCTCCGGCTCGACGCGGAGCGCGAGTTCCTGATCGTCACCGGGCCGAACATGAGCGGGAAGTCGACGTACATGCGGCAGGCGGCGCTGATCCAACTGCTCGCGCAGGCCGGTTCGTTCGTCCCCGCCCGCGCCGCCGAGGTCGGGCTCGTCGACGGTATCTACACCCGGGTCGGCGCGCTCGACGAGCTGGCGCAGGGACGGTCGACGTTCATGGTCGAGATGCAGGAGCTGTCGAACATCCTCCACTCGGCGACCGACGAGTCGCTCGTCATCTTAGACGAGGTCGGCCGCGGCACCGCCACCTACGACGGCATCTCCATCGCGTGGGCGGCGACCGAGTACCTCCACAATCAGGTGCGCGCGCGGACCCTCTTCGCCACCCACTACCACGAGCTGACGACGCTCGCGGACCACCTCCCGCGCGTCGCGAACGTCCACGTCGCCGTCGACGAGCGCGACGGCGAGGTGACGTTCCTCCGCACCGTCCGCGACGGCCCGACGAACCGGTCGTACGGCGTCCACGTCGCCGACCTCGCCGGCGTCCCCGACCCCGTGGTCTCCCGCGCGGACGAGGTCCTCGACCGGCTCCGCGAGGAGAAGGCGATCGAGGCCCGCGGCGGGTCGCGGGGCGGCGACGGTTCGCCCCCGGGCGACGGCGCGGGCGGCGACACCCAGCAGGTCGTCTTCGACCTCTCGTCCGGGTCGTTCTCCGAGAGCGACGCCGGGATGACGGCGAATAACGCCGGAACGCCGGCTGGCGACGCGGCGGTCTCGGAGGGGAGCCCCGACGGGGTGGCTCCGGAGTCGCAGTCGGGCGGTTCCGGCGCGGCCGTGGAGACCGCGGCGGCCGCGGAAAGCGATCGGCTTGACCCTGAGACACGCGCCGTGATCGAGGAACTGGGCGATGTCGATGTCGCGGAGACGCCCCCGGTGGAACTGCTTTCGCGGGTTCAGGAGTGGCAGGAGCGGCTGGAATGAGGCTGCGTCTGACGTAAGAACTAATGTCTGACCTCGTCGTGTGGTGTGTATGGGCATCATGAGCAAGATCCTCGGCGGGGGTGGGAGCCGCTCCGTCGACGACTACGTCGAGCTCGACACGGACGACTTCGCCGACGCGCACGCGGAGACGGGCACACAGGTACACTTCGCCGAGATCGGCGACCAGAGCGATGTCATCCCGATCAAAGACGCCGTCTACGACGGGGACTTCGTCATCGCCGACATCACCCGCCACTCCACGTCGGACCGGACGATAGAACACGTCTACGACGAACTCCGGCAGGTGGTACAGGAGGTCGACGGCGACATCGTCCAGAAGGGCGACGACCAGATCATCGTCACCCCCACGGGCGTCAAGGTCTCGCGGCAGAAGCTGTAAGCACCGCCTTCCCGCGACCACCTCCGTTTGTCTTTCCGCCGTCCCGGCTTTCCGGCCGGATCCGGGCGCACCGGCCGAACCGTGTCATATATGGCGTTCTCCCGCCCACGTAGAGTCGAATGGACGAGCCGGTCCTGTTGACGGGTGCCGGGGGACGGGTGGGACAGGCCATCCTCCGCGGCATCGGCGACGACTACGAGTGGCGGCTCCTCGACCGGGAACCGCTCCCGGCCGCGAAGGTGCCCGCCGACGTTACTGACGCCGATCTACACGTCGCCGACATCACCGACGAGCGCGCCGTCCGTGAGGCGGTCGCCGACGTCGGCGCGGTGATCCACCTCGCGGGCGACCCCCGGAAGACAGCGCCGTGGGACTCCGTCCTCAGAAACAACATCGACGGCGCACAGGTCGTGATGCGCGCCGCCGCCGAGGCCGGCGTCGAGAAGTTCGTCTTCGCCTCCTCGAACCACGCCGTCGGCGGCTACGAGACCGACGAGCGGACCCCGAACCTGTACCGCGAGGACGACGACTACCGGCTTGACGGCACGGAACTCCCCCGCCCCGGCAACCTCTACGGCGTCTCGAAGGCGGCCGGCGAGTCGCTCGGGCGCTTCTACCACGATGAGTACGGGATGAGCGTCGTCTGCGTCCGCATCGGCAACCTCACCAAGAACCACCCGCCGCGCGAGTACGAGCGCGGACAGGCGATGTGGCTCTCACACCGCGACTGCGCGCACCTGTTCGACCGCTGTCTCCGGGCCGACTACGGCTACGAGGTCGTGTACGGCATCTCGGACAACGACCGCCGCTACTACTCGATCGAACGCGCCCGCGAGGCGCTCGGCTACGATCCGGCCGACAACTCCGCCGACTACACGTTCGAGGGCGAACCCAAACCGGACCGCGACTCCGACACTGACCGGGAGTCCGTCGACGACCCCGACGTGACGGGAGACGACGCGCCCGCCGAGCCGAATTTCCCCGCCGACCCAGACGCGCCGAGCGACGACGCCTGACCGACTCGGTCGGTCGTCGCCCGCGGTCCCGCTCCGACTCGTTAAAACAGTCCGTCGACGTCGCGCCGCTTCCGCTCCTCGATCGCCACGTGATCGGCCAGCCGCGCGGCCACCTGCGGCCGGGTGTCCGGCGTGTGGAGGTAGGCGAACAAGAGTTCCGCAAAGCGACTCCGCCCCGTCCCCCGCTCCGTTTCAGCGAGGTCGGCCGCGACCGCGAGCGCCTCGGCGTCGCCCGGCTCGCCCGCCCTCGCCAGCGCCGGAGCTGCGAGCCGAGCGGCGTCGAGCGACAGCCCGTCGAAGCCCGGCGCGTCGCCGTCGACGCGGACCCGCGGTGAACGACTCACGTCGGCGTCTTCCGGATCCGTCGCAAGTCGCTCCGCCCACTTCTGGACCGGGGCCAGCGTCACTCCGTGCGCGTCGGAGACGCCCTCAAGCGCGCCGACGGCGGTCTCCGCGCCGTTGACTGCCTTCGGGTCGCCGTCGACCACGCGCCGCGTCGCTGCCGCGGTCCCGGCCAGTCCCCGGAGCAGCCGATCGGCGTCGCCGCTCTCGCCGTCGGCCGACCCCGCCGCCGTCTCCCAGACGCCGCGCGCCGCGGAGAAGTACCTCTCGTTGAACAGTGCGGCACCCGCGGCGAGCGCGACCGCCGTGGACGGTCGCGCGGCCGGATCCGCGTCGTCGCGGGCTCGCCCGTCGTGACTACCGGAGTCGCGATCGGTCACGGTTCCCGCTCGGTGGCGACGAGTGATAAATAGCGAGTTCCGCGAGTGGAGGCGTCAGCGGGGGGAGGGGCGTCGCCGGGGACGATCAGTTCGACCGGCCGCGGCGCGTCGCGGCGGTGCCGTCCGGCCTGCGGTGCGCGCGTCAGGCCTCGCCGACGCTCGCGTCGTCGTTCGGCAGTCTGAGCGTCCGGCCGACCGCGTCCGGGTACCGTCGGTGGAGCGCCGCGCCGGCGACGCCGCCCAACAGCGCCGCGAGCGCGATCGCGGCCGCGACCGGGAACGAGAGGACCGCGACGGTCAACACCGGCAGCACCGCGAAGGCGACCGCAACGCCCGGGCTGGAGAGCGGCGTAGCCGGATGCGGGTTCGCGTACGGGTCGGGGCGGACTCTGCGTCTGGAGGGGTCGTGGTCTGTCGTCATCGTCGGTAGCGGATCGCCAGCGCGGGGGGTCGCGCTATAGAGGGAGCATTTCGGCCGCCGAGAACGGCATCTCGTGGGTCACGGCGGCGGAGCGACGCCGGGAAAGGGGACCGGCAGAAGACGGGGTCGCCTCGGCGGTCGAGCCGGCCGTCCCTGCGCGGGGGTCACGCGGCGACGGCACCGAGGCGAGCGGTGACCGCCCCGCGGATCCGTCTCCCGACGCTCCGGCGTGGGGCGAACGTCGGAATGGGGTCGCGGACGGTCATGGGTTCGTCCCGGCGGTGGGTACCGGCCGGGCGTGAGTTCACCGAGTACCGGAACCGAATTAATCGTTTCTCGTGTGTGCGGATCAATGGCGTGATCGGCTCGCCGCGTCGATCCGTCGCAGGCGAGCCGCCGCGTCGGTCCGTCCCACAAGCGAGCCGCCGCGTCGATCCCTCGACCGCACCAGTACACTAACGGAGGCGGAGTCTGTATCCATACTAGACGTGTCTAGTAGCCTGCTGCCGGTGATCGCGGCGATACTCGTGTCGGGGCTCGCGGTACAGCTGCTCGCTCACCGGCTGCGGGTGCCGAGCGTCATCTTCTACCTCGCGATCGGCGTGGTGTTAGGCCCGGAGGTGCTGGGACTCGTCACGCTGGAGACGTTCGGCGACGGACTGGAGATAATCGTCGGACTCAGTGTCGCCATCATCGTCTTCGAGGGGGCGTTCGCGCTTCAGATCGACCGGATCCGGCGCGCGTCGACGGTGTCGCTCCGCTTGGTGACGATAAGCGCCCTCGTGATGTTCCTCGGCACCGCGGCGGCGGTCCGCGTCTTCGCCGGCGGCACGTGGGAGATATCGCTGCTCATCGGCGCGCTGCTCGTGGCGACCGGGCCGACCGTTATCACCCCGATCCTCAACGTGGTCCGGGTGCGGGATCACGTTGCGACCGCGTTAGAGACTGAGGGGATCGTCAACGACGTGACCGCCGCGATCGTCGCGGTCGTGATATTCGAGACGCTGCTGCTCGACGACCTCGGCGTCCCCGCGACGGTGTTCTCCTTCCTCCAGCGGTTCGGCGTCGGGATCGCTGCGGGGCTGCTCGCCACCGTCGTCATCTACGTGCTCTTGGACAGCGACCTCGTCCCCGAACGCGACGTACAGGCGTCACAGTTCCTCGTGCTGGCGGCCGCGATCGGGTCGTTCGCGGCCGCCGAGGCGGTCGCCGCCGAGGCGGGAATCGCGGCGGCGGCGACGAGCGGAATCCTCCTCGGGAACCTCGGGCTGGACAACCGCGAGGAGATAGAGAGCTTCGCACAGAACACGACCACGATCGTCCTCTCGTTCGTGTTCATCTCGCTGGCCGCGCTGATCGACGTCGAGGCGATCGCCGGACTCGGCGTCGGCGTGATCGCGATCGTCGCCGTCATCATGCTCGTCTTGCGGCCGCTGGGGGCGTTCGTCGCGACCCTCGGCGTCGAGCGGTTCACCCGGCCCGAGCGGCTGTTCATCGCGAGCGTCGGACCGCGGGGGATCATCCCGGCGAGCGTGGCGACGCTGTTCGCCATCGAGCTGGAGCTCGCGGGCAGCGTCGCGGCCGGCGAACTGCTCGTCGGTACGGTGTTCGCGGTCATCTTCGCGACGGTCCTGATCGAGGCGGGGCTCGCGCGGCAGATCGGCGAGTTCCTCGGAGTGTCACCAATGCGCACGATAATCATCGGCGGGGGCCGGGTCGGCCAGGCGCTCGCCACGCGACTGGAGAACAGGGGCGAGTACGTCGTGGTCGTCGAGTCGGACCCGGAGGCCGTCGAGCGGGCGCGCTCGGAGGGGTTCACCGTCTACGAGGGCGACGGCAGTGACACGGAGACGCTCCGCGGCGTCAACATCGAGGACGCGAAGCGGTTCGTCACCACGACGACCGACGACGACATCAACCTCCTCGCGTGTCAGCTCGCGATCACAAAGTTCGATGTCGAATCCGTCTACTCGCGGGTGAACGACCCGGACAACGTCGACGCCTTCGACAGCATCGGCGTCAAGGGCATCGACGCCTCGACGGCGACCGCGGTGGCCATCGACGACGAGATCGAGCGGCCGGCGCTCACCCACTGGATGAACGAGCTCGGCGACAACCACGACGTTCAGGAGGTCGAGGTGACCTCTCAGAAACTCGCGGGCAAGACCATCCGAGACCTCAACGCGCAGATCCCCGACGGGACCTTCGTCGCCGTCGTGAGCCGCGACGGCGAGAACCACGTCCCCACCGCCGACAGCGTCCTCGAAATCGGCGACCACGTGACGTTCATCGGCGACACCGACGCGGTCCGTCGGGCGATGGACCGGTTCCACCCGCACGATTAAGACGTCGCTCGGGTGGTCTGGCCCGTCCGTTTCTAACTAGCCGTTGACGACGTAACGGTCGCTGAAGCCCCAGTCGCTCGGCTGTACGTAGCTGGTTTTCGCACAGTGCCGATCATCGAGACCGCTGAAGCCCCAGTCGCGAGGCGGGCGCACGCTCGCTGCGGTCCTCGTCACTCGCGCTGCTCGTTCCTGCGGTCCTTGCGTCGTCATCAGAACGCTTTGCGTTCTGATCGGCTCACGAGAGCTCTGCTCTCGTGAACGCCTGCGCCCGCCTCGCGACTGCCCCTTTGAGTCCCGCCCCGCACCGCCCAGCACAGCACCTCACGCCTCCCCAGCCTCGTCAGTCGCCACCGCTTCGCTCCGGCGACTGACTCCCTCGCGGGCGGTTCGCGGGTGCTATCGCACCCGCTCACCGGCGCGCCACCGATTCTTAAAGACTCATGTCTGTACCCGCATCGGGGACCCGACACCGTCTTTCCCGACAATCCCACGGCTCGTGCTGTTCAGAGCTTGGTGTGTCCGAAAACGTCCTGACGGAGTCCTACGCGAGCGGCGAAGCCGCGAGCGTAGGGCACGTCAGGACGTGAACGCGGCGGCTGTCGAACGAAGTGAGACAGCCGCAAAGTGAACGTCCTGACGGAGATTTGAACTCCGGTCCCTGGCTCCGCAAGCCAAGAGGATAGTCCACTACCCTACCAGGACTCATCTCTACGTATCGCGGTAGAACTTAAGACGGTTACGGTCCGGCGGCCGCGTGCCTGCGGTCCGCACGCATCCGCCGGCGCGGGATGAACACCTTTTGTACCGAGGGGACCCCATGAACGCCCATGAGACGCCTTCGAGCCGCGACCGCCGCCCGAGCCGGTCGCTCCGCCGGCCGTCCGGGACCCGGCACGAATCCCGGTCAACGGCAACGCTTATCCGCGAACTCGCCGACCACGGAGGTACGCGTATGGGAGCCATAGAGGAGGTGTACGAGGACCTCGACACCGACGTCGAGTTCGAGGAGTTCGAGGCTGCGGTCGAGGACAAGGTCGAGCAGATGGGCGGGCTGGCGGACGAGGAGACCGCCGCGATGCTCATCGCGCACGAGCTGCGCGACGAGGAGGCCGATACCATCGCCGACATCGAACCGGGAATGAACGAGGTGAAGTTCCTCGGGAAGGTGACCGCCATCGGCGAGATCCGGACCTTCGAGCGCGACGACGAGGAGGCCGAGGAGGGACGCGTCTGTAACGTCGACGTCGCGGACGCCTCCGGCTCCGTCCGGGTCGCGCTGTGGGACGACATGGCCGCGGCCGCGGAGGAGGAACTGGAAGTCGGACAGGTCCTCAGGGTGATGGGCCGCCCCAAGGAGGGGTACAGCGGCCTCGAAGTGAGCGCCGACAAGGTCGAACCCGACGAGGACGCCGAGGTGGACGTTCAGGTGCTCGACACCTACCAGGTCGAGGACCTCACGCTCGGCGCGTCCGACGTCGACCTCGTCGGGCAGGTGCTCGACACCGACTCGATCCGGACGTTCGACCGCGACGACGGCAGCGAAGGCCGGGTCGCCAACCTCACCGTCGGCGACGAGACGGGTCGCGTCCGCGTCACGCTGTGGGACGACAAGGCGGACCTCGCCGAGGAGTTCGAGGCCGGCGAGGTCGTTGAGGTCGGCGACGGCTACGTCCGAGAGCGCGACGGCGACCTGGAGCTTCACGTCGGCGACCGCGGCACCGTCGAGCGCGTCGACGAGGACGTCGAGTACGTCCCGGAGACGACCGACATCGCCGACCTCGAAATCGACCAGACGGTCGATATCGCCGGCGGCGTCATCGAGACGGATCCGAAGCGGACGTTCGACCGCGACGACGGCAGCGAGGGGCAGGTCCGCAACGTCCGGATCAAAGACGAGACGGGCGAGATCCGCGTCGCGCTGTGGGGCGACAAGGCCGACCGCGACATCGACCTCGCCGACCGCGTCGTCTTCACCGACGTCGAGATCCAGGACGGCTGGCAGGACGACTTAGAGGCGTCCGCGAACTGGCGCTCGACCGTCTCAGTCCTCGACGGGGAAAGTGAGGCGGCCGCGGCGAGCGCGACGACGGGATCCGGTGCCGACGGGAGCGGTGCCGGCGACGACCGCGGCGCGGACGAGACCGGGCTCGGTGCCTTCGCCGAGGACGGACAGAAGGCGGCCGCCGAGGCCGTCGCCGGGGAGTCCGGCGGCGACGACGGGAGCGGTCCGAGCGGCGGCGCTGCGGCCGCGACGACCGACCGGTCGGCCGCGGACGTCGAGTTCACCGGGACGGTGGTCCAGACGGGCGACCCCGTCGTGCTCGACGACGGAACGCAGACGAAGACCGTCGACACCGACGCGAGCCTTCGGCTCGGCGAGGAGATAACGGTCCGCGGTCCCGAGCGCGACGGCACCATCGACGCGGACGACGTCTTCTGACGCCGCTCGTTCGGGATCCGGCGGGGATGCGGCTAACGGAAAGCGTTATACGACACACGGACGCGTCTGTGTGTATGAGTGTCGAGTTACCGTTCGCGCCGGTCGACGGCATAATCCGGCGGAACGCGGGGGAACTCCGCGTCAGCGCGGACGCCGCCGAGGAGCTGGCCCGTCGGATCCAGTCGCACGGCGCTGAACTGGCCGTCGACGCGGCCGAGCGCGCGACCGCGGACGGTCGGAAAACGCTGATGGCGGCGGACTTCGGCGTCGAGCAGGTCGTCAGCCGCGAGGACCTCACGCTGCCGGTCGCGCCTATCGACCGGATTGCTCGCCTCCGGATCGACGACCGATATCGCGTCGGCGTCGACGCGCGCGTCGCGCTGGCCGACATCTTAGAGGACTACGCGAACAACGTCGCGAGCGCGGCGGCGACGCTGGCTCGCCACGCGGACCGACGAACGGTACAGGCCGAGGACATCGAGACGTACTTCGCGCTGTTCGAGTAGATGCGGTTCGGCTACAGCGAGCGGTGTCTCGAACACGACACCGGCGAGCGACACCCGGAGAACCCGGACCGACTCCGCGCGATCCGCCGCGGGCTCACGAAGCGACACGGCGTCGAGTACGTCGAGGCGGACCCGGCCGAGAAGGCGGCCGTCACGGCCGTCCACGACCTCGACTACGTCGACGAACTGGAGTCGTTCGTCGCCGACGGCGGCGGGAGCTGGGACCCCGACACCGTCGCCAGCGAGGGGACGTGGGACGCGGCGCTCACCGCCGCCGGGCTCGCGCAGTGGGCGGCCCGCGAGGCGATCGATGGGACGGGCGGACGCCAGACGCCGTTCGCGCTCGGCCGCCCGCCGGGCCACCACGCGGTCACCGGCGACGCGATGGGATTCTGTTTTTTCAACAACGCCGCGGTCGCGGCCCAGACCGTCCTCGACGGGGGCCTCGCGGACCGCGTCGCGATCTTCGACTGGGACGTCCACCACGGGAACGGCACGCAGGACATCTTCTACGATCGCGGCGACGTCTTCTACGCCTCGATCCACGAAGACGGCCTCTACCCGGACACGGGCGCGCTCGACGAGACCGGCGAGGGGGACGGGGCGGGGACGACCGCGAACCTCCCGCTGGCGGCCGGCGCGGGCGATGCCGACTACCTGTACGCCGTTGACGAGGCGATCGCACCGGCCGTCGACCGGTTCGACCCCGACCTGTTGCTCGTCTCCGCGGGCTTCGACGCGCACCGCCACGACCCCATCTCGCGGATGCGCGTCTCCTCCGAAGGGTACGCGCTGTTGACCGACCGGATCCGGACGCTCGCGAGCGACGTCGACGCCGCCGACGCGTACGTCCTCGAAGGCGGATACGGACTCGACACGCTCGCCGAGGGCGTCTCGATGGTCCACGAGACGTACGACGGACGGACCCCCGTCGCCACCGACGAGGAGCCGGACGAGAAGACGGAGTCGCTTGTCGCCGACCTCCGATCGGAACTGGATCTGTAGCTCGGAAACGAGTCGTCAGACTCGCGATTCGCGATGCTTACCGCTCGTTGGTTCGTCGATGCCGGAATCGCTCGTCGCCGCCGCTCTTTGCTCGTAATCGGCGTCGACAAAACGCCCGGAGCGGGATTTGAACCGGAATCAGACGTGCTCGCTCCCGTCGGTCGCTGCGCGCGACTGATAGGGTTCAAATCCTCTGGCGCTTTGCTGTCGCAGAACTCACTCGTCGCTTCGCTTCTTGTTCGTTGTTGCGACAGCGAAAGACGCCCGGAGCGGGATTTGAACCCGCGTCACGACCGTGACAGGGTCGTATGATGGGCCACTACACCATCCGGGCAAACAGCGACAGCGCCCCGAAACTGGGGACGCCCGGAGCGGGATTTGAACCCGCGTCACGACCGTGACAGGGTCGTATGATGGGCCACTACACCATCCGGGCTTGTCGCATCAGTTCGTACCCCTGTCTGGCAAATAAGGCTTGTCATCCCCGACGAGGGTGGGGGTCGATGACAGGAACTTTCGGCCTGTCGGTGGGGACGGTGAAGGGGTCGACGGCTCGCGATACCCGTCTTATCCGGTATCCTTTTGTGGGAACCTCGCGTGCGTGTGAGTGTCGAACGCCCCCGACTCGTGAGCGGTGCGCAGCGGCGCTTGGTAAGTCTTATGCCGCTGGCGCGTGTACACATCTGTAGTATCTCGTGATAGCTTCTCCCCACCACCAGCACCCATGGTAGACGTAAGCCAACACGAACTCGTCCCGGACCACGTCCTCCTCGACGACCCCGAGGAGGTCGAATCGGTCCTGGCGGAGTACGACGTGAAGAAGACCCACTTACCGAAGATCAAACGCACCGATCCCGCGATCCCCGACGAGGCCGAGGTCGGCGACGTGGTGAAGATCGTTCGAAACTCTCGCACGACCGACGAGGCGGTCGTGTACCGACTGGTCGTCTCATGAACAGGCAAGATCGACGCGTGGTTTCACGCGAATACTTCTCAGACGAACGGCTCGCCGAACACCACTTCCGCTCGTTCAACAACTTCCTGGACCGCGGCATGCAGGAGGTCGTCGACGAGAAGGAGACGATCGAGACGGACATCGGCGACAAGGAGGGCCAGGAGCCGGTGTACGTCGAGCTCGGTGACGTGCGGATGGCGACCCCCCGCGTCCGCGAGGCCGACGGGTCGGAGGAATTGCTGTACCCGCAGGAAGCCCGGCTGCGCAACATCACCTACTCCGCGCCGGTCTTCATGGAGATGTCCGTCATTCGCGGCGGCGAGGACGAGCCGGAGCAGGTCGTCGACACGACCGAGACTAAGGTCGGCCGGATGCCGATCATGGTCGGCTCAAACAAGTGTAACATGGCGGGCTTCTCCGACGAGGAGCTCATCGACATCGGCGAGGACCCCGTCGACCCCGGCGGCTACTTCATCGTCAACGGCTCCGAGCGCGTGCTGATGACATCGGAGGACCTCGCCCCGAACAAGATCCTCGCCGAGTACGACTCGAAGTACGGCGACGAGATCCAGGTCGCGAAGACGTTCTCCCAGCGCCGCGGGTACCGCGCGCTGGTGCTGTGCGAGCGCAACCGCGAGGGGCTGCTCGAAGTGTCGTTCCCGTCCGTCTCGGGGTCGATCGACTTCGTGACGCTCGTCCGCGCGCTCGGCTTAGAGTCGGACGAGGAGATCGTCCACCGCGTCTCGGACGACCCCGAGATCGTGAAGTTCATGCTGGAGAACTTAGAGGAGGCCTCGGTCCAGACGACCGAGGAGGCCATCGAGACCCTCGGCGAGCGCGTCGCCTCCGGGCAGGGGAAGAACTACCAGCTCAAGCGGGCGAACTACGTTATCGACCGCTACCTCCTCCCGCACCTCCACGAGGAGGGCGTCGACGAGGAGGACGTGCGGATCAACAAGGCGTACTACCTCTGCCGGATGGCCGAGGCGTGTTTCGAACTCGCCTTGGACCGCCGCGAGGCCGACGACAAGGACCACTACGCGAACAAGCGCCTGAAGGTCTCCGGCGACCTCATGCGCGACCTGTTCCGCACCGCGCTCAACAAGCTGGCGCGCGACGTGAAGTACCAGCTCGAACGCGCGAACATGCGGAACCGGCAGCTCACCGTCAACACGGTGGTCCGCTCGGACGTGCTGACCGAGCGGCTCGAACACCCGATCGCGACGGGCAACTGGGTCGGCGGGCGCTCTGGGGTCTCCCAGCTCGTCGACCGGACGGACTACATGGGCGTGCTCTCGCACCTCCGGCGGCTTCGGTCGCCGCTGTCGCGGTCGCAGCCGCACTTCGAGGCGCGGGACCTCCACGCGACCCAGTGGGGTCGCATCTGCCCCTCCGAGACCCCGGAGGGACCGAACTGCGGGCTGGTGAAGAACTTCGCGCAGGCGATGGAGCTGTCACAGACCGTCGAGGACGAACAGGGGCTGAAACGAGAACTGGCGTCGATGGGTGTCGAGGGGATCCCCGGCATCGAGGGCGTCGAACGACAGACGGCGGACGACTAATATGGCACAAGCAGAACGCGAAGCGAAGGTGTACGTCAACGGGAGCCTCGTGGGCACCCACGAGAACCCGGACGAGCTCGCAGAACAGATCCGCGAGGCGCGCCGCCGCGGCGACGTGAGCGAGATGGTGAACGTCTCCGTGAAAGACCGGACCCGAGAGGTCATCGTCAACGCGGATGCGGGGCGGGCGCGACGTCCGCTCATCGTCGTCGAGAACGGCGAACCGCTCCTCGGCGACGAGGAGATTGAGGCGCTCGAACGCGGCGACGTCGAGTTCGAGGACCTCGTCGAGCGCGGCTACGTCGAGTTTATCGACGCCGAGGAGGAGGAGGACATCCTCGTCGCCGTCGACGAGGAGGACGTGTCCGAGGACCACACGCACCTCGAGATCGACCCGCAACTGGTGTTCGGCATCGGCGCGGGGATGATCCCGTACCCCGAACACAACGCGAGCCCCCGGATTACGATGGGCGCGGGGATGATGAAGCAGTCGCTCGGGCTCCCCTCCGCCAACTACCGGATCCGGCCGGACACGCGTCAGCACCTCCTGCACTACCCGCAGCTGGCGATGGTGAAGACGCAGACGTCCGACCAGATCAGCTTCGACAAGCGGCCGGCGGCGCAGAACTTCGTCGTCGCCGTGATGTCCTACGAGGGGTTCAACATCGAGGACGCCTTGGTGATGAACCAGGGGTCGGTCGACCGCGCGCTCACCCGCTCGCACTTCTTCCGGACCTACGAGGGCGAGGAGCGGCGATACCCCGGCGGGCAGGAGGACCGCTTCGAGATCCCCGATCAGGACGTTCGCGGCGCGCGCGGCGAGGACGCCTACACCCACCTCGACGAGGACGGCCTCGTCAACCCCGAGACGAAAGTCGACGAGTCGTCGGTCCTGCTCGGCAAGACCAGTCCGCCGCGCTTCCTCGAAGAGCCGGACGACATGGGCGGACTCTCCCCACAGAAGCGTCGCGAGACCTCGGTCACGATGCGCTCGGGCGAGTCCGGCGTCGTCGACACGGTGACGCTGATGGAGGGCGAGGACGGCTCTAAGCTCTCGAAGGTGAAGGTGCGCGACCAGCGCGTCCCCGAACTGGGCGACAAGTTCGCGTCCCGACACGGCCAGAAGGGCGTCGTCGGCCACCTCGCGCCCCAAGAGGACATGCCGTTCACCGAGGAGGGGGTCGTCCCCGACCTCGTGATGAACCCGCACGCGCTGCCGTCGCGGATGACGGTCGGCCACGTGCTGGAGATGCTCGGCGGGAAGGTCGGTTCGCTCCGGGGCTCGCGGGTCGACGGGACGCCGTTCCAGGGCGAAGACGAGGAGGAGCTCCGCGACGGACTGGAGGACCACGGGTTCAAGTCCTCCGGCAAGGAGGTCATGTACTCCGGCGTCACCGGCGAGAAGATCGACGCCGAGATCTTCGTCGGGACGATCTTCTACCACAAGCTGTACCACATGGTGTCGAACAAGCTCCACGCCCGCTCGCGCGGGCCGGTTCAGGTGCTCACGCGCCAGCCGACCGAGGGGCGCGCCCGCGAGGGCGGGCTGCGCGTCGGGGAGATGGAGCGCGACACGATCATCGGCCACGGCGCGTCGATGGTGCTCAACGAGCGGCTGCTGGAGTCCTCGGACGCCGAGACGGTCCACGTCTCCGCGGAGACGGGGCTCGTCGCGGTCGAGGACCGCGAGCAGCGCCGCGTGTACGACCCGGTCACGGGCGACGAGGACGACATCCACGAGCTGGAGGTCAGCTACGCGTTCAAGCTGCTGCTCGACGAGATGATCGCCCTCGGCATCCGACCGAAACTCGAACTGGAGGACGCGATTTAGATGTCAATGCAAACACCGAAAGTGCTCGGCGGGATCGACTTCGGACTCATGGACCCGGAGACGTACCGGGACATGTCCGCGACGAAAGTGATCACGGCCGACACGTACGACGACGACGGCTATCCGATCGACATGGGGCTGATGGACCCGCGACTGGGCGTTATCGACCCCGGACTGGAGTGTCGGACCTGCGGCTCGCACTCCGGCTCCTGTAACGGCCACTTCGGCCACATCGAGCTGGCCGCGCCGGTCATCCACGTCGGCTTTACCAAGCTCATCCGGCGGCTGCTCCGCTCGACGTGTCGCGAGTGCGGGAAGCTCGCCTTGGACGAGGCGCAGCGCGACGAGTTCCGCGACCGCTACGAGCGGGCGAAGGAGCTCGGCGACGACGAACACGACGTGCTGAAGGCGGCCGTCCGGCAGGCCCGAAAGGCGTCCACCTGTCCGTTCTGTGGCGAGCCGCAGGCGGACATCAAACACGAGAAGCCGACCACCTACTACGAGGTCCAAGACGTTCTCTCGGGCGACTACTCCGAGCGCATCGCGGCCGCGATGCAGCCCGACGAGGAGGAGGACGACCCGGGCACCTCGCCACAGGAGCTGGCCGAGGAGACGGACATCGCCCTCGACCGGATCAACGAGATCATGGCCGGCGAGTTCCGCCCGCGCAAGGATGACCGCCGCGCCATCGAGAAGGCGCTCGACGTCGATCTGACCGAGGAGGACATGAACAAGCTGATGCCCTCGGACATCCGCGACTGGTTCGAGGACATCCCGGACGAGGATCTGGAGGTCCTCGGCATCGACTCCGAGCACTCCCGCCCGGAGTGGATGATCCTGACGGTGCTGCCGGTCCCGCCGGTCACCACCCGACCCTCGATCACGCTGGACAACGGCCAGCGCTCCGAGGACGACCTCACCCACAAGCTGGTCGACATCATCCGGATCAACCAGCGGTTCATGGAGAACCGCGAGGCGGGCGCGCCGCAGCTGATCATCGAGGACCTCTGGGAACTCCTCCAGTACCACGTCACCACGTTCGTCGACAACGAGATCAGCGGGACGCCGCCGGCGCGACACCGCTCCGGTCGTCCCCTCAAGACCCTCAGCCAGCGGCTGAAGGGGAAGGAGGGCCGCTTCCGCGGCTCGCTTTCGGGGAAACGCGTCAACTTCTCCGCCCGGACCGTCATCTCGCCCGACCCGACGCTCTCGCTGAACGAGGTCGGCGTTCCGGACCGGGTCGCCATGGAGATGACCCAGACGCTCAACGTCACCGAGCGCAACGTCGAGGAGGCGCGCCAGTACGTCCGGAACGGGCCGGAGGCCCACCCCGGAGCCAACTACGTGCGCCGCCCCGACGGTCGCCGGCTGAAGGTAACCGAGAAGAACTGCGAGGAGCTCGCCGAGAAGGTCGAGCCCGACTGGGAGGTGAACCGCCACCTCGTGGACGGCGACATCGTGATCTTCAACCGGCAGCCGTCGCTCCACCGGATGTCCATCATGGCCCACGAGGTCGTGGTGATGCCGTACAAGACGTTCCGGCTCAACACCGTCGTCTGTCCGCCGTACAACGCCGACTTCGACGGCGACGAGATGAACATGCACGCGCTGCAAAACGAGGAGGCTCGCGCCGAGGCGCGCGTCCTCATGCGCGTCCAAGAGCAGATCCTGAGCCCCCGCTTCGGCGGGAACATCATCGGCGCGATCCAAGACCACATCTCCGGGACGTATCTGCTCACGCACTCGAACCCCGAGTTCACGGAGACGCAGGCGCTCGACCTGCTGCGCGCGACTCGCGTCGACGAGCTGCCCGAGGCGGACGGCGTCGACGACGAGGGCCGCGAGTACTGGACCGGTCGGACGCTGTTCTCGGAGCTGCTCCCCGACGATCTGGACCTGTCGTTCACGTCGTCGGCGGGCGACGACGTCGTCATCGAGGACGGCCAGCTGATCGAGGGCACCATCGACGAGGACGCGGTCGGCGCGTTCGGCGGCGAAGTCGTCGACACGCTCACGAAGGAGTACGGCGAGACGCGCTCGCGCGTGTTCATCAACGAGATCGCGTCGCTGGCGATGCGCGCGATCATGAACTTCGGGTTCTCGATCGGGATCGACGACGAGTCGATCCCGCCGGAGGCCGAAGAGCAGGTCGACGACGCGATCGAGAGCGCCTACGACCGCGTTCAGGAACTGATCGCGACCTACGAGGCCGGCGAGCTTGAGTCGCTTCCCGGGCGCGGCGTCGACGAGACGCTGGAGATGAAGATCATGCAGACGCTCGGGAAGGCCCGCGACTCGGCCGGGGAGATCGCCGATCAGCACTTCGGCGACGACAACCCGGCGGTCGTGATGGCCCGCTCGGGTGCGCGTGGCTCGATGCTGAACCTGACGCAGATGGCCGGTTCCGTCGGCCAGCAGGCGGTCCGCGGCGAGCGGATCAACCGCGGCTACGAGGACCGGACGCTCTCTCACTACCGGCCGAACGACCTCTCTTCGGAGGCGCACGGCTTCGTGGAGAACTCCTACCGCGGCGGGCTCACCCCCGAGGAGTTCTTCTTCCACGCGATGGGCGGCCGCGAGGGGCTGGTCGACACGGCGGTCCGGACCTCCAAGTCCGG
The DNA here is from genome assembly GCF_901686465.1 of Halorubrum sp. DM2. NCBI lineage: Archaea > Methanobacteriati > Methanobacteriota > Halobacteria > Halobacteriales > Haloferacaceae > Halorubrum > Halorubrum sp. DM2. Next base: position 1,897,954 of record NZ_LR594487.1, read on the forward strand.
CTACCTCCAGCGTCGGCTCATCAACGCGCTCTCCGAGCTGGAGGCGCAGTACGACGGCACGGTCCGGGACACCTCGGGCCGGATCGTCCAGTTCGAGTTCGGCGAGGACGGCACCTCGCCGGTGAAGGTCTCTTCCGGCGAGGAGGACGGCATCGACGTCGACGGCATCGTCGACCGCGTCGTCGACGCCGAGTTCGAGTCCAGCGAGGAGAAAGAGCGGTTCCTCGGCGAGCGCGAGCCGCCGACGAACCTCTCGGAGCACGCCGGACCGGGCCTGAACAAGGCCGCCGAACTGGAGGTGGAGTCGGATGACTGAATACGACCACGTCACCGACGACATGGAGGCGGTCGTCGAGGCGACCGAGCTCCCCCGCCGGCTCAAGACGAAGGTGTACGAGGCGCTCGACCGCAAGGCCGAGGAGACCGGCGAGGTCACCATCGAGCAGGCGACGGACGTCGTCGAGGGCGTCGAGAACCGCTACGAGCAGACGCGGGTCGACCCCTTGGATCCGGTGGGCACCGTCTCGGCGCAGTCGATCGGCGAGCCCGGGACGCAGATGACGATGAACACGTTCCACTACGCCGGCGTCGCCGAGATCGACGTCACGCAGGGGCTGCCGCGGCTCATCGAGCTAGTGGACGCCCGGAAGACGCCGGACACGCCGATGATGACGGTGTATCTCGAAGAGGAGTACGCGACCGACCGCGAGAAGGCTCACGAGGTCGTCTGGTCGATCGAGGCGACGCGCATCCTCGCGCTCGGCGACGTGTCGACGAACGTCGCGGACATGCTGGTCCGGATCGACCTGAACGACGACACGCTCTTAGAGCGGTGGCCGACCCACTCGAACCCCGCTGAGATCGCGGAGATCATCGCGGAGACGATCGAGGACGCGCTCGGCGTGAACGCCCGGCAGTCGGGCACCGTGGTCGAGTTCGGTCCCAACGAGCCGAGCTACCGCGAGCTGCTCCAGCTCGTCGAGCGGCTCCGCGAGATCGTCTTCAAGGGGATCGAGGAGATCGAACGCGTCGTCATCCGCAAAGAGGAGATCGACGGCGGCGAGGAGTTCGTCCTCTACACCGAGGGGTCGGCGTTCGGCGACACCCTCGCGATCGAGGGCGTCGACGCCTCCCGGTCGACGTGTAACAACATCCACGAGATCTACCGGAACCTCGGCGTCGAGGCGGCCCGCGAGACCATCATCGACGAGACGAAGAACACGCTCGAAGAGCAGGGGCTCGACGACGTGAACGTCCGGCACCTCATGCTCGTCGCGGACATCATGACGAACAACGGCGAGATCGAGTCGATCGGCCGGCACGGTATCTCCGGTAACAAGGACTCGGTCCTCGCGCGCGCGGCGTTCGAGGTGACGGTGAACCACCTGCTCGACGCCGCGATCCACGGCGAGTACGACGAGCTCGACGGCGTCATCGAGAACGTCATCGCCGGTAAGCCCATCTCGATGGGGACCGGCGACGTCGACCTCCGGATGGGGTCGCGTGTCGTGAGCGACGACTGATGCGCGTCGAGCTCTCCGACGAGGCGCGGCGCTACATCGGTCGGTTCGACGAGCTGACCGGCGTCACGCCGACCGACTGCCTCGTGGAGGGCGACCGCCTCGTGTTCGTGGTGCCCGCGGGCGAGATGGCGGCCGCGATCGGACAGGGCGGCGAGACCGTCGCGGAGGCCGAACGCCGGCTCGCGAAGTCGATCGAACTGGTCGAGGACGCGGACACCGCCGAGGCGTTCGTCGCGAGCACGCTCGCGCCGGCGGCCGTCAACGCCGTCACCATCTCAGAGCAGACCGATCGCGTGGCGTACGTCGAGGTCCCCGAGGCGGACCGCGGCGTCGCCATCGGCGCGGACGGGGCGAACATCGAGACCGCGCGCCGGCTCGCGGAGCGGCACTACGACGTCGACGACGTACAGCTGACCTGACGCGTCCCGCTCTCGTTTCGCCTGCGAGGGCGGCGAACGTTCGGGGGTCGGTCGCCCTGACTGATCGCACGAACGACGACGTCTCGCGCCGGCTTATCGGCTCAACGTTGTTTTGCGTCCGTCGTTCGATCCGTGAGACGCCCTCAGATCCTCCGAGCGATACCTCTCGACGGATCTGAGGGCGTTTCGCGTCGGAGAAAGACGACGCTTAAGTAGCTCCGTTCGGAAGTGGATGTACGATGGCGAACGGCAAGTACGCGGCCCGTAAGCTCAAAAAGGACCGGCAGAAGCGTCGCTGGTCCGACTCCGAGTACGCTCGGCGCGAGCGCGGGCTCAAAAAGAAGTCCGACCCGCTTGAGGGTGCCCCGCAGGCGCGCGGCATCGTCTTGGAAAAGGTCGGCATCGAGGCAAAGCAGCCGAACTCGGCGATCCGAAAGTGCGTCCGGGTTCAGCTCATCAAAAACGGGAAACAGGTCACCGCGTTCTGTCCCGGTGACGGCGCGATTTCCTTCATCGACGAACACGACGAGGTCACGATCGCCGGGATCGGCGGCGCGAAGGGTCGCGCGATGGGCGACCTCTCCGGCGTCAACTACAAGGTCGAGAAGGTCAACGGCGTGTCGATGATCGAACTGGTTCGCGGGAACGCGGAGAAACCGGTCAGATGAGCGGTGAGGAGACCGAGGCGGCGTCCGGCGAGGACGTCGCCGCCGACGAGCCGGATCCGGACGCGCCCGCGTCCAGCGAGGCCGCAAACGAGAACGCCAAGCTGTTCGGCGTCTGGGATGTCACCGAGATCGCCTACGAGGACCCCTCGACGAAGCGGTACATGACGGTGACGCCCATCGCGCACACGATGGGTCGCCACGCGTCCAAGCAGTTCAAGAAGTCCGAAATTTCCCTCGTCGAGCGGCTGATCAACCGCCTGATGCAGACCGACGAGAACACGGGGAAGAAACAGCAGGCGACGCGGATCGTCCGTGACGCCTTCGATATCGTTCACGAGCGGACCGAGGAGAACCCGGTCCAGATCCTCGTGACGGCCGTCGAGAACGCCGCGCCTCGCGAGGAGACCGTCCGCCTGAAGTACGGCGGCATCTCCGTCCCGAAGGCCGTCGACGTCGCGCCCCAGCGCCGCGTCGACCAGGCGCTGCTTTTCATCTCTGACGGCGTCGCCAGCGCGACGTACAAGTCGACGACCTCGGCCGCCGAGGCGCTCGCGAACGAACTGATCTCCGCCGCCGACTACGACGTCGAGGCCTCCTACTCCATCTCGCAGAAGGAAGAGCGCGAACGCGTCGCCGCTGCGGCCCGCTGACGTCGGACCGACCGACGGGCCGTTTCTCTCCGACTCGCTACGCCGACTACCGGCGGGTCCGTCGACACGTCCCGAGGGCCGCGCTTGACGACCGCTCGCGTCACCAGTCGCGGCGAACGTTTCACGGCTGCGACACCTACTTACCGCTGGTCTAATGACACCCATGGGTATGGCGAACACACTCACGCGGTCGTGGAACCGGTATCGCGCGGTACCGATCGTCTACCGGATCGGGCTGGCCTTCGCGCTCGGCTCGCTCGTCGGACTCGCGGTGGGGCAGCCCGCGACGGCGCTCCAGCCGCTCGGCGACCTGTTCGTGAACCTCCTGAGCATGCTGATCGTCCCCATCGTCGTGTTCACCCTCCTGATGGGGGCGCGCCGGCTCTCGCCGAGCAACCTCGGTAAGATCGGCGGGCAGGTGGTCGGCTTGTACGCCCTCACCTCGGCCGCGGCGGTCGGCTTCGGACTGCTGGTCGCGAACCTCATCGACCCCGGGGTCAACCTCGAATTGGGTGACGCGGAGGCACAGACCGCGGAAGCGCCCGACATCGTCGAGGTGATTCTGGGGATCGTCCCCCAGAACCCCATCGGCGCGATGGCCTCGGGTGACATCCTCCCGACCATTTTCTTCGTCATCGTGTTCGGCATCGCGTTGGCGCTCGTCGAGCAGTCCACCGACTCGCCGGACATCCGAAACGGGGTCGAGTCGTTCTACGACCTCGCGGAGGCCGGGGCCGAGGCGATGTTCAAGGTGGTCTGGGGCGTGATGGAGTACGGCGTCGTCGGCGTGTTCGCCCTGATGGCGGCTGTGTTCGGGCGGGCGGGCGTCGACGCCATCGTCCCGTTCGCGCTGCTCATCGCGGCGCTCGCGATCGCCGTGGTCGCTCACATCGCGGTCGTTCACCTCGCCGTCCTCGTGCGGCTGCTCGCCGGACAGTCGCCGGTCGCGTTCCTCACGGGCGGTCGCGACGCGCTCATCACCGCCCTGTCGATCCGCTCCTCGTCCGGGACGCTGCCCGTGACGATGGCGAACGCCGACGACAACTTCCACATTGACGAGGGGGTGTACAGCTTCTCCCTGCCGCTCGGCGCGACGATCAACATGGACGGTACCGCGCTGTATCAGGGCGTGGCTGCGGTGTTCGCCGCGAACCTTGTCGGCGTCCAGCTCACCATCGCCGAGCAGGCGACGGTCGTGCTCGTCGCCGTGCTGGCGAGCGTCGGCGCGGCCGGCGTCCCGGGGACCGGACTCATCATGCTGACGCTCGTGTTGACACAGCTCGGACTTCCGCTCGAAGTCGTCGGGTTCGTCGCCGGCGTGGACCCGATACTGGACCGGTTGCGGACGATGACGAACATCAGCGGCGACCTCGCGGTGACGACGGTCGTCGCGAAGTGGAACGACGCCGTCGACTTCTCGCGGGGCGCGTGGGTCGGCGAGAGCGGTGACCCCGGCGTCGCCGCTGGCGACGACTGAAAAAAGAGAAATCGGTCTTTCGCTCGGGCGGTCGGCGTCGACTGTGCGCTCAGTCGTCGGCCGGCGTCGCGCCGGAGCCGTCGTCGACGTGCTGCTGTTTGACCCACGAGAGCTTGCCGCCCGCCGAGAGGATCTCGCGCTCGCGCTCGGAGGCGTCGAGGTCGGCGGTGAACTCCCACTCGCCGTTGACGCTCACGGTGAACTCCTCCTGCCCGGAGGAGACGCCCGCGGGCACGTCGTCGACGATGTGGAGGTCGTCGCCCTGGTCGATCCGCTCGTACGTCTCCGCGTCGATCGCCAGCGGGACGATCCCGAAGTTGAACAGGTTCGCCTTGTGGATGCGGGCGAAGCTCTGCGCGAAGACCGCCTCGATGCCGAGGTACATCGGACAGAGGGCGGCGTGTTCGCGCGAGGAGCCCTGGCCGTAGTTCTCGCCGGCCACGAGGACGCCGCCGTCGGCGGCGAGCGCGCGCTCGGCGAACGTGTCGTCGACGCGCGAGAGCGTGAACTCGGAGAGCTTCTCGATGTTCGAGCGGAACTTCAGGATGTCCGCCGTCGCCGGGATGATGTGGTCGGTGGTGATGTTGTCCTCCATCTTGAGGAGGGCCTCACCGCCGTCCACGTCGATGTCGTCTTTCAGCGGCACGTCGCCGATGTTCGGCCCCTTGACGAGCCCGTCGTCGATCGCCTCGTCGGGCGAGATGATGTCGGAGTCGTCCTTCCCCATCCCGGGACCGTACTTCGTCCCCATCTCTAGGCCGGGCGCTTCGAGGTCGCCGAGCTCGTCCGCGAGGTCGCGGGGGTCGACGATCTCGCCGGTGATGGCCGCCGCGGTGGCGACCTCGGGCGAGCAGAGGAAGACGGAGTCGTCCTCGATGCCGGAACGCCCCTCGAAGTTGCGGTTGAAGGTACGCAGCGAGACGGAGTCGGAGGCGGGCACGTGGCCGATACCGATACATGCGCCGCAGGTCGCCTCGGAGAAGTTGACGCCGGCCGCCATCATCTCCGCGGTCCAGCCCTCGCGGGCCAGCATCTCGGAGGCCTGCTTCGAGCCGGGCGCGACGATCATCTCGGTCTGCTTCGCGACCTCGCGGTCCTCCAGCATCTTCGCGCTGGGGAGGATGTCCTCGTAGGCACCGTTGGTACAGGAGCCGACGATGACCTGCTCGACGTCGGTCCCCTCGTACTCGCTGACGGGGGCGACGTTGTCGGGCATCGAGGGCGCGGCCACGAGCGGTTCGAGCTCGTTCAAGTCGACCTCGACCGTCTCGGCGTACTCCGCGTCGTCGTCGGGCTGGAGGTCGACGTACTCCTCCTCGCGGTCCTGACGCGCGAGCCAGTCTTTCGTCTTCTCGTCGGTCGCGAAGATCGAGGAGGTCGCGCCGAGCTCGGTGCCGAGGTTCGTGATCGTGGTGCGCTCGGGGATCGAGAGCTTCTCGGCTCCCGGTCCGGTGTACTCGAAGATCTTGCCCACGCCGCCCTTGACGGTCAGCTCGCCGAGCAGGTGGAGCGCGACGTCCTTGGCGGTCGCCCACTCGGGGAGCTCGCCTTCGAGGTGGACGTTGACGACTTCCGGCATCTCGACGTAGTAGGGGCCGCCGCCCATCGCGACGGCGATGTCGAGCCCGCCCGCGCCGATCGCGAGTTGGCCGAGGCCGCCGGGCGTCGGCGTGTGCGAGTCGGAGCCGAGCAGCGTCTTGCCGGGCGCGGCGAAGTTCTCCTTGTGGACCTGGTGGCAGATCCCGTTGCCGGGGCGGGAGAAGTACGCGCCGTACGTGCCCGCCGCCGAGCGGAGGAACCGGTGGTCGTCGGTGTTCTTGAAGTCGAACTGGTACGTCTGGTGGTCGCAGTACTGCGCGGCCAGCTCCGTCTGGACCTCGTCCAGATCGAGGGCCTCGAACTGGAGCCACACCATCGTCCCCGTCGTGTCCTGCGTCAGCACCTGATCGATCTCGATACCGATCTCCTCGCCGGGCGTCAGCTCGCCCTCGACGAGATGGTCATCGAGGATCTTCTCCGTAATCGTTTGTCCCATATCACGCGAAGATGGCTCTCCCGTGGATATAAAACCCGCGAGTTTCCCGAAGATCGACCGTGTTAGATCCCCTGATGCGGCAACGATCGCTGTAATCTCCGCGTGGTACCATTCACCGTGAAATACGTATCCGTGGTGACCCTTTTAGGTCATTAAATGCCTGAAACGGCAAAATTCGACCGCTTCAGCGGTTCCGGAGATACCCGCCGCTTCGGCCGCGATTGCGCCGGAGCGCGGGCGACACCGTTTAGGCTCGCCCGTGGTTCCGAACGCGCATGTTCGACTCGGGAGCCGCGGTCGCGGCGGCGCTATCCGCGGCCGGTGCCGACCTCGACGACGCGCAGCGACAGCCGAACGGCGTCGACCTCACCGTCGACGCCGTGTTCGAACCGACGGAACCGGGGTTCGTCGGGCGCGACGGGAAGCGCGTGGCCGAGCGACGCGAACTGGAGCCGGAGGACGGCCGCTACCGGCTCGACCGGGGCACCTACGTCGTCCGATACGGCGAGCCGGTGCGGATCCCCGAGGAGCGCATCGGCTTCGTCCTCCCGCGCTCGACGCTCCTCCGGAACGCCTGTACCCTCGACACCGCCGTCTGGGACGCGGGCTACGAGGGCGTCGGCGAGGGGCGGCTCGACGTGGGGCACGCGATCGAGATCGAACCGGGCGCGCGGATCGCACAGCTGGTGCTCGCCGATGCCGACCACGACGGGACCTACGACGGCGCGTATCAGGGCGAACGGCTCTAACAGTCCGACTACAGACGCGACGCTGGCGACGCACAGATACGACGCCGCACGTGTGAGCCACTCGGGATGTAAAGGAACGAACGGCACGCCCGTGCCGGGAAAAGGTGGCACGAGCGTGTCGTTCTGTAGGTCCCCGCTGACGCTTCGGCCCTCCAAGCGAAGCGTCACCTGAGATAAGCGGTGGTAGACACTTAAGCGTGCCGGGGCCGGCAGTACCGTCGTATTAGCTGACGGCGAGCCGTTCACAACAGTTCGCCAACAAGGGGTCGAAAGACGACCTGCCGGCTGTCCCGTCGGACGACCGCGTCTCGCTCGCGCTACTGTCGGGCGGGGTGGTCCGCGCGGAGCCGCGACTGCCCCTCGCCGAGGAGCCGCTCGCGGAGCGTCTCGCCCGCGGGTTCCGCGTCTGCCGGGGGAACGAGGCCGCGCTCGCGGAGCTCCGGGACGACGAGGTCGACGAAGTCGACGAGCGAGTCGGGCCGGACGACTTCCTTGACGTTGAACCCGTGGATGCCCACCTCCTCGTGCCAGTACTGGAGCTCGTCGGCGACCTGTTCGGGCGTCCCGACGACCTTCGGCGAGGTCGTGCCGAGCCCGCAGAACTCCGCGACCTCGCGGACCGTCCACTCCCGGTCGGGTTGGGCCTTCGTGAACGCGTTCACCGTCCCCTGAATCGCGTCCGTCTCGATGTGTTCGACCTTCTGGTCGGGGTCCAGCTCCGAGAGGTCCATGTCGAGGAACCCGGACAACAGCGCGAGCGTCGCCTCGACGTCGACGTGGCGCTTGTACTCCTCGTACTTCGCCTCCGCGAGCGCCTCCGTCTCGCCGACGACCGGCACGACGCCGATGAAGAACTTCAGGCTCTCGGGGTCGCGGCCGGCGTCGGCCGCGCGCGATTTCACGTCGTCCACGTACTCGCGGACGCCCGCCTCGGTCGGCTGGCTGGCGAAGACGGCCTCGGCGTTGCGCGCGGCGAAGTCGCGCCCGTAGTCCGAGGAGCCGGCCTGATAGACGACCGGCGTGCGCTGGGGCGACGGCTCGGAGCCGTGCGGGCCGGGCACCGAGAAGTGGTCGCCCTCGTGGTCGATCGCGTGTACCTTCTCCGGGTCGCTGTACCGGCCGGACTCCCGGTCGACCTCGACCGCGTCGTCGTCCCACGACTCCTCCCACAGCTTGTAACAGACGTCGAGGAACTCGTCGGCGCGGTCGTACCGGGTCTCCTTGTCCATCCGCTCGTCGAGTCCGAGATTCTCCGCGGCCGACTCCAGGTAGGAGGTGACGACGTTGAGCGCGATCCGGCCGTCGGTGAGGTGATCGAGCGTCGAGAACTCCCGCGCGAGCTGGTAGGGGTGGTTGTACGTCGTCGAGCGCGTCACCGCGAAGCCGAGGTCGTCGGTGACCTCAGCCATCGCGGGCACGACGAGCTGCGGGTCGTTCGCGGGCGTCTGGACTGCCTTCTCGACGGCGACCTCGCGGTCGTCGCCGTACACGTCGTAGACCCCGCGCACGTCCGCGAAGAACACGGCGTCGAAGCCGCCTCGCTCGGCGGTGCGCGCGACCTCCGTCCAGTACTCGCGGTCGGCGTAGTCCGCCGACCGGTCGCCGGGGTACCGCCACGACCCGGGCGAGACGTGTTCGACCGAGGTCATGGTGAAGAGGTTGAGATGTAGGTGATCGGACACGGGTGCCCGTACGCGCTTCGGGGTAATACGACCACAGAAAGTGGCGTCACTTGTCGCGGTCGCGGACGCGGGCGGTTGAGGTCATCGACGACCGTCGAGTCCGGCGTCTCCGGCCTCGATCGACTACGCCGAGACCGACTCCGGCGAGGAGACGTACGCGGCGAAGTCGGAGGTGGTGATGATGCCGATGGGCGTGTCCCCGTCGACGACCGGCACGTGGTGGAAGCCGTGTTCGAGCATCGTCGCGGCGACCGCCGACACGTCGTCCTGCGCACTCGCCGTGATCGGGTCCGCCGTCATGTACCGCTCGACCGTCGTCTCGGCCTTCGGCTGGCTCTTCGCGACGATGTCGACGAAGTCCGTCGAGGTGAGGATCCCCACGAGCGCCCCGTCGTCTTCCTCGACGACGAGGACGGAGCTGATATCGTTCTCGAGCAGCACGGCGGCCGCATCCTCTACCAAGGTGTCCGGCGTCACCGTGTGGAGGTCCGTCGACATCAGTCGCGCCACGAAGACGTCTTCGATCTCGTCCATACCGGAGAAACCCGCTGTCGCCGTATAAGCGTTCTCACAGATACCGGGAGAGCCCGGACTGCCGGCGCGGGCCGTCCCCGTCGGGGGCGGCGACCCACGCGGTCCGCTCGTCCCGGAGGCGCTCCCGCGCCGCGTCCGGGGGGTCGGCCGGCTCGAAGGCGGGACAGTCGCGCCCGCACTCGCGGCCGGGGTCGACCACGCGGCCGAACTGCGCGCAGCGCGGCCGGCCGTCGGCGGTCGCCTCCCCGTGTACGCACCCCGGCGGGTCGGGCCGCCACCCCTTCCCGTACGCCCGCTCGGCGATCCGGCGACGTTTGCGGGCCTTCGCCGCCGGGTCGACGAGCGCGACGTCCGTGCGCGAGGGGCGCTCGTCGCGTATCTCCACCCCCGGCGCGTCCGGCTCGAGCGGCGTCGGCTCGCGGACCACCTCACGCTCGCCCGTCTCGGGGTCGAACCGCCAGACTCCGACTGCTTCCGGGATCCGGTTGAGGTGTGCGCGGGTGACGTAGGAGGCGGTCGCGAGGACGACCTCGTCGAACAGGCCGAGCGCGACGTCGTACCGAAGCTGGGCTTCGAGGTCGCCGGGGGTTCCGAGGTCCGGCTTGTTCTCGACCGCGACCAGCCCGTCGACCCAGTCGTCCGGGTAGCGCGCGGTCGCGCGCACGACCGGTCGGCCGCCCCGGCGCTCGCGTTCGAGGTAGCCGACCTCGACCGCGCGCTCGACGACGGCCGCGGCCCGGTCCGGCGGGAGGTCGAACGCCTCCGCGACGGGGACCGCCTCGCCCGGGCCGACGGCGGCCTCGATGGCGGGGTCGGGGATCCGTTCGGCGGCGATCGCGGCGCGGTCGTCGAAGTTCGGGCCGGGCCGGAGGAGGCAGACGTCGACGATCCGGGTCCCGGGCGTCTCGACGCCCGCGCCGAGCTGTCGGGCGACGACCCGGTCCGGGGATTCGAGCGCGGCACAGAGGGCCAGCTCGAACCGATACTCCATGCCCGGTGAAGGGGCGCGGCGGGCTAAAGCGCGTCGGCGACTCCTTCGCTCTCCGCCGTTCTCGGACTCCTCGCTGCCCCGGTCGAAACCGGTATTCCCCGACGGTCCCTACGGAGACCATGCGCCGGGTCACCCGGAATCTCCTCGTCGCCATCGCCCTGGTCGTCGTCGCGCTGCTCGCGCTCGGCGCGCTGCCGAGCTACCTCGGGAGCGGCGACCCCTACTACCTCACCGTCGAGCCGATCGAGACCGACGAGGCCGCCGCCGACGTGAACAACGTCTCCGACCGGCGGTACCCCTACCTGGTCGGCGCGATAGGGAGCGCGGACGGGCGCTCCGAGGGCTACCAGACCGGTCCGTTCGGGATGAAGGAGTGGTTCACGCACACGCCGTTCGACGAGGTCGACGCCTTGACCCGGCAGGTGCCTGACGCCGCGACCGAGGGCGGCGTGCGGGTGCGCCGCGACGGGCAGGTCTACCACGCGGAGGTGATCCGCCCGTGACGGGCGACCACGACGACGGTGCGGCCGAAGGCGATCCGACCGGCAACGCACCGGCCGCCGACCTCCGCGACCTTCCCGCGTTCTCGGACGGCCGGAACCACTCGCTGCCGGGCGAGCCGGAGTGGCCGGTGAAGGAGGTCGTCGTTGAGTACGACGAGGGCTGGTTCGTCGGCGGCTACGACCGCGTCGAGCAGCCGGACGGGACCGAGAAGAAGTACTACTGGGCGGAGCTGTCGCCCGCGACGGTGATCGTCGCGGTCGCCGACGACCGGGTGCTGTTCGTCGAGCAGTACCGTCCGACGGTGCGGAACACCCAACTGGAGCTCCCGGCGGGGATCGTCGAATCGGGCGAGTCCTACACCGAGGCCGGCGCGCGTGAACTCGCCGAGGAGACCGGGTTCGAGCCGGACTCGACCGCGTTGCTTCAGGAGGTGTGGTGTTCGACGGGCGTGTTGCGTCACACGCGCGGCTACGTGTTCGCGGAGGGGCTGACCCCGGTCGACGTCGACCACGACAGCAACGAGTTCCTCGCGCCGCGGGCGGTCCCGGTCGAGGAGGCGCTGGATATCGCGCGGGAACCGCCCACGAACGACGCGACGCTGGAGGGGCTGCTGCTTGCGGAGCGCGAGGGATTGTTGTAGGTGGTCGGCGGCTGGGGGCATCGTTTCCCGCTTGTCGCGGTCCATGTTGTACTCCGTTTCCGGCTGTAGATCGGCCTTGGACCCCGGTTATGGACGGTCGCTCGAATCTGATCAACACCAAGTACCTCAAGAAATAATCCTGCCAGCTGGAGCTGAATACTGAGTTTCATCAACAGCCGCGGTGTTGCTTCTCGCTCCACCCCCTACGTTTACTTCGTCTAAGCAGCCGCTGAGGGGGTCGTCTTCGGGTATATATCACTTTGAAAATGTACTGCCTCAGTCTTCAATCCGTATCCAAACACTACCCATATTATGAAGCTAATAATTATGGAACGGGGACATATCCAACTGTTAGGTAGTGATAAATGATGTCAACAAATGTGTCCAGAAAGCTGTACAAAAAGAAAAAAGAGATATATGGGAAAATATATCAAACGATACAACACCCGCTGAAATCAGTTGTCCACCAGAAGTTGATACGACAGAGCAAGTTGAAACAGGTGGCTTCAAAGGAATCTATCATTCGTTTCGGGAAACGAGAGCAGTATCAACCAGATCTTGGCCGCCACGAATGGATTGTGAAGCATTGTGGTACAAGAGGTCCACAAACCTTCCCACGACCGTTTACCTGTATTATAGATGATGCAAAGTTAGTCGGTTCGTATCCAATTCCTCTCACAAATTCTCATAGATGTCCGCTTGATGCTATCGGTACAGAGGACACCTTCAATCTGAATCTTCTGTTCTCATTAAAATCAATTCCCGGAGAAGCGCGCTCGTATCTAAGCAAGGATAGTTTCGACGTCGACCTAGGTTTCCTCATGTATGATTACTGGTCTTCCGGGTACTTCCATTGGCACTTTGATAATTTGATACAGCTACGGGGATTAGAAGCATTCGAGTCCACAACCGGTCGGAGGCCAAAACTCATCGTTCCCCCGGATTTATCGGACTGGCAACAGGAATCCCTTGAAATAATGGGGTACGACGAGGATGACCTTGTCCGATGGGAGCCACCACTCGGGACAGTTGAGGAATTAGTGGTAGTTACGAATCAACGACCCCGACCTGACTCTGTCAGATGGCTTCGCCAATCACTCGATATAACAAATGTAGATCAACCCAGCAATAGTCGTATTTACGTTTCTCGCTCGGACGCGGACAGACGGCGAGTCCTAAATGAGGAAGAAGTGATGGCCTGTCTCTCCCAGTATGGGTTTGATAAATTTGTTCCAGGAAATCATACAGTACGTGACCAGATACGAACGATGAAGAATGCCGAAGTAGTCGTGGGACCGCATGGAGCCGGATTAACCAACATTCTTCACTGCCCCGAAGATACGAATATTCTTGAATTGCTACCAAAGTCGGATCCCCGTAGGCACTTTTTCGACTTAGCAAATAAACTCAACCTGGACTATTCTTGTTGTCTATGTGATGACTCCGGGACAGATCTCGTTGTCGACGTAGAGGCACTACACCAGGAACTACAGGAGGTCCTGGACGATAGTTGACAGAATCATTGTTGCTTAATCCCTCATAAGCCACTGACCGACACAAACACCGTCAAAGCCCCAGCCGCTCGGCTATACGGTACTTTCGCCGAGAGCAACTCCGTGACCGAGACCACCGAAGCCCCAGCCGCGAGGCGGACGGACGTTCGCCGTCGTTCGAAAGGCGCGGAGCGCCTTTCGTGATGTCGTCAGAACGCAGAGCGTTCTGACTGCTAGCCAGAAATGCCCAATTTCTGACGATGACGAGAGAGCTTCGATCCCTCGTTGCGGTGCTGTAGCCGGCGACGCCACCGCAATCGATCGGGCGACACTCTACCAGAGAAACCCGACGAACGTCCAGTCTCCGCGGGTGACACGTGGATATTAGTCGTCTCGGTCCCTGACTCTGCCTATGAGCCAGACCTCGGAGCAGTCGGTGTTGCTGTCGGACGACCCCCCGCTCGACCTCCGCCTGTCGGAGTCGGAACTGGAGGCGACCCGCGAGCGCATCGTTTCGTTCGTCTCGGATGTCGTCGACGACGCGGGCGCTGAGGGCGCGGTCCTCGGTCTCTCGGGCGGCATCGACTCGACGCTCACCGCGCACCTCGCGGTCGAGGCGCTCGGCGAGGACGGTCTCCACGGCCTCACGATGCCCTCGGCGGTGAACGACGCGGACGTGATGAGCGACGCGGAGCGCGTCGCTGACGACCTCGGTATCGAGTACGACGTGGTCGAGATCCAGCCCATCGCTGAGGCGTTCTTCGACGCGTTCCCGGACGCGGCCGACGACCGCACGGCCGCCGGGAACGTGTACGTCCGCACCCGCGCCGTGTTGAACTACTTCGTCGCGAACGCGGAAGACCGGGTCGTCCTCGGGACCGGGAACCGCGCCGAGGCGATGACCGGTTACTACACGAAGTACGGCGATCAGGCGGTCGACTGTAACCCCATCGGGAACCTCTACAAACAGCAGGTGCGCCAGCTGGCCGCCCACGTCGGCGTGCCGCGCGAACTGGTGATGCAGGAGCCGACCGCGGGCATGTGGGAGGGCCAGACCGACGCCGCGGAGATGGGGCTCGACTACGACACCGTCGACGCCATCCTCGCGGTCCACGTCGACGGCGGCCTCTCGCGTTCGGCGACGGTCCGCGAGCTGGACGTCCCCGAGGAGGCGGTCGACCGCGTCGTCGACCTCCACGAGCGCAGCGCCCACAAGCGGGCGATGCCGCCCGCGCCCGATCAGTAGGGGTCCGCGGGGATCACGGAGAGGGCCGAAACGAACCGACACCGTCCTCGGCGGGAGGTGGGACTCGATGGCGGTCGAGATTCGACGGTGTCTGAGGCTCGGCGGCGACGGGAGTCGGCGGCGGCCGGAACTCAGGCGTCCGGCGCTCGCTCCTTGGCGACCTCCGCGATCCCGGCGTTCGCGGAGCAGTTCGGGCACGCGTGTACTCGGCCGCGTGCGTCCGAGAACACCCGGACGAACCGTTCGGAGACGTGCGTCTCGCAGTGTTCACACGTGGGCATCTGAAGCGAACACCTCATGTGGCGTGTGGGCGGGTATCATAGGTTGACTCCGTAACTCACACTCGGGTCTCCACCCCTAAGTGAACTTTTCAAACTTCGACCAAAATCTCACCCAAATCCGATTGAGAGGCGTCGAAAAGACGATATCCGTCCGCTGCGGTGGCCGGGATGACTCCCGCCGATCAGAACTCGCGGAGGTCGTCGAGGACCGCCGCGGCCGAGCCGTCGTCGATCGCCTCGCGGGCCAGTTCCAGTCCCTCCTCGATGGAGTCGGCATCCTCGCCGGCGTAGATACGGAGCGCGGCGTTGACGGCGACCGCGTCCGCGAAGGCGTCGTCGCGCTCGCCGGCCAGCACCGCCTCGGTGATCTCGGCGGAGTCGGCCGCGACATCGTCGACCGCGAGGTCCTCCTCTTCGAGGTCCATCCCGTACTCCGCGGTCTCGATCTCGAAGTCGGTGAAGCTCGCGCCCTCGGAGCCGGCCTCGTCACCCGCGGCGTCCCACTCGGCGACCTTCGTGTAGCCGGGGCGCACGTCGTCGTACCCCTCCATCCCCTGGAACATCAGGACGCGGTCGAGGTCGTGGAACTCGCTCTCGACGAACGTGTCGACCACCTTCTTCGCGAACGCGAGGTGATAGAAGGAGCCGAGGTGGGTCGACGCCCCGGCCGGGTTCGCCAGCGTCTCGATGGTGTTGACGAACGACCGAACGCCCACTTGGTCGCGCCGGTCGAACAGGTCGTCGACGGCGGGGTTGAACGCGGGCTGGTAGTAGAAGCCGAAGCCGGTCTCGTCGACCATGTCGGCGGAGTCCGACGGCGTCAGCTCGGTGTGGACGCCGAGTTCGTCGAGGACGTGCTTGTACGCGTCCTGCTTCTGCGTGGGGACGCGGTCCCCCGAGTGGACGACGACGGGGGTGCCCGCCGCGGCCGCGACGGCACCGGCCGCGACGCCGAGGATCGCGGTCCGGCCTTTCCCGTCGTAGTTCGCGCCGCAGTCGACGGGGTCGGCGTCGGGTTCGGCGTACTCGACGCGCTCGCACATCACGTCGACGTACGCGCCCAGCTCCTCCGCCGTGTTCCGCTTCCACCGGTTCGCGAGCCAGAACGCTCCGAGCGTCGTCGGGTCCGGCTCGCCCGCGAGGATGCGCTCGAACGCCTCGGTCGCCTGCGCGCGCGTGAGGTCGTCGGCCGACTTGTGGCCGGAGCCGCAGACCTCGGTCATCAGCCGTTTGAGGGGCCAGTCGCCGAACTCCTGAGTCGCCTGAGCCATACGCTCCGTTCGGCCTTCCCGACGAAAAGTCCCCCGCTCGGCTCCCGAGCGCTGGGAAGGGAGGCCGAGACGGGGCCACGGAAGATATTTACCCGACCCCGCCGCGGGACGGACCGTGAGCGATCGAGCTTCGAACGCCGAGAGTCGAACGCGCTCTGCCGAGCGACGGCGTCGACCGACGAGACGAGCCGTCCTCGTCGGCTCCGCGCTTACGGCGGGCGGCCTCTCGGGGTGTCTCGGCGGCGCGTTCCGCGACGAGTCACCGACGGCGACCGTGTCGGCGCGCTCGACCGAGCCGGTCGACGATCCCGAACACGACGCGAGCGTCGAGGTGGACGATGAGACCGCGCGGATCGACGGACGGTTCGCCGCACCGGTCGAGTGTGTCGCCCTCGACGTGAACACGTTCACGTCGTCGCCGGAGGAGGGTATCGCCATCGTGGAAGTCGCGGTCACGGAGACCAGAAACGGCTGTAAAGGCCCTGCGGCCGTCGAGTACGAGGGCGAGGTCGCGTTCGGCTTCCCGCTCCGGGATCTCACGGTGAACCACCGTCTCGACGGCGGCGAGGACCGAGTCACCGTCGCGCGCTACGAGCAAGAGGGCTGACGCTTACCGCCTGCGGCGCGCGCGAGCGGCGGATCCGGACTGCGGGACTGTTCTCGCGGCGTCCGTGGTAACTGTTCTCAAAGTAGAAACGCACGCACGTATCTTTCTAGCGGTTAGAATTGTATTTCTAGGTTATTTTGTGTCTCTCGTATTCCATAACTAGCCTCAAACAGCGTCAGAGTTATATGTACGTCCATCTAGTAGGCGATCGTACCCGATGACGTCCAAATCCGTGTCCACGGCGCTCACGCTGTACCGTTCCCGCACACTGACCCTCGAACAGGCGGCGACCGTCGGCGGCTGCTCGACGGCCCAGCTTGAGGAGAGCGCCCGGGCGTTCGCGCCGACGCCGAGCGAGACTCTCGGCGACGACTGACTCCTCGAACTCGACGGCGACCGATCGCTCGCCGCTCGGCTCCCACAGCCCCGCCGACCTCCCCGCCCCGCTGCCGATCGGCCCTATCGCCTCGACGCGCTCCGAACCCCGCGGTCTGCTGTTCTCCGACGCGCTCCGAAAACAGTACGTACGCCCGGCTCCAAGCGTGGGTAATGAGTCTGGACGCGGACTGGCGGACCGATGTCGACGCGGTCGACGCGGCCCTCATCGACGAGTACCAGAGCGGCTTCCCCGTCGAGTCGCGCCCGTTCGAGCGGGTCGCCCGCGAGATCGCGGCCGAGACGGGCGTCGACCTCGACGCCGACGCGGTCCTCGACCGCGTCCGCGACCTCCGCGAGCGCGGCGTGTTCCGGCGGTTCGGTGCGGTCCTCAACCCCCCGGTCATCGGTTCCTCGACGCTCGCGGCGGTGCGCGCGCCCGAAGAGCGCTTCGACGAGGTCGCGGAGACGATCAACGGCTACCGGCAGGTGAACCACAACTACCGCCGGGACCACGAGTGGAACCAGTGGTTCGTCGTCACCGCCGGCTCGCGGGAGCGGCGCGACGCGATCCTCGCCGAGATCGAGGAGCGCACGGGCTGTGCGGTGCTGGCGCTCCCGATGCTCACGGACTACTACATCGATCTCGAGTTTCCGGTCGTCAACGGCGACCGGTTCGCTCGGGAGTCGCTAGAGGAAACGGCGGTCTCCGCCACCCGCATCTCCGAGAACGCCCGCGGCGACCTGAGCGCGCTGGAGGCCGACCTCCTCTTAGCGATCCAGGACGGCTTCCCGCTGTCCGCGACCCCCTACGCCGACGTGGCGAGGGAGGTCGACGCCGCCGTCGACGACGTGCTCGCGGCGGTCGAGCGACTGCTCGCGGACGGCTGTATCAAGCGGATCGGCTGTATCGTCAACCACGTCGTCACCGGCTTCACGAACAACTGTATGGTGGTCTGGGACGTGCCCGACGACGAGCTCGACGAACGCGGTGAGGCGGTCGGGAGCCTCCCGTACGTCACGCTCTGTTACCACCGCCCGCGCCGCTCCGACCAGGACTGGGAGTACAACCTGTTCACGATGATCCACGGCCGCGAGGCGGACGCGGTCGACGCGAAGATCGACGAACTGGCGGCCGATCACCTCCCATTCGACCACGAGCGGCTCTACTCGACGGAGACGCTGAAACAGACCGGCGCGCGCTACGAGGACCTCGTCGCCGACGCGGAATAGGGGATCTGTTGGAATCCTCCTTTTTGGATATGTCTCTGCTTGAAACGGTCGGTCGATAGAGGCTGTGAACTAACTGATTCACGTCAGGAGCATAAACGGAATTGCGAGAAGAGCCCCAATAAATACGAGCGCAGAGAATACGTTCCACGATTGAGCGGTAATACTGTAAAGTAAGCCCATAAGAATGAACACATACCCAACAGAGACGAGAGACAATATCATCCCCCTACTGAGGAGTCCGTCTTCTCTTCCATTTCTCATTAACATACTATCACTTCAATAATGGAGAGTAAAAATGTAGTGCCACCGAATTATACGAATATTAATGCCTGTATATTAAGTAGTTAAAGATATAAAATTATTAACTATTACTAATCTCAAAAAAGTTGGGGAACCCGAACCCTCGACCGCGGGTTCGGTTCAGTCGTCGCTCGGGTCCGTGACGGCCGCGCCCGACGACTCGAACGCCGCCGCGGCGTCCGCCTCGTCGAGACCGAGTCGGTCGAGGGCGTCCGCGCCCGCGACGGCGACCGCGACGAACCCGACCTTGGAGACGACATCGAGGTAGACGAACACGAGCATCTCCGTCGCGGGCGTCAGGATCCCGAACCCGGTCGGCGCGAGCAGCCACACCACGGGGTACAGCGTCCACAGGACCACGGTGATGTTCCGGAGCGTCCCGAAGACGGCGCGGACCCGGCCGCACTCGGTCGACGCCGATCGCGGGAGCGTGACGAGCAGCCCGTACACCAAGGCGACGTAGGCGGCCCCGGCGACGCCGAACGCGACCCACGAGGCCGTCCCGGTCGTCACGGAGGCGGCCACCCCGCCCGCGATTATCACCACGTCGACCGCGATCAGCCCGCCGAGCACCCGGCGCGACGGTCGCGCGAGGAGCCCGAGATAGAGGATGAGAAGCGGCGTCGTCACGAGCCAGTCGAGGTACCGCGCGGCCTCGAGGTCGCCGCCGGGGGTCGACACGATGCCGAACCCGAGCGCCATCGCTACGTACGCCAGCGCCGCGACGCCGGTGACCCCGGCGAGCGTGGCGTAGTGGCGCGCGTGGGAGTCGCTCCCGTCGTCGGACCCGGCGACCCAGCGCCACAGCGGCGGCACGGTGCCCGCGGCCATCGCCGCGGCACCGATCCACGCCCAGACGGTGGTGTCGACGATCATCTCGAATCACCTCCGTCGTCGTCGCCGCTCGGCGCGCCGCCGCCGAACTCGAACTCTCCGCCGTCGGAGACGACGGTCTCGCCCCCCGTCGCGGCGTCGCCGTCGCCCGGTCCCGAGAGTCCGCTCTCGGCGGTGTCGAACGAGAACCCGTCGACTGCGCTCCTGAGTGCCCGCGCCCGCTCCGAGAGCGACCCGGCGGCGGTCTCGACGGCCCCGAGCGTCTCCTCCTGTTCGTCGACCGCGCCGGTCACGTCGCCCGCCGCACTCGCCGTCTGCGCGCTGATCGCGGAGACGTCCTCCACGTGCCCGACGACCGCGTCGACGGAGTTCGCCTGCGTCTCGGTCGCGTCGGTGATCTCGGCCATGCTCGTGTCGGTCCGCTCGGAGGCCTCCGCGAGCCGTTCGAGCGCGTCGATCGACGTCTCGACGGTGTCGACCCCGGCGGAGATCCGCTCTTCGGTGCGAGCCATCGCCGCCGCGCCCGTCTCGGCGCGCTCCTGAACCGCGTGGATCCGGGCCTCGATCTCGCCCGCGGACTCCTGTGTCTCCTCCGCGAGCGACTTCACCTCCTCGGCGACGACCGCGAAGCCGGCTCCGTCCGCACCCGACCGGGCCGCCTCGATCGACGCGTTCAGGGCCAGCAGGTTCGTCTGTTCCGCGATCTCCGAGATGGTGTCGACCACCTGGCCGATCTCCTCGACCTCCGCCGCGAGCGCCTCGACCTCGGCGGTCGTCTCCGCGGTCGTCTCCTCGACGGCGTCCATCTCGGCGAGCGCCTCCTCGGCCGCCTCGCGACCCTCTTCGCCGACCGCGGCCGCGTGTTCGGCGGTCTCCGCGACGTCGGTGACCGTCGAGGCCACTTCCTCCGCGGAGGAGGCGAGGCTCTCGGCCTCGTCGGTCGCCGCCCGGAGGTCGTCGCGCTGGGTGCGCGCGCCCTCCGCGATCTCCGTGACCGCCTCGGAGACGGTCCCGGTCGTCGCCCGCAGGCTGTCGGTGCGGTCGTCGACCCGCCCGGCGACGTCCGCGGTGTCCTCCGCGACGGTCGCAACCGAGGCGACGGTGCCCTCAAGCTCTTCGGCCATCTCGTTGAACGCGGTCCCGACCCGTGCCATCGCCTCGTTGTCGCTCGCCGGCTCGACCCGTCGCGTCAGGTCGCCGTCGGCGAGTGCGCGCATAGCGGTCTCGTACTCGGACGCCTTCCGCTCGACCGTCTCGGCGCGCGCGTCGGCCTCTCGCCGGGCCTGCTCCGCCTCCTCGCGCGCCCGTTCCGCGTCGTCGATCTCCGCGCGCAGCGAGCCGCGCATCTCGTCGAACGCGCCGAACAGACGGCCAATCTCGTCGGACCGACCGGACTCCAACTCGACCGTGAGGTCGCCGTCGGCCATCCGCTCGGCCTTCCCGGTGAGCTGCCGGAGCGCGATGACAGTGTTCGAACCGACGGTAACGCCGATGAGCGCCAGCCCGATCACCGTCAGAAGCGACATGCCGACGAGACCAGAGCGGACCTCCGCTCCGGCCGGGCCGAGCTCCGTCGCCCTGAGATACACGATCGCCCCGTACGCCACCGAAACCCCCGTGACCGCGACCAGCGACAGCGCGAGCCGTGTGCCGTAGCTGGACCGGATCCTTTCGATCGGTCCCTTGTCCATGTTGTACCCGTTCGAAACCTCGCGATCGGTATAATCGCTCCCCGCCAGTACTCACTCGTGATAATCAAGTTCGGCCGCCGAGACGGTCGGACTTTTCCGGTCGCCGGGGGAACGGTCGGACATGACCGACGCATTCGACCGACTCGGCTACGGGACGTACAAGCTGGCGGCCGGCGAGGAGTGCGCCGCCGGGGTCGCTCACGCGATCGACACCGGCTACCGCCACGTCGACACCGCGCAGGGGTACGACAACGAGGCCTCAGTCGGCGACGGGATCGACCGAAGTGATGTCGACCGCGAGGACCTGTTCGTCGCCACGAAGCTCTCGACGGACAACCTCTCGTACGACGACGCGGTCGAGACCGCGCAGGCCAGCCGCGACCGCCTCGGCGTCGACTCGATCGACCTGCTGTACGTCCACTGGCCGATCAACAGCTACGACCCCGCGGAGACGCTGCCCGCGCTCGACGACCTCGTCGACGACGGCGTGATCGACCGGATCGGCCTCTCGAACTTCGAGCCGGACCAGCTCGACGAGGCGATCGACCGCCTCGACCACGACGTGTTCGCCCATCAGGTCGAGTGTCACCCCCTCCTCCAGCAGGAGACGCTCCGCGAGTACGCCGTCGACGACGGCCACTGGCTCGTCGCCTACTCGCCGATCGCGCGCAACCGCGTCGCCGATGTCGACGCGCTCCGGGAGATCGCCGCGAGCCACGACGCGACGCCCGCGCAGGTGAGCCTCGCGTGGCTGCTCTCGAAGGAGCGCGTCGCGCCGATCCCGAAGGCGGCCGACTTCGGGCACGTTGCGGACAACTGGGCCGCCCGCGAGATCGAGCTGACGGCCGACCAGATCGCCCGGATCGACGCGCTCGACCGCGGCGAACGCGTCGTCGACTTCGAGGAGGCCCCGTGGAACCGGGCCTGACCTCCGGAGCGCTCAATACCGGTATTGTCCCCTCATAGTCGGTTTAACGGACCTCCCGGCCGAACGATCGACCGTGCCGGACTCGACCCCCGAGACCGACGCAGCTCTCGACTCCGAGAGCGAGTCCGGCTCCCGCGACCGTCCGGCCCTCCTCGCGGCGACGCCGGACGCCGACGCGGTGTTCGAGCGCCTCCGGACGCTCGCCCTCCTCGCCGGTTTCCTCGGTCTCCTCCTGACGCTGATCGGGGTGGAACTGCTCGTCCGGATCTGAGCTGCCGCCCGGTCCGACTGTCCCGTCGGGGCAGTCGGCGGACCGAAACTGAACGTGGAATTGACCCGATCCGGCGACGAACCCTGTCCTCCCCGTCGGTTTCACTTCCGCTTCCGGGCGCGTTTTTAAAAGGTGCGGGCACGACACTTCGCACATGGCCCAGTCCACGTTCGACGACGACGACCTGTTCGGCGAGGCGGCCGAGGAGACCCGCGCCGAGGTCGAGGAACATCTGGCCGCGGCGCGCGAGCAGCTCCCCGACCCGGACGCGGTGTGGGAGACGGACGCGGACAACGTGCTCGGCGCGCTCAACGGACTGAAGTCCGCGCTCGACGCCGGCGACGCGATCGACAGCGTGCGCTCGGCGAAGAAGGCGTACGTCCTCGGCGAGCGCGCCGACGCCTTCGAGGACGCCGACGATCTGGAAGCCGAGATCGAGGAGCTCGAATCGCTCGTCGGCGACATCGAGAGCGCCGCCGACGAGGTGGCCTCCCTCACCGGTACCATCCCCGCGATCCGCGGGGCACTCCAAGACGCGGCCGACGACGAGGAGTAGCGACCGTTCGGAGCGGCCGCCGCTCCGGCCCCTGCTACTCCGGACCCTCTCGCTCCGCGCTCCGGTCGACGACCGCCGCCGCCAGCTCCGCGAGCCCCGTGCTCGCGCGGTCGAGCAGGATCTCGCCGCGCTCGGCGTCGCCGTCCCGCGGGTCGCCGACGACGCCGTTGTCGGTGAACTCGTCGGAGTCGTGCGCGAGGTTCACGCCCGAGACCCACTCGCCCCACCGGTCGGCCGCGCCCGCGCCCGCCTCGTCGACGCGCTCCTCGCGGACCAGTTCCGGGTTCGTCGCGCGCAGCAGCGCCGTCTCCAGCGGTCCCGCGTGGCCCATGTCGCTCGCGTGGTCGCCGACCGCCTCGAACCACGTGAACGCGACGCCGTAGCCGCCGTGGTCGGGGTCGCGCGAGAACCGGCGGGCGACCTCCGCGAGCGCCTCCACGTTCCCGCCGTGCCCGTTGACGAACACGACGCGGTCGACCCCGTGTGCGACCAGCGACTCGGCGGACTCCCGGACGTACGCGCGGAACGTCTCCGGGGAGACCCACATCGTCCCGTCGAACGCGCGGTGTTCCTCGGCGACCCCGACCGGGATCGGCGGGGCGACCGCGACCTCGCCGCGGTTCGCGGCCGCCCCCTCTCCCGACTCGTCGGCCTCCTCGATCGGTTCGCCGGTCTCGTACGCGTCGGCCCCGGCGTCGGCGACGGCGACGGCGTTCATCGTGTCCGTGCCGAGCGGGGCGTGCGGTCCGTGCTGTTCCGTGCTGCCGACCGGGAGGAACGCGACGTCGACATCGGCGTCGCGGGCGTCGGTCCAAGTGACCTCGCTGAGGCGCATACCGACACGTCGGCACCCGCCGTCGTATACCCGACGGTCACGGCCCGCCGGCCGCCTTCGGGGGGGTACGACGGTCCCAATCCTCCCGGGGAATTATGCCGGTCCCCGCGGATCGCGCTCGCATGGGGAGCGACAACGTGGAACACGAAACTGGGGAACGCGGTCCGGGTCCCGACGTGTCGTTCGGCCCGTTGAAGCGGGCGCTCCGCGAGCATCGGTATCCGGTGACGGCCGCGGAGCTGATAGAGCAGTACGGGGCCGCCGAACTGGAGACGCCGACGGCGACCGAGCGGTTCGGCGGGCTGCTCGAAGACTGCGAGGAGACGCAGTTCCGCGACCCGTCGGACGTCCGCGGGGCGGTCCTCGACGCGCTCGGCTACGCCGACGCGTCCCCGGAGAGGCCGTCGGACGACTGGACCTCCCTCCCACGGTAACGGCGCGGTTAGGCCCCCGATGGCCGACTCGGCGGCGCTCCCGATCAGTCGTCGTCGCTCTCGGCGTCCTCGACGATCCGCGCGGTGCGCTCCTGTGCGCGGTCGATGAACTCCTGCGGGAGCTCGTCGATCTCGCCCGCCTGAACGCCCCAGAGGTGCGCGTACAGCCCGTCGTTTTCGAGCAGTTCCTCGTGGGTGCCTCGCTCCGCGATCTTTCCGCCCTCCAACACGAGGATGGTGTCCGCGTCCTTGATCGTCGAGAGCCGGTGGGCGATCGCGAACGTCGTGCGGTCGGCGGTGAGTCGGTCGAGCGAGCGCTGGATCAGCATCTCCGTCTCTGTGTCGACGTCCGAGGTCGCCTCGTCGAGGATGAGGATGTCGGGATCCTTTAACACGGCCCGGGCGATGGTGACGCGCTGGCGCTGGCCGCCGGAGAGCTTCACGCCGCGCTCGCCGACCATCGTGTCGTAGCCGTCGGGGAGGTTCTCGATGAAGTCGTGGGCCTCGGCGGCCTCCGCCGCCTCCTTGACCTCCTCGTCGGTCGCGTCGAAGGTGCCGTAGGTGATGTTCTCGCGGACGGTGCCGTAGAACAGGTACGAGGACTGCCCGACGTAGCCGATCGACCGGCGGAGCGACTTGAGCGTCACGTCGCGGACGTTCTGTCCGTCGATCTCGATCGCTCCCTCGTCGACGTCGTACATGCGGAGCAGGAGCTTGAGGACGGTCGACTTCCCAGCACCGGTCGGCCCGACTAAGGCGAGCGTCTCGCCGCCCTCGACGGAGAAGTCGACGTCCTCGATTATCGTCTCCTCGTCGTAGCCGAAGGAGACGTCGTCGTAGACCACGTCGCCGTCGCCGACGACCAGATCCTCGGCGTCCGGCTCCTCGGCGAGCCGCGACGGCTCGTCCATCAGGCCGAATATCCGCGCGGAGGAGGCGCGGGCGCGCTGGTACATGTTGATGATCTGGCCGAACTGCGCCATCGGCCAGATGAACCGCTGGGTGTAGAGGATGAAGACGACGAACATCCCGACCGAGAGGTCGCCGGTGAACGGTCCCGGCGGCGTGTCTTGGAACACCCACAGGCCGCCGACGACGAACGTGAGTACGAAGCCGATACCGGCGAGCACGCGGAGCGCCGGGAAGAACTTGATCCGCGTCGTGATCGCGTCCCAGTTGGCGTCGAAGTAGTCCATCGACACGTCGTCGACGCGGTCGGACTCGTACGGCTCCGTGTTCGACGACTTGATCACCTGGATGCCGCCGAGGTTGTTCTCCAGCCGGGAGTTCATCTTCCCGACCGACGAGCGCACCTCGGCGTACTTCGGCTGGATGATCCGGATGAACAGGTACGTGAACCCGCCGATGATCGGGACGGGAAGCAGCGCGACCAGAGCGAGCTGCCAGTTGATCCAGAAGAGGAGGACGCCGATGCCGACGACCATCACCGACAGCCGGAACAGGGAGTTCATCCCGTCGTTTAAGAACCGTTCGAGCCGGTTCACGTCGTTCGAGAGGATGGACATCATCTCCCCGGTCTGCTTGTCCGAGAAGAACTCCATGTTGAGCCGCTGCATCTTGTCGTAGGTGTCCGTCCGCACGTCGTGCTGGATGTTCTGGGCGAAGGCGTTGAACCCCCAGTTGCGGATCCAGTGGAACCCGGCCCCGATCCCGAACGCCCCGCCGATGACGGCGATGGTGAACCAGAACTGTCCCGTCTGGGCCGTCGGCAGCCACGCGTCGGGCAGGAGGACGAGCGGGATCTGCTCGCTGAACGCGGGGACTTCGCCGGCTTCCAACTGCGAGTCGGTGTAGAAGATGGCGTCGACGGCGATCCCGAGCATGAGCGGCGGGAGGAGATCGAGCAGCCGCGCGAAGACGCTCGCGAAGATTCCCACCGTCACCTGCGGGACGTAGTCGCGGCCGTACTCAACGAACAGCCGCTTCATCGGATTCTCGATCTTGTCCCGCTGCTCCTCGAAGGGATCGTCTTCTTCCCAGTCGACGCCACTCATCACGCGTTCGTATCGGGCAGGCGGGCAAATAGGTTTCCTTCGAACCGAAATACCTCGGCAGAAAACGCCGGTAACGGGGGTTGCTCGGGCGATCCGCTCCTCGGCCGCCGCTGCCCGCGGCGTCAGAGATTGTGCCGCTCGGTCGCGGGGTCGACCCCGGCGGCCTCCAGGTCCTCTCGGACGCGACGCCGCAACGGATCGGGGACGCGCTCGCGCGGGACCGGCGCGGCCGTGCCGGACTCCGTCTCCTCGGTCGGGACGGACCAGTAGAGGACGCGGTCCGTCTCGGCGTAGAACTCCACCGCGAACTGCTCGCGGGCCCCCTCGTAGTGGACGCGGGCGGCCGCGCCCTCGGCGCGCCACCCCTCCTGTCGGACCAAGGCGGCGATCGGCTCTCGCATGGCCGCGTTCGGGCCGCCGGCCTCATGTGAGTGTCGCCCGCGGACGGCCCGGACGCCACGCATTTCGTCCGCGTCCGCATCGACACCGGTTTACAACCGCCGCCCGGACGGATCGCCATGTCTCTTCGCGTCACCTTCCTCGGGACGGGCGGTGCCGTCCCGACCGTCGAGCGCGCGGCGAGCGCCGTCTTCGTCAACCGCGAGGGCGACCGCTTCCTCTTCGACTGCGGCGAGGGCACCCAGCGCGAGATGATGCGCAGCGGGACCGGCTTCGCCGTCGACCGAATCTTCGTCTCGCACCTCCACGGCGACCACGTCCTCGGGATCCCCGGACTCGTCCAGACACTCGGGTTCAACGACCGCACCGACCCGCTGACGATCCACTGTCCGCCGGGGACCGCCGACCACCTTCGCGACCTCGTCCGCGCGGTCGGCCACGACCCGGCGTTCCCCGTCCGGATCGACCCCGTCGCCCCCGGTGAGGTCGCCTACGAGACCGACGAGTACGCCGTGCGCGCCTTCGAGACGGAACACCGGACGAAGTCGCAGGGGTACGTCTTGGCGGAGGCCGACCGCCCCGGTCGGTTCGACCGCCCGAAGGCGGAGGAACTCGGCGTTCCCGTCGGCCCGAAGTTCGGCCGCCTCCACGAGGGCGAGTCGGTCGAAGCCGAGGACGGCACGGTCGTCGACCCGGAGCAGGTGGTCGGGCCGCCGCGTCCGGGGCGTAAACTGGTGTACACCGCGGACACGCGCCCGCGGGAGTCCACGGTCGAAGCCGCCGAAGACGCCGACCTGCTGATTCACGACGCCACCTTCGCCGACGACATGGCCGACCGCGCCCGCGACACGGCGCACTCGACCGGCCGCGAGGCGGGGTCAGTTGCGGATCGTGCCGGCGCGAAGCGGCTCGCTCTGGTCCACATCTCCTCGCGGTACGCCGGGGACCCGCGACCGATCCGCGAGGAGGCCCGCGAGGCGTTCGACGGCGAGTGCCTGCTCCCCGACGACGGCGACCTGATCGAGGTCCCGTTCCCCGACGCGGACTGAGACGTTGACGGTTCGACCGGTCGGTCTTGCGAAGTCGATGCTATGAATGAGACCGCCGAAGCCCCAGTCGCTCGGCGATACGCGGTTGCTCACCAGTCAGTGACCGACACGGAGACCGCCGAAGCCCCAGCCGGGAGGCGGGCAGACGCTCGCTGTGCTCCTCGCTCGGTCGCTTCGCTCCCTCGCTGCGGTGCTTACGTCGCCTCTGCCCGCCTCCCGACTGCCCCTTCGAGTCCCTCCCCGCACAGCACCGCACAGCCTCACGCCTCCCCAGCCTCGTCGGTCGCCTCCGCGTTGCTCCGGCGACCGACTCCCTCGCGCGTGCTGGCTCGCGGCGCTTCGCGCCGCTCGCAGGCGCGCGCCACCGCTCTGTTTCGGCGGCGCTCGTTAAATCCTCGATCCATGTGATCGTTCCACTCGAAACGAAGCCCGCGCGTGGCTGACGAGCGTCTGACGCGGTCGGAGTCATTCCGTCGGCCGATCTCCACGAATCGAGAGAAACCCGCTCAGAAGCCCTCAGAAGCCGTTTCCTGTTCACTTTCACCGCGGTCACGTACGTTTTAATACCATCTGGAACCAACCCTCGTACGCCTCCCACCGAAACAAGACCGGAGGCGGAGACACCCCATGAGCGAACTGCGACAGGAAGCGGAAGCGATAGCGGAACAGTTCTCGGACCACACGGACGTCAATCCCGACGACGTCGAGGAACGGCTGGCGACGCTCGTCGACGAGTACCGCGTCCCCCTCGACGAGGCGCGCCGGAGCGTCACCAACAGCTACCTCGAAGACGCCGGGATGGAGCGCGACGAACTCGGCCGCGGCGGCAGCGAGGAGGTCCTCGTCAACGACATCGACGAGGACGAACAGTGGGTCGACTTACGCGTCGAGCTGGTCGACCTGTGGGAGCCGCGCAGCGACTCCATCTCGCAGGTCGGCCTCCTCGGCGACGAGTCGGGCACGATCAAGTTCGTCGCCTTCGAGACCTCCGACCTCCCCGAGCTGACGGAGGGACAGGCGTACGAGCTGACGAACGTCGTCACCGACGAGTACGAGGGCAGCTACTCGGTGAAGCTCAACCGGACGACCGGCATCACCGAGATCGACGAGGAGATCGAGGTCGGCGACAACGCCGACACGGTCGAGGGCGCGCTCGTCGACATCCAGTCCGGTTCCGGGCTGATCAAGCGCTGCCCCGAGGAGGACTGTACGCGCGTCCTCCAGAACGGCCGCTGCTCCGAACACGGGCAGGTCGAGGGCGAGTTCGACCTGCGGATCAAGGGCGTCCTCGACGACGGCGAGACGGTCACCGAGGTCATCTTCGACCGCGAGGCCACCGAGGATCTCACCGGCATGACCCTCGAAGAAGCGAAGGACATGGCGATGGACGCGCTCGACACCACGGTCGTCGCAGAGGAGATGGGCGAGGACGTGCTCGGGCGCTACTACCGCGTCACCGGTCCCACCTTCGGCCGGTACGTCCTGGTCGACGACATGGAGGACCCGGGCGCTGTCGACGTTGAAAGTGCGCTGATCGAAGCGAGGTCGATTTAAATGAGCCAATCCGCACCCACCCGAGAGGTCGCCCGGCGCGTGTTCGCGAGCGAGTTCAACGACGCCGGCTACACGTTCACCGAGTCCGACGACGAGCGCGCCCCCGTCTACGCGCTGTTACCGACCGGCGAGTCCTCGAACCGCGTGTTCTTCGTGGGCACGCTCACCGAGAAGGAGGACGTCGGCGACGACAGCGAGTACTGGCGCGGCCGCATCGTCGACCCGACGGGCACGTTCTTCGTGTACGCCGGCCAGTACCAGCCGGAAGCCGCTTCCAAACTCCGGGACCTGGAGCCCCCGGCCTACGTCGCAGTCGTGGGGAAGCCCCGGACCTACGAGACCGACGACGGCACGGTCCGGGTCTCCGTCCGCCCCGAGTCGATCACCGAGGTCGACGCCGCCACTCGCG
Organism: Halorubrum sp. DM2; assembly: GCF_901686465.1. Taxonomy (NCBI): domain Archaea; kingdom Methanobacteriati; phylum Methanobacteriota; class Halobacteria; order Halobacteriales; family Haloferacaceae; genus Halorubrum; species Halorubrum sp. DM2. Next base: position 1,927,607 of record NZ_LR594487.1, read on the forward strand.
ACCGCTGGGTCGCGGAGACCGCCCGCCGCACCGTCGAGCGCGTCGCCGCGTTCGACGACGAGGGCAACGAGTACGCGCGGATGGCCCGCGAGGAGTACGACCTCGATCCCGAGACGTACAAGGCCGCCGCGCTGTCGGCGCTCGAAGACCTCGACGAGAGCGGCGACGAGCTCGCGGGCGACGAGTCCGCCGCCGACGATACCGCGCCCGACGACGCCGCCCCGGACGAGACGGACCCGGCCGGCACGCCGGAGCCCTGAGATAGTCGGTACGTCGGAGCCCTGAGGCGGTCGGCCCGCCGCGGAGATCCGCGGTAGTCGCCGCGACCGACCGTCGAACGCGATTTTTGTTCGTGCGATCGTCTGACAAACGCTTAAGTGAGACGCGAGACCAAATTCCCGGTAATGGGCAACAAGAACAAGACGATCTCGTTCCGCGTCAACGAGGGCGCGTTCGAGGCCCTCCGCGACATCGCGGAGGAGCGGGACATCTCGCTGTCGGCGGTCTTCCGGGACTATGTGGACGCGCTCGTTGCCCACGACGGTCAGGTCCGAGTTGTCCCGGAGTCCGAACTGGAGGGCATGGGCGACGACGGCGAGTCGTTCCCCCCGAAGATCGAGGTCCCGAAGAGCTTCGTCCGCGAACACGAACGGCTGGAGTTGGAGGCCGAACACCTCCGCGAGCAGCTCGATGAGCACAAGCGGTACGTCAACTACCTCCGCGAGCAGCTGGAGGAGGGCGACGACGAGGTGATCCACTTGGAGGACCTCGACGGCGAGCCGGACGAACCCTCCTTCCGACTCGGCTAACGCCCCCTGTCGCCCGACGACTCCTATCGGCTACCGCCTCCCGTCGTCTACCGCCTCTTGTCGGCCGTGACGCACCCCTCCCGTGCGTACGCCTCTCTCGTGCGTACTCTCGTTCCGCGTTCAAACCGTCGAGCCACGGTGCCTCGACTCGCGGCCTTCCCTTTCGCCGGCGACCGGTCGCGAAAACCTTCCTGTTCGTCCGTTACTGACCCGCGAAACGCACATGTTGGCGAAAATATTGCCAAATCGCTCGTAGTTTGTTCAGAAACGTCCGGTTCTCTCCCCGTCTGATGGACGGTTTCTCATCCCGAGGCCGCTATTTCTGATTATACTAAATTATTTACGAAAACGATATTACCCGGGCGGTGGACGTATCGGATATGCGAAGGTGGGTTCGACCGTGACCGTGTTCGACAGGGCGTACGACGATACGGTTCGCGTCCTCGACGAGGACGGGGAGGTCGTCGGCGACGTTCCCGACCTCGACGACGACTCGCTCGTCGAGATGTACAGGCACATGCGGTTGGCGCGTCACTTCGACGGCCGCGCGGTGAGCCTCCAGCGACAGGGCCGGATGGGGACGTACCCCCCGCTCTCCGGGCAGGAGGGTGCTCAGATCGGCTCGGCGTACGCGCTCGACGACGACGACTGGATGGTCCCGTCGTACCGCGAACACGGCGCTGCGCTGGTCCACGGGCTCCCGCTGAAACAGACCCTGCTCTACTGGATGGGCCACGAGGACGGCAACAACGCGCCGCCGGACGTCAACGTCTTCCCCGTCGCCGTCCCCATCGCGTCGCAGGTGCCCCACGCCACGGGCGCTGCGTGGGCCTCGAAGCTCCGCGGCGAGAACGACGCGTTCGTCTGCTACTTCGGCGACGGTGCGACGAGCGAGGGCGACTTCCACGAGGGGGTCAACTTCGCGGGCGTGTTCGACACGCCCACCGTCTTCTTCTGTAACAACAACCAGTGGGCGATCTCCGTCCCCCGCGAGCGACAGACCCGGAGCGCGACGCTGGCACAGAAGGCGGAGGCGTACGGCATCGACGGCGTTCAGGTCGACGGGATGGACCCGCTCGCGGTGTACAGCGTCACGGCGGCCGCCTTGGAGAAGGCGCGCGACCCCGACACCGACCGACCGCGACCGACGCTCATCGAGGCGGTCCAGTACCGCTTCGGCGCGCACACGACCGCCGACGACCCGACGGTGTACCGCGACGACGACGAGGTCGAGCGCTGGAAGCGGAAGGACCCGATCGACCGGCTGGAGTCGTACCTCCGCGACGAGGGGGTCCTCGACGACGAGCGCGTCGCGGAGATCGAGTCGTTGGTCGAGGCGCAGGTCGCGGACGCCATCGACGAGGCGGAGTCGATGGCGCGGCCCGACCTGCGAGAGCTGTTCGAACACGCCTACGCGGAGCTTCCGCCCGAATTGGAGCGGCAGTACGAGTCGCTCGCCGCGCTCCGCGACGACCGCGGCGACGCGGCGTTCCTGGAGGACTGAATGACCGATACACAGAATCTCACCCTGGTACAGGCGGTACGGGACGGACTACACACCGAACTGCGCGAGGACGACGACGTCGTCGTGATGGGCCAAGACGTCGGGAAGAACGGCGGCGTCTTCCGCGCGACGGAGGGGCTGTTCGACGAGTTCGGCGGCGACCGCGTGATCGACACGCCGCTCGCCGAGTCGGGAATCGTCGGCACCGCGGTCGGCATGGCCGCGATGGGGATGCGACCGGTCCCCGAGATCCAGTTCTCGGGGTTCATGTACCCCGGATTCGACCAGATCGTCTCGCACATGGCGCGGTTCCGCACCCGAAGCCGGGGGCGGTTCACGCTCCCGATGACCTTGCGCGCCCCCTACGGCGGCGGCATCCGCGCGCCGGAACACCACTCCGAGTCGAAGGAGGCGTTCTACGCCCACGAGGCCGGGCTGAAGGTCGTCGTCCCCTCGACGCCCTACGAGGCGAAGGGGCTGCTCGCGGCGTCGATCCGCGACCCCGACCCGGTGATCTTCCTCGAACCGAAGCTGATCTACCGGGCGTTCCGCGAGGAGGTGCCGGACGAGCCGTACACGGTGCCGATCGGCGAGGCGAAGACGCGCCGCGAGGGCGACGACGTCGCCGTGTTCACCTACGGCGCGATGACCCGCCCCACGCTGGAGGCCGCCGAGACGCTCGGCGAGGAGGGGATCGAGTGCGAGGTCGTCGACCTCCGGACGATCTCGCCGCTCGACCGCGAGGCGATCGTCGAGGCGTTCGAGAAGACCGGCCGCGCGGTCGTCGTCCATGAGGCCCCCAAGACCGGCGGCCTCGGCGGCGAGATAACGGCGATCCTTCAGGAGGAGGCGCTGTTACATCAGGAGGCACCGATCGGCCGCGTCGCCGGGTTCGACGTGCCGTACCCGCTGTACGCGTTAGAGGACTACTACCTCCCGTCCGCGGCGCGCATCGAGGAGGGAATCCTGGAGGCGGTCGAATTTTAACATGACCGCCGGAGATACATCCATGACCGTCGAGGAGGTCGACAGATGACGATCAAGGAGTTCAAGCTACCCGACGTCGGCGAGGGCGTCGCGGAGGGCGAACTGGTCTCGTGGCTGGTCGCGCCCGGCGACCGCGTCGAGGAGGACCAGCCCGTCGCCGAGGTCGAGACCGACAAGGCGCTCGTCGAGGTCCCGTCGAGCTACGACGGCGTCGTCGAGGAGCTGTTCGTCGAGGAGGGCGAGATGGTCCCGGTCGGCGACGTGATCATCTCGTTCCGCGTCGACGAGGAGGGCGGCGAAGCCGTCGACGCGGCGGCGGGCGACGCGGAGGCGGGCGGCGGTGAATCGGACTCCTCCGCGGGCGAGGAGGCGGAACCGGAACCGAGCGCCGGAGACGAGTCCGACGCCGAGCCGGACGACGACCGAGCCGACCCCGAACCCGACACGCCCTCGGGCCGGACGTTCGCGCCGCCGTCGGCGCGGCGGCTCGCCCGCGAACTCGGCGTCGACGTCGCGGCCGTCGACGGGAGCGGTCCCGGCGGTCGCGTGAGCGAGGCCGACGTGCGGGCACACGCGGCGGGCGACGCCGCCGACGCGGACGACGCCGGCTCGGGACCGCGGCCGACGCCGACCGACGCCGGCTCGGACGGACGGAAGTCCGCGGTGAGCAAGCGCGACGCCGGCGGATCCGCGGCGTCCTCGGCGGCAGCCGCCGGCGGTCCGGAGCCGGCGAGCCGAGAGACGACGCTCGCGACGCCCGCGACGCGGAAGGTCGCGCGCGACCGCGGCGTCGACATCGACGACGTCCCGACCGACGAGACCCGCGACGGCGAGGCGTTCGTCACGGCGGAGGCCGTGAACGCGTACGCGGACGCGCTGGAGGCGGCGTCGACGTCGGCGGCCGAATCGGACTCGGCCGAACCCGCCGGAACCGAATCCGAGCCGAGCGACCCCGAACCGGCCGACCTCGGGGACGCCGGCGTCGCCTCGACCGACGCGCCGAGCGAGACCGCCGCCGGCGACGAGACCGTCCCCTACCGGGGCGTCAGGCGGACCATCGGCAAGCAGATGGAGCGGTCGAAGTTCACCGCGCCGCACGTCACCCACCACGACACCGCCGAGGTCGACTCCCTCGTCGACGCGCGCGAGGAGCTGAAGCCGACGGCGGCCGCGGAGGACGTGAAGCTCACCTACATGCCGTTCGTGATGAAGGCCATCGTCGCCGGCCTGAAACGGCACCCGTACCTCAACAGCGAGCTCCGCGAGGACGACGAGGAGATCGTCTTGAAAGGCGACTACAACCTCGGCATCGCGGTCGCGACCGACGCCGGACTGATGGTCCCGGTCGTCGAGAACGTCGACGAGAAGGGGCTCTTCGAGCTTGCCGAGGAGGTCAACGACCTGGCCGCCCGCGCCCGCGAGCGGAAGCTCAAACCCGCGGAGATGAAGGGCGGCACGTTCACGATCACCAACTTCGGTGCCATCGGGGGCGAGTACGCCACCCCGATCATCAACTACCCCGAGACCGCAATCTTAGGGCTGGGAGCCATCGAGGAGCGCCCCGTTGTGCGCGAGGGCGAGGTCGTCCCCGCGCCGACGCTCCCGCTGTCGCTTTCGATCGACCACCGGGTCGTCGACGGCGCGATCGCGGCCGAGTTCGCGAACACCGTCATGGAACACTTAGAAAACCCGCTGCTGCTACTCAACGAATAATGGTCGTCGGAGATGTCACCACGGGAACGGAGGTACTGGTCATCGGCGCGGGACCGGGCGGCTACGTCGCCGCCATCCGCGCCGCACAGGAGGGACTCGACACGACCTTGGTCGAGAAGGACGCCTACGGGGGCGCGTGTCTCAACCGCGGCTGTATCCCCTCGAAGGCGCTCATCACGGGCAGCGGGCTCGCCCACGAGGCGGGCAACGCGGAGTTCATGGGCGTCCACGCGGACCCCGCCGTCGACATGGGGAAGATGATCGAGTGGAAAGACGGCGTCGTCGACCGCCTGACGAGCGGCGTCGAGAAGCTGTGCAAGGCGAACGGCGTGAACCTGATCGAGGGGGAGGCGTCGTTCGTCGACGAGGACACCGTCCGGGTCGCGCACGGCGGCGACGGACAGGGTTCCGAGACGCTCTCGTTCGAGCACGCAATAATCGCCACCGGCTCGCGACCGATCCAGATCCCCGGCTTCGACTTTTCCGAGCCCCACGTCTGGAGCTCGGAGGAGGCGCTCGACGCCGAGGTCGTCCCGGACCGGCTCGGGATCGTCGGCGGCGGCTACATCGGTATGGAGCTGGCGACGACGTACGCCAAGCTCGGTGCCGACGTGACGGTGATCGAGATGCTCGACGACATCCTCGATCCCTACGAGGACGACGTGAAGCGGATCGTCCGCAAACGCGCCGAGGAGCTGGGCGTCGAGTTCCACTTCGGCGAGGGTGCGAGCGAGTGGTCGGAGGCACCCGACGGCGGGTACCTCCTTCACACGGAGACCGAGGATGGCGAGGAGTCGTCGTACTCGGTCGACAAGATCCTCGTCGCGGTCGGTCGCCGACCCGTCACCGACGGGCTCGACGTCGGGAACGCCGGGATCGAGACGGACGACCGCGGCTTCATCGAGACGGACGACCGCACCCGCACCGCGGTCGAGGGCGTTCACGCCGTCGGCGACGTCGCCGGTGATCCGATGCTCGCGCACGCGGCCTCCAACGAGGGGATCGTCGCTGCCGAGGTGATCGCCGGCGAGCCGGCGGCGCTCGACCGGCAGGCGGTCCCGGCGGCCGTCTTCACCGACCCCGAGATCGGCACGGTGGGGATGACCGAGGCCGAGGCCGAAGACGACGGCTTCGAGCCCGTCGTCGGCGAGATGCCCTTTAACGCCTCCGGCCGGGCGATGACGACCGGTCACACCGAGGGGTTCGTTCGGATCGTCGCCGACGACGAGACCGGCTTCGTGCTGGGCGCGCAGATCGTCGGTCCCGAGGCCTCCGAGCTGATCGCCGAGGTCGCGCTCGCGGTCGAGATGGGCGCGACCCTCGAAGACGTGGCCGCGACCGTCCACACCCACCCGACGCTCGCGGAGGCCGTGATGGAGGCGGCCGAGAACGCGCGCGGGCAGGCGATCCACACGCTGAACCGTTGAGGAGCGAGTTTAGACCGTCGCTCGCGGCGTCGCGGTCGCGACTCTCGCTCGTGATACGGGACCTCCTCCGCTCGAACGACTCTTCGCCCGAACTGTCGGAGATCAGAACTGTCTGCTTCTCGACTGGCGTCCCCGAAATGTGTATCCACTTGAAGGAAGAGGTCGCGCCTTCTGATGATTACTTCGCAGATTCACAAATAGAACTTCATTATTTCGATACAATTCCTCTATTATAACGATGTTTCCCTCGCCGAATTAGACAATATTATCAGCGGCGAGGACCGACCATTTCTTGATGGCTAGTAATACACAAAACTGGTGGCCGGACCAGTTGGACTTGGAGCTACTCGATCAGAACGGCTACGATGTCGGCCCCTACGACGAGGAGTTCGACTACGCGGCGGCGTTCGAGGACCTCGACCTCGACGAGGTCAAGGCGGACATCGAGGAGGTCCTGACGGACTCGAAAGACTGGTGGCCGGCCGACTACGGCCACTACGGCCCGCTTTTCATCCGCATGACGTGGCACGCGGCCGGGACGTATCGCTCGCTCGACGGTCGCGGCGGCGCGGCCGGCGGACATCAGCGGCTCCCGCCGATCAGCAGCTGGCCCGACAACGTCAACCTCGACAAGGCCCGGCGGCTGCTGGAGCCGATCAAGACGAAGTACGGCGAGAAGCTCTCGTGGGCCGACCTCATCGTCCTCACTGGCAACGTCGCGCTGGAGTCGATGGGCTTCGAGACGTTCGGCTTCGCGGGCGGCCGCGCGGACGATTTCAAAGGCGACGACTCCATCGACTGGGGTCCTGAAAGCGAGTGGGAGACCACCTCCGAGGAGCGCTTCGACGAGAACGGCGACCTGAAGCCGCCGCTCGGCAACACCGTAATGGGCCTTATCTACGTCAACCCCGAGGGGCCGAACGGCGAGCCGGACCTCGACGGCTCCGCGAAGAACATCCGACAGTCCTTCAGCCGGATGGCGATGAACGACAAAGAGACGGTCGCGCTCATCGCCGGCGGCCACACGTTCGGGAAGGTCCACGGCGCGGACTCCGGTGACAACCTCGGTCCCGAACCCGAGGACGCCCCCATCGACCTCCAGGGTCTCGGCTGGGACAATGAGTTCGGCGAGGGGAAGGGTCCCGACGCGATCACCAGCGGCATCGAGGGGCCGTGGAACGCCACGCCCACCGTCTGGGACATGAGCTACGTCAACAACCTGCTCTCCTACGATTGGGAGCCGGAGAAGGGTCCCGGCGGCGCGTGGCAGTGGACCACGAAGAACGACGAGCTGGACGACGCCGCGCCCGGCGTCGCGGACCCCTCCGACAAGGAGGACATCATGATGCTCACGACGGACGTCGCCCTGAAGCACGACGACGACTTCCGGGCGGTCTTAGAGGAGTTCCGCGACGACCCCGACGAGTTCCAGGACACGTTCGCGAAGGCGTGGTACAAGCTCCTCCACCGCGACATGGGCCCGCCGGAGCGGTTCCTCGGCCCCGAGGTCCCGGAGGAGACGATGATCTGGCAGGACCCCCTGCCGGACGCCGACTACGAGACCGTCGGCGACGCGGAGATCTCCGACCTCAAGGGCCAGCTGCTCGACTCAGAGCTGTCGGTCGGCGAGCTGGTCAAGACCGCGTGGGCGGCGGCGTCCACCTACCGCGACAGCGACAAGCGCGGCGGCGCGAACGGCGCGCGGATCCGCCTCGAACCGCAGCGGAGCTGGGAGGCCAACGAGCCGGAGCAGCTGGCCGACGTCCTCTCGACGCTCGAATCGATCCAAGCCGACTTCAACGAGTCGCGGTCCGACGACGTCCGCGTCTCGCTCGCCGATCTCATCGTGCTGGGCGGGACCGCCGCCGTCGAGCAGGCCGCGGCCGACGCGGGCCACGACGTCGAGGTTCCCTTCGAACCCGGCCGCGTCGACGCCACCGAGGAGCAGACCGACGTCGACTCGTTCGAGGCGCTAAAGCCCGACGCCGACGGCTTCCGCAACTACCTCGGCGACACCGACGAGGACGTCGAGGACCTCATGGTCGACAAGGCGGACCTGCTGAACCTGACCGCCAGCGAGATGACCGTGCTGGCCGGCGGCCTGCGCGCGCTGGGTGCGACCTACGGCGACTCCGACCGCGGGGTCTTCACGGACCAGCCCGGCACGCTCACGAACGACTTCTTCGCGAACCTGCTCGACATGCAGTACGAGTGGGACGCGGTCACCGAAGACGAGGACGTCTTCGAGATCCGCCACCGCGAGACCGGCGAGGTCGCGTGGGAGGCGACGCGCGCTGACCTGATCTTCGGCTCGAACGCGCGGCTCCGCACCATCGCGGACGTGTACGCGAGCGACGAGGAGCAGTTCGTCGAGGACTTCGCCGAGACCTGGAGCGAGGTCATGAAGCTCGACCGGTTCGACCTGAACTAACGCGGTCACTCCCGCAGTCCGGTTTCTTCTCTTTCGAGTCGTCCGAGTCTGGCCCACAGATACCCCTCCGTCGCTCGTTGCTCACGAGTCTCCCGCCGAGCTTGCTATTCTCGATGGCTTACGGTCCGACTTCAGTCGGTCCCCCAGCAGGCGACCTCAATATTCTATATCGCGGTATACAATTTATCGAGCTGCCGCGGGGCTGAACTCCTTGTCCGGAACGCCCCGTGTTTTCCCGTCCGTTTCGGCGTCTCGGTGGCGATCGACCCGCTTTTTTCCCGCCAGACCGTCGCTCGCGACATGGCCGACGAGTTCGACCCGGAGAAGTTCGAGGACAAGTACGCGCACTACTTCAACGAGCTTCAGCGCGCGTACAAGAACGCGTTCAACCAGATGAACGACCGGTACGACTCGGAGCTGATCCACGGTATCGACCAGACCGTGCTCAACGAGTCAGAGCCGTTCTACGAGGACGGCGAGTTCCGCGTCGAACTCCCGGAGAACCCGCGCGAGCGGATCCGCGGAGCCGTCGCCGTGGACGACGAGACGTTCGAGGAGACGCTCGACGAGTACGTCGAGCGGATCGAGTCCGAACTGTACCGGACTCTCGGCGTCGACCGTCCCGAGTGAGCCGGGCGGCGTCCTCCACCCGGATCCGCCCGAACCAAAGGCATAAGCACGCCGACCGCCAACTCGCAGGCATGAGCACGGACGCGACTGACGCGGACAACGACCTCCGCGAGCGGATCACGAACTTCCTGCGGCGTAACTTCCCGCAGATCCAGATGCACGGCGGCAGCGCCGCCATCGCCCACCTCGACCGCGAGAAGGGCGAGGTGACGGTCCAGCTCGGCGGAGCCTGTTCCGGCTGCGGTATCTCCCCGATGACGATCCAGGCGATCAAGTCCCGGATGGTCAAGGAGATCCCCGAGATCGAGACGGTCCACGCCGACACCGGCGCGGCCGCGGGTGCCGACGGCGACCTCGGCGGAACGAGCAGCGGCGGGATGTCGCCCTCCTTCCCCGGGGAGACGACCGACGACGGCGGCGACGACGAAGGCCCGCAGGCCCCGTTCTGAGCCGGTCGACCGCGGACGGCCCCTTCTCCGCTTTTCTCAGGCTTTAAGTCACATCTCTACCGGCCGAATATCGGTCTTTTAGTCTGCCTCTCGGCGATTTTCTGTCGCCGTGGTCGATTCTGACTTGTCGTCGATCGATGACGGAGTAAATCATATTTCGCTATATCGAATGTACGACTCGATCGAGATGTGGCCGACTGAAGCCTTTTTGCCCCCGGCACTCGTTGAGGCGCTCTATGTACCATCGCGAGGTCGAACCCACGGCGGAGTACGTCGCGCGGTTCGAGACGGGTGCCGACTGGCGCGAGGAGATCGAGTCGCTGGCCCGCGAGGAGGACGTCGAGGCCGGCTGGTTCACGGCGCTCGGCGCGGTCCAAGACGCGGACGTCTGGTTCTACGACCAGGAGGACACCGAGTACCGGTCGGTCACCTTCGACGAGCCGCTGGAGGTCGCGGCCTGCGTGGGCAACGTCTCACTTCTGGAGGGCGACGTGTTCGCGCACACCCACGTCGTGCTCTCGCGGCCGAGCGGGCAGGCGCTCGCGGGGCACCTCGACTCGGCGACGGTCTGGGCCGGCGAGTGTCACCTGCGCGCGTTCGCCGAGCCGCTCGAACGCTCGCACGACGAAGCCACGGACCTCGACCTGTGGCTGTGACCCGGAGCGCGCGCACGGCCTCCGCGGTCGACGCCCGATGAGACCGGACGACGAGCGCTACTTCGCGCAGATCGAGGAGCGCCTCGACGAGGCGTGGGAAGTCGCGGAAACGGCCAAAGAGCAGGGCCACGACCCGGAGCCGGAGATCGAGATCCCGGTCGCGCGCGACATGGCCGACCGCGTCGAGAACATCCTCGGGATCGACGGGGTCGCCGAGCGCGTCCGCGACTTGGAGGGAGAGATGTCGCGCGAGGAGGCCGCCCTAGAGCTGGTTACCGACTTCGTCGACGGCAGCGTCGGCGACTACGACTCCCGAGAGGGGAAGATCGAGGGGGCCGTTCGGACCGCGGTCGCGCTGCTCACCGAGGGTGTCGTCGCCGCGCCGATCGAGGGGATTGACCGCGTCGAGCTGTTGGAGAACGACGACGGCACCGAGTTCGTCAACGTCTACTACGCCGGCCCGATCCGCTCCGCGGGCGGGACCGCGCAGGCGCTGTCCGTGCTCGTCGCCGACTACGCCCGATCGCTACTCGGCGTCGACGAGTACAAGCCCCGCGACGCCGAGGTCGAGCGCTACGCCGAGGAGATCGCCCTCTACGACAAGGAGACGGGGCTCCAGTACACGCCGAAGGACAAGGAGTCGAAGTTCATCGCGAAGCACATCCCGATCATGCTCGACGGGGAGGCGACGAGCGACGAGGAGGTCTCCGGGTTCCGCGACCTGGAACGCGTCGACACCAACTCCGCGCGCGGCGGGATGTGCCTCGTCGCCGCCGAGGGGATCGCGCTGAAGGCCCCGAAGATCCAGCGGTATACCCGCGATCTGGAGGAGGTCGACTGGCCGTGGCTCCAGGACCTGATCGACGGGACGATCGGGAAGGACGGGGCCGGCGACGGCGACGCGGCGGAAGACGCCGAGGACGAGTCCGCGGAGAGCGACGGCGACGCCGAGAACGACGCGGAGGGGGACGGCTCGAACGCGGACGAGCCGGCCGGACCGGTCCGGGCCGACCCCTCCCAGAAGTTCCTCCGCGACCTCATCGCGGGCCGCCCCGTGTTCACACATCCGAGCGAGGCCGGCGGGTTCCGACTGCGGTACGGTCGCGCGCGCAACCACGGGTTCGCGACGGGCGGCGTCCACCCCGCGACGATGCACATCGTCGACGACTTCTTGGCGGCCGGGACGCAGATCAAGACCGAGCGCCCCGGGAAGGCCCACGGCGTCGTCCCCGTCGACTCCATCGAGGGCCCGACCGTTCGGCTCGCGAACGGCGAGGTCCGCCGGATCGACGACCCCGAGGAGGCCAAGGAGGTCCGCAACGGGATCGAGAAGGTGCTCGACTTGGGCGAGTACCTCGTCAACTACGGGGAGTTCGTCGAGAACAACCACCCGCTCGCGCCCGCGTCGTACGCCCCCGAGTGGTGGGTTCAGGAGTTCGAGGCGGCCGGCGCGGACGTCCGCGCCATGCGCGACGACCCCCACGTCGACCTCGAACACCCGACCGTCGACCGGGCGCTCGCGTGGGCGGACGAGTACGACTGCCCGCTCCACCCCGAGTACACCTACCTCTGGCACGACGTGTCGGTCGACGCGTTCGCGGCACTCGCCGACGCGGTCGCCGCGGGCGACGTCGTCGGGGGCGTTCTCGCCGTCGAGCGCACCGACCCGGTTCAGGACGCGCTGGAATCGCTGCTGGTCGAACACGCGGCGACCCCGGACGCGCTCCGGATCCCGACGTGGCGTCCGCTCGCGCGGTCGCTCGGGGTCGACGACGGACTGCGGAAGGAGTGGGGCGACGAGGATCTCTCGGCTGCGGCCCGCGGCTACGCCGACGGCGAGAACGCGATCCACGCCGTCAACGAGGTCGCCCCCTTCGAGGTGCGCGAGCGCGCCCCGACCCGGATCGGCAACCGGATGGGTCGCCCCGAGAAGTCGGAGAGCCGCGACCTCTCGCCCGCGGTCCACACCTTGTTCCCGATCAACGAGGCGGGCGGTCCCCAGCGCGACGTCGCCGAGGCGGCGAACGTGATGGACGACACCGGCCACCGCGGGCGGCACGACTTGGAGGTCTCCGACCGGGTCTGTCCCGACTGCGGTGAGCACACCTACGCCGCCCTGTGTCCCGACTGCGAGACGCACACGGAGCCGCACTACGAGTGCGGCGACTGCGGGACAGTCTGCGAGCCGGACGAGGCCGGCCGGGTCGAGTGCCCGAACTGCGAGTGGGAGGTGACCGCCGCGACCTACCAGGAGGTCGACGTCAACGACGCGTACCGCTCCGCGTTAGAGACCGTCGGCGAGCGCGAGTCCGCCTTCGAGATCCTCAAAGGGGTTCAGGGGCTCACCTCGCGGAACAAGACCCCGGAGCCGATCGAGAAGGGCGTCCTCCGGGCGAAGAACGGCGTCACCTCGTTCAAGGACGGGACGGTCCGGTACGACATGACCGACCTCCCCGTGACGGCGGTCAAGCCCGAGGAGCTCGACGTCACCGCGGACCACTTCCGCGAACTCGGCTACGAGACGGACATTGACGGCGAGCCGCTGCGCCACGACGACCAGGTCGTCGAACTGCGCGTTCAGGACATCGTCCTCTCGGACGGCGCGGCCGAACACATGCTGAAGACCGCGGACTTCGTCGACGACCTCTTGGAGCAGTTCTACGGACTCGACCGCTTCTACGAGGTAAACGAGCGCGACGACCTCGTCGGCGAGCTCGTCTTCGGGATGGCCCCCCACACGAGCGCCGCAACTGTCGGAAGAGTGGTAGGTTTCACCTCGGCGGCGGTGGGATACGCTCATCCGTACTTTCACGCTGCGAAACGTCGGAATTGTGATGGTGACGAGGACTGCGTGATGCTCCTCATGGACGGACTTCTCAACTTCTCGAAGGAGTTTCTCCCCGACCAGCGCGGCGGGCGGATGGATGCGCCCTTGGTGATGTCCTCGCGGATCGACCCCTCGGAGATCGACGACGAGGCGCACAACATAGACATCGCGCGGGAGTACCCGCGAGAGTTCTACGAGGCGACGACGGAGATGGCCGACCCGGAGACGGTCGAGGACCTGATCCAACTCGGCGAGGACACGCTCGGCACCGACGAGGAGTACCACGGGTTCAACCACACTCACGACACGACCGACATCGCGATGGGACCGGATCTCTCGGCGTACAAGACGCTCGGCGACATGATGGAGAAGATGGACGCGCAGCTGGAGCTGGCACGGAAGCTGCGCGCGGTCGACGAGACGGACGTGGCCGAGCGCGTGATCGAGTACCACTTCCTGCCGGACATCATCGGGAACCTCCGGGCCTTCTCGCGGCAGGAGACCCGCTGTCTCGACTGCGGCGAGAAGTACCGCCGGATGCCCCTGACGGGCGAGTGCCGCGAGTGCGGCGGGCGCGTGAACCTCACGGTCCACGAGGGGTCGGTAAGCAAGTACGTCGACACCGCCATCGAGGTGGCGGAGCGGTTCGGCTGTCGCCCCTACACGAAACAGCGGCTGAAGGTGTTAGACCAGTCGCTCGAATCGATCTTCGAGGACGACACGAACAAGCAGTCCGGCATCGCGGACTTCATGTGAAGACCGGGCGGGTCCGGCCGCGGTCCGCGCGGGCCCGCCTTAGAGGTCGAGCTGTGCGGCCGACTCCACCTCGAACTGCCACACCTCCGGCTCCCCGGCGAGCAGGTCGGGGAGGGCCGCCTCGAACGCCTCGAAGTGGTCCGTCCGCGAGTGCGACTCGAACGCCTCGGCGTCCTCGTACCGCTCGAAGAAGCGGAGCATCGCCCCGTCTTCGACGTCTCTCGCTGCCCTGTAGTCGATCACGCCGTCCTCGCGGTTCGACTCCGCGACGAGGGTTTCGGCGTGGTCGAGCGCTTCGTCGATCCGGTCCGGGTCGATCGGGAACGCCGCGTGTACGACGAGCATCGTCGACGGTACACCGCGCGTTCGGAAAAGGGGACGGGAGCCGTTTCAGTCGTCCCCGCGGGCCTCCTCGACCACCCGCGTGAACTCCCGGGCGGTCTCGGTGATCACCTCGTAGTCGCCGCGCTCGGCGGCGTCGTAGTCGACGAGCGCGCCGCCCGCGCCGACCGCGAACGCGCCCGCGTCGACGTACGCCCCGGCGTTGTCCGGGCTGACGCCACCGGTCGGCATCATCGGGATCTGTCCGAGCGGCCCCTTCATCGCGCCGAGGTGGTCCGGGCCGACGGTCTTCGCGGGGAACACCTTCACGAAGTCGGCACCGGCCTCGTAGCCGCGGATCGCTTCCGTCGGCGTCATCACGCCCGGCGCGGTGACGGCACCGTAGCGGTTGCACGTCTCGATCACGTCCTCGTGGAGGCTCGGCGAGACGACGAACTCCGCGCCCGCCATCAGCGTGGCCCGGGCGGTCTCGCTGTCGAGGACCGTCCCGGTGCCGACGACGACCTCGTCGTCGAAGGAGCCGGCGACCTCGCCGAGCTTCTCTGCCACGTCCGGCGTGTCGGCGGTGATCTCCACGGCGGTGACCCCGCCCTCGCGTAGCGCCTCGGTGATCTCGATGAGCTGGTCGGCCGGGACCCCGCGTAACACCGCGACGACGCCGCTGTCGACGATCTGAGAGAGCGTCTCGTTCATACCTCCCGTTTCCCGAGTCGGGACTTAAAACCGCCCCGATGCTTGCGACCGTCCGCTGGCCTCCGGTCGGGACCGCAGAGTCGACGTTCCGTGACACCCGTCGACACGAAATCGGCGGGGATCGGGGGTGATCCCCGGCGAAACGGCCGCGACGAAACACTACCCTTTTGACCCTGCTTTCGGTAATTGTCGGTATAATGGGCCGACGCAAGAAGATCGTTCAAGAGTGTGAACGGCTGATGGACACCCCGGAGAACATCCGGAACATCGCCATCGCCGCCCACGTCGACCACGGCAAGACGACGCTCTCCGACAATCTGCTGGCCGGTGCCGGCATGATCTCGCAGGACACCGCGGGCGAGCAGCTCGCGATGGACACGAAGGAGGACGAGCAGGAGCGCGGTATCACCATCGACGCGGCGAACGTCTCGATGACCCACGAGTACGAGGATACCAACCACCTCATCAACCTCATCGACACCCCGGGCCACGTGGACTTCGGGGGCGACGTCACCCGCGCGATGCGCGCGGTCGACGGCGCGCTGGTGGTCGTCGACGCCGTCGAGGGCGCGATGCCGCAGACCGAGACGGTGCTCCGGCAGGCGCTCCGCGAGGGCGTGAAGCCGGCGCTTTTCATCAACAAGGTCGACCGCCTCATCTCGGAGCTCCAAGAGGGGCCCCAAGAGATGCAAGAGCGGCTGATGTCCGTCATCGCCGACGTCAACGAGCTTATCCGCGGGATGGCCGAGAACATGGACGACATCCCCGAGGACTGGACCGTCTCCGTCGAGGACGGCACGGTCGGGTTCGGCTCCGCGCTGTACAAGTGGGGCGTCTCGATGCCGTCGATGCAGCGGACCGGCATGGACTTCGGCGACATCATGGAGTTAGAGCAGAACGACAAGCGGCAGGAGCTTCACGAGCGGACGCCGCTGTCGGACGTCGTGCTCGACATGGTCTGCGAGCACTTCCCGAACCCGGTCGACGCCCAGCCCCGTCGTGTCCCGCGCATCTGGCGTGGCGACTCCGAGTCCGAGCTGGCAGACACGATGCGGATGGTCAACGAGGACGGCGAGGTCGTCTTCATGGTCACCGACATCTCGATGGACCCGCACGCGGGCGAGATCGCGACGGGCCGCGTCTTCTCCGGCACGCTGGAGAAGGGTCAGGAGCTGTACGTCTCCGGCACGGCGGGCAAGAACCGCATCCAGAGCGTCGGCCTCTTCATGGGGTCCGAACGCGAGGAGGTGGACCGCGTCCCGGCGGGGAACATCGCGTCGGTCACGGGGCTGCGTGACGCCATCGCCGGCTCGACCGTCTCCTCCGTGGAGATGACGCCGTTCGAGTCGATCGAGCACATCTCCGAGCCGGTCATCACGAAGTCCGTCGAGGCCCAGAACATGGACGACCTGCCGAAGCTCATCGAGACGCTCCAGCAGGTCGCCAAGGAGGACCCGACGATCCAGATCGAGATCAACGAGGACACCGGCGAACACCTCATCAGCGGGCAGGGTGAGCTTCACCTCGAAGTGATCACCCAGCGGATCCGCGACAACCAGGGGATCCCGGTCATCACCGGCGAACCGATCGTTGTGTTCCGCGAGCAGCCCCAGGAGTCCTCGCGCGAGGTCGAGGGGCAGTCGCCGAACCGCCACAACAAGTTCTACATCACCGTCGAGCCGATGGACCAGGAGATCGTCGACGCCATCCAGCTCGGCGAGGTCTCGATGGACATGCCCGAACTGGAGCGCCGCGAGGCGCTGCAGGAGGCCGGCATGGACAAGGACACCTCCCAGAACGTCGAGGACATCCACCGGACGAACATCCTCATCGACGACACGAAAGGTATCCAGCACCTCAACGAGACGATGGAGCTGGTCTTAGAGGGGCTTCAGGAAGCGCTCGACGACGGCCCGCTGGCCGCCGAGCCGGTCCAGGGGTCGCTGTTCCGCCTCCACGACGCGAAGCTCCACGAGGACACCATCCACCGCGGTCCCGCGCAGGTCATCCCCGCGGTCCGCGACGCTGTCCACCGCGCGCTGATCGACGGCGAGGTCCGCCTGCTGGAGCCGATCCAGGACGTCCGGATCGACGTGCCCTCCGAGCACATGGGCGCGGCGTCCGGCGAGATTCAGGGTCGTCGCGGCCGCGTCGACGACATGTACCAGGAGGGTGACCTCATGGTCGTCGAGGGCATCGCGCCCGTCGAGGAGATGATCGGGTTCTCCTCCGACATCCGCTCGGCCACCGAGGGCCGCGCCTCGTGGAACACCGAGAACGCGGGCTTCCGCGTGCTCGTCGACAACCTCCAGCGCGAGAAGATCATGGAGATCCGCGAGCGCAAGGGCATGAAGCTCGAACTGCCGCAGTCGATCGACTACTTCTAAGTCGACGACGCGGTTCGTGGTGTGCGGCTTTCTGCGGTCTTGCTTCTGCGAAGCTCTCGTTTAGCGGCTCTCGCTTCCGACAGCTCTCGCCGTCAGCGACGACCCTGTTCTCTCGCCGGTCTCGTCACCCGCGGACGCGCCGGAGCGTCGACCGCCCGCCGACGAACGCGAACAGCAGACCGATCACGACCGCGACGAGCGGGGCGTTCGACGTCTGGGATCGCAGGAACGCCCCGTCGGGGTCCGACGGGTCGACGTAGGCGGTGGCGGGCTCGCCGACGGCGTAGCCGTCGAGGACCTCGCGAGCCGCCGACTCGGTGTCGTAGTTCGACCTGATCGCCGACGGGAACAGGTTCGTGCCCGCGTACTCGGTGCCACCGTACTCGTAGGTGAACCGGACCGTCGGGCGGTAGTCCACGCCCGGGCTGCTGCCGCTCGACGTCGACTCCACGTCGAGTTCGGTGATCGTGGCGTCCACCTCGACGGCGTCGTCGACGGCGTTCGACTGCTGGGCGTAGTCGTACGCGCCGTAGCCGGTCACCGCGAGACCGATGAGCAGCACGGCGACCGCGCCCCTGAGCGTCTTCGGACCGTTTATCGAGAGGCCACCGTCGCTCACGCGGACCGACGACCTCGATTTGACGGGCGACGATTCGGTGAACGGCGATTCGACGGACTGCGACGCAGCGCGGCGGATCGCGTGTCGACACTCGGCGGACCGCGTGGAGGGTAACGCACGCCCCGCCGTCGGTCCCGGCCCCAAATAACTGTGTGGGTGGCTCCCTCCGTCCGGGGACGGACGCCCGATTCCGTGGTGTACGTTGACAACCGCGGCGGCGAGGCAACGCCTGCCCCCGCCGAAGGCTTATACCCGATCGTCCGACTCAGTTCGGGTATGCAGACGGGCACGACTCCCCTCTGGCGCGCCGCGGCGGAGCCACCGAGCGATCGCTCCACGTCGGGGACAGGAACGTGTCCGCGCACGCCGACCCGCGACCGAACCGTTCGCGCCGGAGTGGCGGGGGTGGCGGCGTGAGCGACGGTCGCGACGGGGCTCCCGAGGCCGCGCCCGACGGGGCCGACGGGGTCGACGCCGACGCGGACTCAGATCCCTCCCCCGACGGCGGCCACGCGGCCGCGACGCCCTCGACCCACACGGTCCGGCTGGAGCTCGTCGACGAGCCGGGCCAGCTGCTCGCCGCGCTCCAGCCGATCGCGGACAACGGCGGGAACCTCCTGTCGATCTACCACGAGCGCGGGAACAAGACCCCGCGCGGTCGGATCCCGGTCGAGGTCGACTTCGAGGCGACGCCGGAGCGGTTCGAGGAGATCGTCGACGCCCTCCGCAGCGAGGGCGTGAACGTGATGCAGGCCGGGACGGAGCGGTACGCCGAGGAGGTGACGATCCTCCTGTTCGGGCACCTCATCGACACGGACCTCTCGGACACGCTCTCGCGGATCGAGGCCTGCGAGTCGGCCTCCGTCGCCGACGTCTCGCTGGCAGCGCCGCAGGGGACCGAGGAGGTGTCGAGCGCGCGCCTCCGGCTCGAAGCCCGGGCGGGCGAGACGGACGCGGCGCTCGCGGCGGTTCGCGACCTCGCCGCGGAGAAGGAACTCCGCGTCGTCGAGCCGCTCACGGGGGTGGAGGCGTGAGACTCGCCGTGATCGGCGCGGGCGCGGTCGGGCGCTCGGTCGTCGAACTCGCGGGCGGGTACGGCCACGAGGTCGTCGCTGTCGCGGACTCGTCGAGCGCGGTCGTCGCGGACAGGGAGGGCGGGGCGGCCGGTACGGGCGGCGATGGCGTCGGTGTCGACGCGGATGCCGTCGTCGCACGGAAGGCGGAACGCGGGATCGTCGGCGACGACAACCCCGACGACGCGCTCGCGGCCGACTACGACGTCCTCGTCGAGGCGACGCCGACGACGCTCGACGACGCCGAACCCGGCTTCTCGCACGTGACTCGCGCGCTGGAGCGCGACCGCCACGCAGTGCTCGCGAACAAGGGCCCGGTCGCGGAGCGGTTCGGTGACCTCCGGGCGGCCGTCGACGGCAGCGACGGCGAGATCCGGTTCGAGGCGACGGTCGGCGGCGCGATCCCCGCGGTCTCGACCGTCGAGGACATCGAGCCGGGCCACGTTACCGCGGTCCGCGGCGTGCTCAACGGGACGGCGAACTTCATCCTCACGCGGATGGCCGCGGAGGGGCTCGACTACGACCACGTGCTCGCGGAGGCGCAGGACCTCGGTGTCGCCGAGGCGGACCCTTCCTTCGACGTGGACGGCACCGACGCGGCGCTCAAATGCGTCATCCTCGCGAACGTGCTCTCGTTCGGCGCGGCCGACGACCCGGCGGACGCGCGGGAGTTCACGCTCGACGACGCGGACGTGGAGGGCATCCGCGACGTGCCCGGCTCCGCGCTCCGGCTCGCGGCCGAGGACGGGCGGACGGTGCGGCTGATCGGCGAGGCGACCGGCGACACGGTTCGGGTCGCACCGCGGCTCGTTCCCGAGAACGGGACGCTCGCGGTCTCTGGCACCCAGAACATCGTCCAGATCGAGACCTCCCACGCCGGCCGGCTCAACATCTCCGGTCGCGGCGCGGGCGGCCCCGAGACCGCGAGCGCGGTGCTGGGCGACGTGGGGCGGCTGGAGTAGTTGGCTCCGGGTCGCGTGCGACGCCCCGTTCGGCCGGTCGTCCGCGTTCCCGACTGTCGCCGTGCGGCTCTGTGCCGTGCGCCGCGTTGTCGAGAATCGCCGGACGGCGGGGAGATAGTCTGTGGTCCGTATCGAAACCGTTTTAGTGGAATCAACCGAAACTTACTCACAGAGCGCCTTAGCGCGTGATTACCCCATGAGTGACAAACCGCACCAGAATCTGGCCATCATCGGCCACGTCGACCACGGCAAGAGTACGCTCGTGGGTCGCCTCCTCTTCGAGACGGGGAGCGTCCCCGAGCACGTAATCGAGCAGCACCGCGAGGAAGCCGAAGAGAAGGGCAAGGGCGGCTTCGAGTTCGCCTACGTGATGGACAACCTCGCCGAGGAGCGCGAGCGCGGCGTCACGATCGACATCGCCCATCAGGAGTTCGACACGGACAAGTACTACTTCACCATCGTCGACTGTCCGGGCCACCGTGACTTCGTGAAGAACATGATCACGGGTGCCTCGCAGGCCGACAACGCGGTGCTCGTCGTCGCGGCCGACGACGGCGTCGCGCCCCAGACCCGAGAGCACGTCTTCCTCGCCCGCACGCTGGGCATCGACGAGCTCATCATCGGCGTCAACAAGATGGATCTCGTCGACCACGACGAGTCCAAGTTCAACGAAGTCGTCGAGGAGGTCAAGGAGCTCCTCAAGCAGGTCCGCTTCCAGACGGACAACGCGAAGTTCATCCCGATCTCCGCGTTCGACGGCGACAACGTCGCCGAGGAGTCCGAGAACACGCCCTGGTACGACGGGCCGACCCTGCTGGAGGCCCTCAACGACCTGCCCGAGACGGAGCCGCCGACGGACGCGCCGCTTCGACTCCCCATTCAGGACGTTTACACCATCTCCGGTATCGGGACCGTCCCCGTGGGACGCGTCGAGACCGGCATCCTCAACACCGGCGACAACGTCTCCTTCCAGCCGTCCGACGTGGGCGGCGAGGTGAAGACGGTCGAGATGCACCACGAGGAGGTGCCCAAGGCCGAGCCGGGCGACAACGTCGGGTTCAACGTCCGCGGCATCGGTAAGGACGACATCCGCCGCGGCGACGTCTGTGGTCCGGCCGACGACCCGCCGAGCGTCGCCGAGACGTTCAAGGCGCAGGTCGTCGTCATGCAGCACCCGTCGGTCATCACGGCCGGCTACACTCCGGTCTTCCACGCCCACACGGCGCAGGTCGCCTGTACGATCGAGTCCATCGATCAGAAGATCGACCCCTCGTCCGGTGAGGTCGCCGAGGAGAACCCGGACTTCATCAAGTCCGGCGACGCCGCGGTCGTCACCGTGCGCCCGCAAAAGCCGCTCAGCATCGAGCCGTCCGGCGAGATTCCGGAACTCGGCAGCTTCGCCATCCGCGACATGGGCCAGACCATCGCGGCCGGCAAGGTGCTGGAAGTCAACGAGCGATAATCGATGCAGCAGGCACGCGTCCGCCTCGCCGGCACGAGCCCCGAGGACCTCGACGACATCTGCGACGACGTCCGCGAGATCGCGGACTCGACGGGAGTCGCCCTGTCGGGCCCGATCCCGCTGCCGACGAAGACGCTCGAGATCCCGTCGCGAAAGTCCCCGGACGGTGAGGGGACGGCGACGTGGGAGCACTGGGAGATGCGCGTCCACAAGCGTCTGATCGACATCGACGCCGACGAACGCGCGCTCCGCCAGCTCATGCGCGTCCAAGTGCCGAACGACGTCAGCATCGAGATCGTTCTCGAAGACTGAGCGCTAGGGCGTTTCTCTTTCACCCCTTTCGTTTTTTTCACGTGCCGAGCAGCGACGCGACTCGTAAACGACTCACCGCGCGTCGAGGAGTCCGACGCGACCGGCGGCGAGCCCGCAGAACGCGCCGGTCGCGTGTGCGATCAGCGCGACGCCCGGCGCGGCCGTCGTCGCGGTGAGGGCGACGGCGACGAGCCCGAACAGGAGGAACTGGACCCGCGGCGAGAGCCGCAACCGGTCGAACAGCGTCGCGCTCACGACGTTGCCGGCGAGCAGGTAGCCGCCGAGCGCGAAGACCGCGCCGCTGATCCCCAACACGGCGGCCGGGGGACCGAGCAGGCCGCCGACGGTCACCTGTGCGACGCCCGCGAGCGTGCCGGTGGTCACGACGAACGCGTGGAAGCGGGCGCGGGTCGTCCGGCGTTCGACGAGCGGACCCACGAGCAGCAGCGCGAGGGCGTTCGCCAGCAGGTGGCCGACGGAGCCGTGCGCGTACACGCTGGTGACGAGCGTCCACGGGGCGACGGACAGCGGGGTCGACAGCGCGAACAGCCCCGCGAGACCGACGCCGCCGAGCGCGGCCTGTACAGCGCCGACGAGGAGGGTGATCCCGAGCGTTTCGAGGGTGGCACGCATCGGGCGGAGGTTGTGGACGGGCGGTGAAAAGGGTGTATGGGTCGCCCGCTAGTCCGCGTCGGCCGTCAGTCAGATGATGTCGTCGGGGTCGTGCGCGTTTGCCATCCGCGTCGCCTCCGCGGCGTACCGCTCGCGGTCGTCGGGGTCGTCGACGCGGCCGACGTTGTCGGGGGCGGCGTCGACGGCGGCCGTGGTGTCGCGCACGTCGGAGAAGGAGGTGAGCGCCCGCTCCTTGCGGAAGTAGCGCTCGCCGTCCGGCGTCGCGTACGTGAGGATCACTATGTTCTGCTCGTCGTCGGAGTACGTGCGCTCGACGAGCCACATCCGAACTCCGTCATCGGCGGCCGTTTCGCTCGCGTTCATGACATGTCGTTCGCCTCCGACCAGCAAACGTGTTACGCCGGGATACCGGCGAAATCGGCCCGACAATCGGCTCTCCGAACCGCCAGCGTTATATTCTTTAGGGCGACCTAAACAAATGATGAATCCGCGCGTCGCCCTCGCTCGGCTCCGCGAGCGGCTCTCCGGGACCCGAGAGCGCCTCCCTCGGGGATCGCTGACGGTCGCGGGGACGGTCCTCGTCCTCGCCCTCGGCGGCGTGGTGCTGGCGCGGACACTCGACGTCGGGGCCGTCGTCGGGGCCGCGGCCGCCGCGGACCCGCGACTGCTCCTCGCGGCGCTCGTCGTCTACCTGCTGTCGTGGCCGGTTCGGGGCCGCCGGTATGCCGATGTCCTCGCGCCGATGGGACACCGCTGTCGGACCGGCTTCCTCACGGCGACCGTGTTCGCGAGCCAGACCGCGAACCTGATCGTCCCTGCGCGGGCGGGCGACGGAGTCCGCGCGTACCTCCTGAAGCGCCGGCGCGAGGTCCCGTACCCGACCGGCGTCGCGTCGCTGGCGGTCGAGCGCGCCTTCGATCTGGTCGCGCTCGGCGCGCTCGGCGGCACCGCGCTCGCGGTCCTCCTCGTCGACGGCCGGGCCGTCGCGGCCGACGGGTCGGGACGGGCGGTCGCGGCCGCCGCCGGCACCGCGCTCGCGGCCGCGGCGCTCTCCGTCGCCGTCGTCGCGGTCGCTCGCGGCGACCGTCGGTTCGGTCCGGCTCTCCGCGAGCGCGCAATCGGCTCCCGACTCTCGGGAGCCGTCGACGCTGCGGTCCGGTTCGGTGCCGCTGTCCGGGTCGTTGCCGCCGACGCGGGCGCGGTCGCCCGGGTGTCGCTCGCGAGCGGCGTCGTCTGGGCGGCGGACGCCCTGACCGCGGTGCTCGTCCTCGCGGCGCTCGTGGGCGGTTTCGGCGGCGGGATCGACCCCGCGACGCTGTTCGTCGTCGGCACGCTCGCCGTCTCGGCCGGGAACCTCGCGAAGGTGTTGCCGCTCTCGCAGGGCGGGATCGGCCTCTACGAGGCGGCGTTCACCGGGATCGTCGTCGCGACCACGCCGATTCCGGCCGAGACCGCGCTCGCCGCGGCGGCGCTCGACCACGCGCTGAAAAACGCCGTCACGCTCGCGGGCGGCGGACTCGTCGCGGCCGCGTTCGACCTCTCGGCGCTCCGCGCTCCGGACGAGTCGGAGCGGGACCCGGACGCGGCCGCGACGCGGCCGGCGGCGGACCGCTAACTTTTTAGGTTGGCCTAAAAATCATCGGACATGGATGCGACCACTTCGGATCGCGACGGCCCGGACATCTGCGTGATCGTCCCGACGATCCGGGAGTACGAGTGCCTCCGCGCGTACGTCGAGAACGCCCGCGAACACGGGTTCGACCTCTCGCGGCTCCACTTCGTCTTAGTCACCGAGGACTTCTGTGATGTCGCGGAGATGCGCGCCATGCTCGACGAGTTGGGCGTCTCCGGCGAGGTGTTCGACGGCACCCGCCGCGAGGAGTGGTACGAGGCCAACGACGCGGCGGCGTACGGCCACGTCGTCCCGGCCGCGAGCCACGCCGAGACGAGCTTCGGGCTCCTCTACATGTGGGCCGACGAGTCGTTCGACTACGGGATCTTCATCGACGACGACACGCTCCCGCACGACGACGAGGACTACTTCGGCCGCCACATGGAGAACCTCGCGTTCGGCGGCGAGGTCGAGCGCGTGCGCTCCGACGAGAACTGGGTCAACGTCCTCTACCAGAACGCCGACGAACACGGGCTCTACCCCCGCGGATACCCGTACTCCGCGATGGACGAGACGGTCGAGACGGACTCGGTCGCGGTCGAGTCCGGCGAAGTCGTCGCCTCGCAGGGGCTGTGGACGAACGTCCCCGACCTCGACGCCGTCCGGATCCTGATGGACGGCGACCTGGAGGGACAGGCGCAGACCCGCACGACCGCCGACGACTTCGAGCGCGACTTCGTCGCCGGGCGCGGGGACTACCTCACCGTCTGCTCGATGAACCTCGCGTTCCGCCGCGAGGTGATCCCGGCGTTCTACCAGCTGCCGATGGATGACAACGAGTGGGACGTGGGGCGGTTCGACGACATTTGGTCGGGGCTGTTCCTGAAGCGCGCCTGCGACGTGCTGGGCGGGCGGATCTACAACGGCGGCCCCCTCTGCGAGCACAACAAGGCTCCGCGCTCGACGTTCGACGACCTCGCGAACGAGGTGGCGGGGTTAGAGCTGAACGAACACGTTTGGGAGGTGATCGACGAGGTCGGCGACGACGCCGACTCGTACGCGGCCGTGTTCGCCGAGATGGCGGACGCACTCGCGGACGGCGACTTCGCCGAGTGGAACAACGGCGCGTTCCTCAACCACTGCGGCGAGTACATGCGCGACTGGCTCGACTGCCTCGACGCTGTCAGCCGGACGCCCGCGGTCGCGGACGACTGAACCGACACGACTAAGACTGTTTAGGTAAGCCTAAAACACATGACGAACCACGATCAGGCCGAGACGAAGATGAACCGCAGACGCTACCTCGCGAGCGCCGCCGCGGTCGGCGCGGTCGGGCTCGCGGGCTGTAACGGGACGACCGACGACTCCGACGGTGACTCACAGTCGAACATCGGACAGATCGGTTCCGGCCGGGAGGGGCGCGGTCTCCCGGGCGGCACGCCAATCTCGGAGATGCCCGACCTCTCGGGCGAACTGACGGTGTACTCCGGTCGAAACGAGTTCCTCGTCGGCCCGCTCGTCGGGTACATCGACGACCAGTACCCCGACCTCGACCTGACCGTTCGGTACGCCGACTCCACCGACCACGTCAACGCGATCCTCAACGAGGGAGAGGGGTCGCCGGCGGACGTGTTCTACTCCGTCAACGCCGGGTCGCTCGGCGCGCTCGCCGGTGAGGGCCGCACGCAGGCGATCCCGAGCGATGTCGGCGGACTGGTCCGCGAGGAGTTCCGGACCGACCAGTGGATCGGCACCTCCGGGCGCGCCCGGACGGTCCCGTACGACAGCAGCGAGTACGACGACGACGACGTGCCCAGTGACGTCATGGACTTCCCCGAGGCGTTCGACGGCGACCTCGCGTGGGCCCCCTCCTACGGCTCCTGTCAGGCGTTCGTCACCGCCATGCGGATCCTTGAGGGCGACGAGACCACCCGCGAGTGGCTCGAAGCGGTCGTCGAGTCGGGCGCGACGGCCTACGACGACGAGTTCCGCGTCTGCGAGGAGATCGCGAACGGGACCGTCGACGCGGGCTTCACGAACCACTACTACATCCAGCGCGTCCTCGACGGAAGCCCGGAGGCGACGATAGACACCGCCTTCACCGAGGGCGACGCCGGCGCGGTGTTCAACGTCGCGGGCGCTGCGATCGTCGACACCGCCTCGGACGTCGACCTCGCCGGGAACTTCATCCGGCACCTGCTGTCCGCGGAGGCGCAGGACTACTTCGCGCGCTCGACGTTCGAGTACCCGCTCATCCCCGACGTGGAGCCGATCGGCGGACTCCCGACGATCGACGAACTCGACGTGCCGGACATCGACCTGACGGAGCTGTCCGACCTGGAGGCGACCGTCGACCTCATGCGCGAGGCCGGCGTCGACATCTGACGCGTCTCGCCCCGTGTCGTCCCGCTCCGCCCCGTCTCCGCCCGCGCGGTTCGCGTCCCGGCTCCGCCAGCGGATCGCTCATGCTGACCGGGTGACCGCCGCCGCGGTCTGCGTTTCGCTCGCGGCGGGACTCCTCACGTTCGCGGTCGCAGCCACCCTGTTCTCGCATCACTCCGCGAACCACGACGAGGGCGTCTACCTCACGCAGGCCGCGCTGCTTTTAGGCGGCCAACTGGAGTTCCACGCCGGGCCGCTCGCCGACGCCGTCCACCCGTGGTTCTTCGTCGAGGACGGCGGGCGACTCTACCCGAAGTACAGCCCGGTCCCGTCGGCGACGTACGCGATTTCCATGGCCCTGTTCGACGAGCCGCGGGTGACGCTCGCGGCGGTCGCCGCCGGTAACGCCGCGCTCGTCTACCTGCTCGGTGCGACCACCGCCGGTCGGCGGGCCGGACTCGCGGCGGCCGTCCTGTTCGCGGCGTCGCCGATGGCGGTCCTCACGGGGGCGACGTTCCTCCCGTACGCGCCGACGACGTTCTTCAACCTCCTGTTCGCGGTCGCGTACCTCCGGAGCGTCCGCGACGGGTCGACCGCGGCCGCCGGGGTCGCGGGCGTCGCGATCGGGATCGCCTTCTTCGCGCGCCCGTTCACCGCGGTGCTGTTCGCGGCCCCGTTCATCGCCCACGCGCTGTGGCGGGTCGGGTCGGCGGTCGCGGCCGAGGGGCTGTCTCTCCCGTCGCTGCCCGACCCGGTCCGCAGACACGGGCTGACGGCGATCTTCGGGACGCTGTTCGTCGGCGTCACGCTCGCGTATAACCTCCGCGTGACGGGCGACCCGCTCACCTTCCCGTATCAGGCGTTCGCGCCGATGGACGGTCCCGGCTTCGGCGAGCGCCGCATTCTGGGGCACTCGGTCGAGTACACGCCCGCGCTGGCGCTCGAATCGAACGGCTACGCGCTGTGGGAGCTCGCGACCAGGTGGGCCGCGGCCGGACCGGTCGGGACGCTGCTCGCGTTCGTCGGCGGCGCGGTCGCGGTCCGCCGGTGGCATGCGGGTGTCGACCTCGCCGCGGACGCCGCCCATGGAGACGGCTCGCCCGGCTTGCCCGGATCGCCCGCGTTCCGCCGAACCGCGGCCGTCCTCGTCGCCGGCGTCGCCGCCTCCGTCGTCGTCGGCAACCTGTTCTTCTGGGGGACGAACAACGCGCTGGCGACGCTGTCGGACCCGACCGACGGGCTCGCGTCGCTGTTCGGCCCGTTCTATCACTTCGACCTGCTCGTGCCGCTGTCGCTGTTCGGCGGGATCGCCGTCGCGGCCGGAGCCCGGTCGCTGCCGCGGCTTCGGGACCGGATCGCGGCGCGGACCGGCTCCGAGGGGACCGCTCGCGTCGCGGTCGCGGTCGTCCTCCTCGCCGCGCTGGTCGTCGGGTCCGGGGCTGCGGTCGCGACCGCCGCGGAGCCGGTCGAGCGCAACGCGGCGGTCGACACCAAACACGAGGCCGCCTACGCCCCGTTCGACGAGACCGAGTTCACCGACGCGCTGGTGTTTGTCCCGACGCCGTACGGCGAGTGGCTCGCCCACCCGTTCCAGGGGCTCCGAAACGGCCCGGGACTCGACGGCGACGCGGTGTACGCGCTCGACCGCGACCCGGTCGAGGACTTCGCGGTCCTCGACGCCTACCCGAACCGGACCCACTACCGCTACGGCTACCGGGGGGCGTGGACCGCGGACCCGAACAACCGCGTCACGCCGAAACTGGAGCCGATCGAGGTGCGTTCCGGGTCGCGGGTGGACGCCGAGACGACGGTGGGGATCCCCGAGCGCGTGGACAGCGCTCGGGTTCGGGTCGAGACGCGCCGCGGCGAGGGGCGGGCGACGTACACGGTGCGCGATCCCGCCGCCGGCGACCCGCTCGCCGTCGAGTGGTCGATAGGCCCCGACGGGATGCGGTTGGCGGGCGCGCCGAACGGCTCGGCGTCGATCGATCCGGCGGGCGACGTCGCGATTCTCACCGTGACGCTGGTCGCCCCCGACGGCTCGACGTTCACCTACCGGCAGGAGGCGACCGTCCGCACGCTCGATTCCGATCGCGTTGAGGTCGTCTGGCCGCCCGAGCGGTCGGTGTGTCGGCTCGTCACGGAGTGTGGGAGCGAGGGGACGTACCTCCCCGACGAGTCGGGGGTTCACTCCGAGTGGGTCGTCTTCGAGACGGTCGCCGAGACGAACTGAGACCCGTACGTTAGAGGGGTTTGTCGTGTCGAAGCTGTCGACTCCGCGATCGCCGAAGCCCCAGCCGCTCGATACGAAGCGGCCGGCTCTGTAACTGGTGAAGCGCCAGCGGTTCGCTCCGACACGGTCGCTTTCGCCGGGATTGCTTCTCCCACGCGGATCGACGAAGCCCCAGCTGTGAGACTGCCAGACGCTCGCTGCGTTCCTCAGTCACTCACTTCGTTCGCTCCTTCCGGTACTTACATCGCCTCTGGCAGTCTCACGGCTGCCCCTTCGAGTCCCGCCCCGCACAGCGACCGCGCCTCACGCCTCCCCAGCCTCGTCGCTGGCGGTCATCGCTTCGCTCCGACCGCCAACGACTCCCTCGCGCGGGCTCCTCGCGGCCGCCGGTGGCGGCCGCTCGCAGGCGCGCGCCACCGCAGCAGAGCTACCTGAAAAGAGTTCGCCGCCGCTCAGAAGCGTCGCAGCCGCTCTTCGAGACAGACGGTGACGATCGACTTCGCGATGGCGGCCCCGCCGCCGATCGGGTCGAGCTTCGTCTCGCCGAGGCGCTCGGCGTAGCGGATCGGGCGCTCGCGGACGTCGTAACCGCGCATCAGCGGCCGGATGAGGAGTTCGGCGGAGAGGCCGGTGTTCTCGGTCCAGCCGATCTCCTCGACCACGTCGCGGCGGTACGCGCGCATTCCGGTGGTGGTGTCGTGGACGCGTTCGCCCATCAGGAGGGAGGCGAGCGCCGCGAACGCGTGGTTGCCGAACCGGTTGAACGCCGGCATCGCCGCCGCGCCGTGATAGAGCCGGTCGCCGCTCACCACATCCGCGCCGTCGTTGATCTCGGCGAGGAACTCCGGGAGCGCCTCCATCGGGTAGGTGTCGTCGCAGTCCGTCGTGACGACCACGGGACGGTCGGGCGTCAAGATCGCCTCCTGAACCGCGACGCCGTACCCCTGCGGCTCCTGCTCGATGACCGTCGCACCGTGTTCGCGGGCGATCTCCGCGGTTCGGTCCGAGGAGCCGTCGACGCAGACGACCTCCGCCTTCCCGTCGGTGACCTCCTCGATGTCTTCGAGAACCGTTCCGATCGCCTCCTCCTCGTTGTACGTCCCCATCACGACGCTGAGGTCGTCGAAGGTGTACGGCTCGTCGCGGTCGCCGCTCGTCTCGGCTCCCGATTCGTCCTCGTCTCGCTCCGCTACCGCGGCCGCGGACCCGTTCGTCGCGTGCGCTGAGTCGCTCATTACCCGGAACTCCGCCCGCACGCACTTGACTTTTTAGGTTTACCTAAACAAATGGCGGCAAGCCGTCACGCTTTCTCCGAGAGCCAGCCGGCCACGTCGTCGCCGACGCGGAGCGCGAGCGCGGCGATGGTGAGCGTGGGGTTCATCGCACCGCTCGTCGGGAAGACGGAACTGGAGGCGATCCAGCAGTTCTCGAGGTCGTGGGTCCGGCAGTCGGCGTCGACGACGCCCCGATCGGGGTCGTCGCTCATCCGCGTCGTTCCCATGTGGTGGTACGCGGGACCGGTGGCGTCCGGGCCGGCCACCCACTCGACGTCGGCCCCGAGCTCCGCTAAGACCTCGACTTGGATCTCGTTGGCCCGTTCGATCGTGTCGAGCGCGCGGTCGCCGACGGTCCACTCGACCCGCGGCACCGGATTCCCGCGGTCGTCGACCCGGTCGTCGGCGAGCGTGATCCGGCTGTCGGCGTCGGGGAGCTGCTCGACGAGCGCGCCCATCGCGACGTGGTTCCCGTACTCGCCCCGTAGACGCTCCAGCAGGGGATCGCCCCAGTCGTCGCCCGTCAGCGCCGACTCCACGGGCGAGGGGCCGGCGTAGTTGAAGAACTCCAGCTTGAACGGGGCCTGCGTCTCGTCGGCCTCGTCGTAGAACTGGTCGCAGGCGCTGGTGTAGAAGCCGACGTGGTTCTGTCGCGTCGGCTCGTCGAGCGTCCCCCCCGCCCCCGCGAACAGGTGGTCCATGAAGAACTCGCCGACGTGGCCGCTCCCGTTCGCGAGTCCGTCCGGATAGCGGTCGGACGCGGAAAGCAGGAGGAGCCGCGGCGTCTCCACGCCGCCGGCGGCGACGACGAACGCGTCCGCCTCCTGCCTGTGCGTCTCCCCGTTGGGTGTCGCGTAGACGGCTGCCGTCACCCGGTCGTCGCCGTCGTGATCGAGCCGCTCGACCGGCGCGCGGTCGATCACGGTCGCGCCCGCCTCCTCGGCGCGCTCGACGTGGACCGTCGCGTCGTACTTCGCGCCCGCGGGACAGACGGGCTGGCAGGTGCCGTAGCCGACGCAGGGCGACCGGCCGTCGTACGCCTCGGAGTTGCGCGCGTTCGGCACCGAGTGCATGTCGATCCCGACCGCCTCGCAGGCCTCCGCGAACAGCGAGTCGCTGTAGGACGGCTCGAACGCCGGCATCGGGTGCGGCTCCTCGCGGGGCGGCGCGTAGGGGTTGTCGGACGCGCCCGCGACGCCCAACTCGCGCTCGGCCTCGGCGTAGTAGGGCCGCAGGTCCGCGTAATCTATCGGCCAGTCCGGCCCGACACCGCGCTCGGTCCCGGAGTTGAAGTCCCCCTCGTGGAGCCGCATCACCATCCCCTGCCAGTGGAGCGTCGACCCGCCGATCCCCTTCACGCGGGCGTGGTTCAGCGGGTAGCTCCACTCCGTCGACCCGGCGTTCTCGTAGGCGTCGCGCGCGCCGCCTACGTCCCAGACGTCCGGCCGTTCGTAGGACGGCCGGATCGCCTTCTCCTGTCGCGCGAGCCGGTCGGCGGGGTCGAACCGCGGCCCGGCGTCGAGGATCACGACCTCGCGGTCGCCCGCGAGCCGGTCGGCGACGAGCGCCCCGGCGGGGCCCGCGCCGACGACGCAGATGTCCGCGTCGGGGACGGGCGTCCGGTCGATCGCGGCCGCGTTGCCGGCACTTCCCGCCGGCCCGTCTCCCGCGCTCATCGCGGCCCTCGCCGGTAGCTCTCCGCGCCGCCCGGGTGCCCCTGCGGGTTCTCGATTCCGACGAGTTCCCCGCCGGTCGGAGAGGCGTAGAACGCGAGCAGCAGTTCGTTGACGACGTAGTAGCGGACCCGCTCGGCGATCGTTCCGTCCGGGTCCTCCTCGGCGGTGTCAGCGCCGATCTCCCTGAGGTGCCGGTCGCGGTCCGCGGGGTCGAGGTCGGCGACCGCGTCGCCGTGCCACGAGCGGGCGAGCCGGTTCAGCTCCGCGACCGCCTCGCGAATCCCCGTCGCGTGCGCGGTGTCGTCGAGCCGCCCGGCGAGAAACCCGTCGACGAACTCGTCGATCCCGGAGACGTCGGCGGGGTAGACGACCGTCGCGACGGCGGTCAGGGTATCGCGGACCGTCTCGTCGTCGGCCGGCGCGCTCTCCGCTGTCTCATCATCTCCGGGGCCACCGGCGTCGGCGTCGTGTCCGCGGTCCGCGGCGAACCTCGCGCCGAGCGCGACCCCGCCGCTCGCGCCGAGGGCGGCCAGCGCCGCCGCCGCGTCGCGCCGCGTCAGTTCCATGTGGTTTTTAGGCAACCCTAAACTAATATATCCGTCGGAGCGCACCCGGCGGCGGCGCGGTCGCCGCCGTTCGGGCCGCAGCGTCGACCGCTGCCACGTCGACTGCCGCCACGTCAGCCGTCCCCGCGTCGGGATCGGAACCTCTAACGGCGGTTGCGTCCATCTTCCGACCAAGCGACAGGCGTCCCCGACCATGAGCCCGATAACCCGGATCCGCGACCGGCTGACCGACGGGGAGGACCGAGTACCGCTGGGGCTGACGCTGCTGTGTGCGGCGATCGCGGCGACGCTCGTCTTCCCGCTGGCGTGGCTCGTGATCGAGGCGGTCACCGTCGACCCCGCGCGCGCCGTCGACCTCACCCTCAGCGTCCGCACCGTCGAGACCGTCGTCAACAGCCTCCTCCTGATGGTCGGCGTCACGGCGCTGTCGATCGCGATCGGCGTCCCCCTCGCGTACCTCACCGCTCGGACGGATCTCCCGTTCCGGCGGTTCTGGGCGGTGACGGCCGCGCTCCCGCTCGTCGTGCCCAGCTACGTCGGCGCGTTCTCGTTCGTCTCCGCGTTCGGGCCGCGCGGCGAGTTCCACGAGGTACTCTCGCCGCTCGGGATCGAGCGGATTCCGGAGATATACGGGCTCCCCGGATCGATACTCGTCATCACCCTGTACACGTACCCGTACGTCTACCTGACGACGCGGGCCGCGCTGCTCTCGTTCGACACCACCCTCCTGGAGGCGGCGCGGACGCTGAACCACGGTCGCCTCGCGTCGTTCCGCCGCGTGACGCTGCCCGCGATCCGCCCGGCGATCGCCGCCGGGTCGCTGCTCGCGGCGCTGTACGCGGTCTCGGACTTCGGAACGCCCTCGATCATGCGGCTGTCGGTGTTCACCCGACAGATCTACGTCGAGTACAACTCCTTCGGAAGCGACTACGCCGCGCTGCTCTCCTTACAGCTGCTCGTCGTCGTGCTGTTCGTGCTCGCGCTGGAGTGGCTCGTCCGCTCCGACGCGCCCTCGCACGGGGACGACGCGGGCCGCACCGACGACCGGGTGTCGCTGGGCCGGCTCCGGTGGCCCGCGACGCTTCTGCCCGCGGGGGTGTCCGCGCTCGCGCTCCTCGTCCCGCTGTGGATCCTCGGCCTGTGGCTGGTCCGGTCGGAGGCGGGCCGCCGCCCGTCGATGGCGTTCGAGCCGGTTCAGGTGCTCAACTCCCTGTCGGTGTCGCTCGCGGCGGCGGTCGTCGCCGCGCTGGCGGCGATCCCCATCGCGTACTTCGCCGCGAACCACGACTCGCCGCTCGCCGTCCTCTTCGAGCGCGCGACGTACGTCGGCTTCGCGGTGCCCGGCATCGTCCTCGCGTTGGCGCTCGTCTACTTCGGCTCCAGTTACCTGCCGTGGATCTACCAGACGCTGCCGCTCCTCGTGTTCGCGTACGTCGTGCGCTTCCTCCCGCAGGCGGTCGGATCGAGCCGGACCTCGATCCTCCAGGTCGACCCCCGCCTCGTCGAGGCGGGCCGAACGCTCGGCGAGTCCTCGATGGGGACGTTCAAGCGGGTCACGCTCCCGCTCACCCGGTCGGGTATCGTCGCCGGCGCTGCCCTGGTGTTTCTCACCGCGATGAAGGAACTCCCCGTCACGCTGATCCTCCGCCCCTCCGGGTTCGAGACCATCGTCACCCAGATCTGGCGCGCACAGGGGTCCGCGCTGTACCAGTACGCGGTGGTGCCGACGCTGATCTTACTCGTCATCTCGGGGCTCTCGATGGTCGTCCTCCTCTCGCAGGAGGGCGGCCAAGAGGGACTGTAACACCGGAATTTTTGCATATTGCGTACGAACTCGCGATACCCGGCGGCGACCACTCACGGGCACGCGCCACCGCAAGTGGTCGTTCTCGCGTTGCCCCGTCGTTCCGTGCCGAGCCGCTTCGGAAGGGCCTTTTAACCCGCCCGTCGAACGGACGGTATGTTCAGGCAGTTCCGGTCGGAGGTTGAGACGGCGATGGCGGACGCCCTCGCCTCGCTCGACCTCCCGACCGACGACCTCGGCATCGAACGCCCGCCGGAGGAGATGGACGCGACGCTCGCCTCCAGCGTCGCCTTCCGACTCGCGGGCGAGGTCGGCGACGCGCCGCCGAACGTCGCGGAGACGGTCGCCGAGGCCGTCGACGTCTCGGGGACCGACTACGTCGAGTCGGTCGACACCGCCGGCCCGTACGTCAACTTCCACGCGAACGAGCGCTACCTCGCCGACACGCTCGACGCGGCCGCCCCCGACGCCGACTACGGCGCGCTCCCCGACAAGGAGACCTCCGTGGTGGTCGAGCACACCAGCGCGAACCCGACCGGCCCGGTCCACGTCGGCCGCGCGCGTAACCCAATCGTCGGCGACGCGGTCGCGAACCTCCTTGAGTACGCCGGCTACGACGTCGACCGCCACTACTACGTCAACGACGCCGGCCGACAGATGGCGGTGTTCACGTGGGCCTACGAACGGTTCGACGAGTCGGACTTGGAGAGCGAACCCGCCCGCGACCGCGCTGAGTACGACCTCGTGCGCTACTACCGGAAGGGGAACGCCTTCTTGGACGAGGCTGACGAGGACGCCGTCGAGGCGGCCGAAGGGGA
Source organism: Halorubrum sp. DM2 (assembly GCF_901686465.1). Classification (NCBI taxonomy): domain Archaea; kingdom Methanobacteriati; phylum Methanobacteriota; class Halobacteria; order Halobacteriales; family Haloferacaceae; genus Halorubrum; species Halorubrum sp. DM2. The sequence continues at coordinate 1,962,644 of NZ_LR594487.1, forward strand.
GATCCAGTCGATCCTTCAGGGGCTCGAATCCGGCGACGAGGAGACCTACGAGCGCGTCGGCGAGGTCGTCGACACCGTCCTCGGCGGCATGAAGGCGTGTCTCGCCCGCCTGCCCGCCGAGTTCGACGAGTTCGTCAAGGAGACTCGGTTCATGCGCGACGGCTCGACGGACGATATCGCGGATAGGCTCAAGGAGACCGATCAGGCCGTCTACGAGGAGGACGCCTGGCAGCTCGAACTCGACGACTGGGGGATCGACAAGAACCTCGTCTTCCTCCGGTCGGACGGGACGAGCCTCTATACCACCCGCGATCTGGCCCACCACGAGTGGAAGTTCGCGAACTACGACCGCGCCGTCACCGTCCTCGGCGAGGACCACAAGCTCCAGGCCGACCAGCTGGACGCGACGCTCGAACTGCTCGGCAACGACACCGACCGCCTCGGCAACGTCATCTACTCGTACGTCAACCTCCCCGACGGGAAGATGTCCACCCGGAAGGGGACCGGCGTGATGCTCGACGACCTCCTCGACGAGGCGATCGACCGCGCCCGCGACGCCGTCGAGTCCCGGATGGACGACCGCATCCGCGACGACGACCTCTCCGAGGAAGACGTCGAGCTCATCGCCCATCAGGTCGGGATCGGCGCGGTCCGGTACGACATCGTCTCGAAACAGCCCGCGAAGGCGATCACCTTCGAGTGGGAGGACGCGCTCGACTTCGAGGCGCAGTCGGCCCCGTTCGTCCAGTACGTCCACGCCCGCTGTGCGGGCATCCTGAGCGAGGCCGCGGCCGCCGGGGTCGACGTGCCGGGCGTGACGGCGGACGCCGACGGCGCGGTCGACGCCGCCGCCCTCGACGTGGACGCGAGCGACCTCGAAACCGACGCGGCCCGCGACCTCCTCCGTGAGGTCGCGCGGTTCCCGGCGGCGATCGAGGCCGCCGCGGACGACCTCGAACCCCACACGATCGCGACGTTCACGCGCGAGTTCGCCGACGCGTACAACGCGTTCTACCGCGAGTGCCCGGTCGTCACCGCCGAGACCGACGACCTGCGCGCCGCCCGCCTCGCGGTCGTCGCGGCCGCGAAACACACGATGGCGAACGCGCTCGACGTGCTGGGCGTCGAAGCGCCGGAGTCGATGTAGGCCGGGCCGAGAGACGCGAGCGCCCGTCGTCCCGCTCTGAGCGAACCACCGCTGGACCCGACCGAGACGGATGTTTCCGGCCGTATCGACAGGTCAAAGCTTACTTACACGCACGCGACCGTATTCGAACCAATGAGTAGCGACGCACAGGAGGCGAACGAGGACCGCCGGAAGTACGAGTTCCGCAAGGTCATCGAGGAGCTCAGGGACTTCGAGGGCTCCGGCACCCAGCTCGTCACCATCTACGTCCCCGACGACCGGCAGGTCTCCGACGTGGTGGCCCACGTCACCCAAGAGCACAGCGAGGCGTCGAACATCAAGTCGAAACAGACGCGGACCGCCGTCCAAGACGCGCTCACCTCGATCAAGGACCGGCTGCGCTACTACGACACCTACCCGCCGGAGAACGGGCTCGTGATCTTCTCGGGCGCGATCGACGCCGGCGGCGGCCAGACCGACATGGTCACCCGGACGCTGGAGTCCCCCCCGCAACCGGTGGAGTCGTTCCGGTACCACTGCGACTCCGCGTTCCTCACCGAGCCGCTCGAACACATGCTCGAAGACACCGGGCTCTTCGGGCTCATCGTCTTGGACCGCCGCGAGGCGAACGTCGGCTGGCTGAAGGGGAAACGCGTCGAGCCGGTCAAGTCCGCCTCCTCGCTCGTCCCCGGCAAACAGCGGAAAGGAGGACAGTCCGCACAGCGGTTCGCCCGCCTGCGCTTAGAAGCCATCGACAACTTCTATCAGGAGGTCGCGGGGATGGCCGACGACCTGTTCGTCGACAAGCGCCACGAGCTCGACGGCATCCTCGTCGGCGGCCCGTCGCCGACGAAAGACGAGTTCCTCGACGGCGACTACCTCCACCACGAGCTTCAGGACAAGGTCCTCGGCAAGTTCGACGTCGCGTACACCGACGAGTCGGGCCTGAAGGACCTCGTCGACAACGCCAGCGAGGTGCTCGCCGACCAGGAGATCGTCGAGGACAAACGGAACATGGAGACGTTCTTCGAGAACCTCAACACCGGCGAGGAGGCGACCTACGGGTTCGAACAGACCCGCCGGAACCTGATCATGGGCTCGGTCGACCGACTGCTCATCTCCGAGGACCTCCGCTCCGACGTCGTCGTCTACGAGTGCCCCAACGGTCACGAGGAGTACGAGGTGATCGACTCGCGACACTCGACGCCGGACCACGAGTGCGCGGAGTGCGGTGAGGCGGCCGAGGTCGACGAGCGCGAAGACGTCATCGAACACCTGATGGCTATCGCCGAGCAGCGCGGGACGGACACAAAATTTATTTCGACGGACTTCGAGAAGGGCGAACAGCTGCTCGACGCCTTCGGTGGTATCGCCGGCATTCTGCGGTACTCGACCGGCGTCTGAGTACCAAAAAGCCCGCTTCGGCCGTCGCTACTGCTGCTCCGGTTCGACTGGCGTCGGTGCGATCTCCAGACACGCGCAGGCGTCGGTCTCCGGGTCGAAACAGTCCGGGCACTCCGGCTGGCGATCGATGATCGTGTCGAGCCGCTCCGCGACCGTGTCGTCGATGACCGCCTCAAGCTCGCGGGCCTCCGCCTGGAAGTCCTCGACCGCGAGGACGTTCGCGAGGAATCGCTCGATGATACAGTAGGTCTGAAGAGCCTTTCTGGCCCGCACGATGCCGTCGTCGGTGAGCTTGACGCCCTTGTACTTCTCGTGTTCCGCGAGCCCGCGCTCTTCGAGCTTGCCGATCATCTCGTTGGCGCTGGCCGGGCTGACGCCGAGCGCGTCGGCTATCGACCCGGTCGACGCGGGGCCGTCTTCGCTGTCCTGTACGACGTATATCGTCTTGAGGTACTGATCTGCGGTGTTCACGGCTGTCCTCCGTCGCTCGTCGGCGACTCGTCTGCCCGGTTCATCGTCGTTCCATGACCTCCGTGACCTCGCGCACTCCCTCGGCCTCGTCGTCGCGGATCGCCGTCAGGGTCGCGAGCAGCTCCTCGCGGTCGATCGAGAACGCCACGTCGGACCCTTCGATCGCCTCGATGAGGTCGTCGTAGAACTTGTAGGCCGTCTCCTCGTTACACAGCTGGTCGTACAACACGTCGTCGAAGTCCTCCGGTCGCGTCCGCCCGTAGCGGGCGTCGACCAGCGACTCGATCTCGCCGAACGGGACGCTCTCCACGCCGAGCCCCTCGATGAGGGCCTCCAGCCGCTCGCGGTGGTCGGCCGACTCCTCGGCCGCGTCCGCGAGCAGCGCCTCCACCTCCGCGTCGAGTTCGGCGTCCAACTGCTGGTAGTGACGGTGCGTTCGCGCTTCGACGACCTCTTCGAGGACGATTCCGATCTGGAGCAGTCGCGCGAGCTGGTCGTCCGAGGTGACCCGTTGGCTCACGCTCACCGCGACCACCCGAGACGGTGCGATACGCGGGTTCGCATATCTCCGTCTCGGGCGTCGCCGGTCTTAAGCGATTCCCCTCGCGGGCCGCGAACGCGTTGGAAAAACCGAGTCCGGGATCGAATGATTCCGACAGCCTACTGGAGACGCTCGACGACCAGTTCCTCGACGTCGTCGCGGAACTCGTCGACCGCGATCTCCTCTAACACGGGCACGAAGAAGCCCTCGACGAGCATGTTCCGGGCCGTCCGCGAGTCGATCGAGCGGCTCTCCAAGTAGAACAGGTCCTCGGCGTCGACCTGTCCGACCGTCGCCGAGTGCGAGGCCTCGGTGTCGTGGTTGTGGATGATCAGCTTCGGCGACGCGTCCGCCTCGGCGTCGTCCGACAGCATCAGCGTGTTCTCGCGCTGGTAGCTGGAGGTGTTCCACGCGTCCTCGCCGACGTCTTGAACGCCCTCGTACACCGAGCGGGCGACGTCGTCGAGCACGCCGCGCGTCACCAAGTCCGCGGTCGTCTGTTCCGCCTGGTGCCAGACGCGGGCGTTGATGTCGAAGTGCTGGTCGTCGGTGCCGAAGAAGGTCCCGACGATCTGGCTCTCGGAGCCGTCGCCGTTGAGTTCGGTCTCGATATCGGAGCGAGTGAGCTTCGAGCCGAAGTTGCTCTCGATCCAGTCGACCGTCGCGTACGTGTCGGTCACGCCGCGCTTCAGCGAGTAGGTGTACGAGTCGGTGTCGAGGTTCTGGAGCGAGCCGAACTGGACGTTCGCGTTCTCGCCCGCGACGACCTCGACGAGGTTCGAGAAGTACCGGTCGTCGCCGACCTCGCTTTCACCCGTCTCGATCGATTCGAGGATCGTCACCGACGACGACTCCTCGGCGACGACGAGCGTCTGGCTGAACAGCGAGCGGGAGTTCATCTCCGCGCGCACCGTCACGTCCTCGACGTCGACGCCCTCGGGGACGTAGACGAACGTGCCGGTGGTAAAGAGCGCGACCGAAAGCGCCGTGAGGTAGTTGTGGTCGGGGTCGAGGACGGAGCCGAAGTTCGCCTCGATGACGTCGCCGTACTCGGCGAGCGCCTCGGTAAAGGGGAGGACGACGGCCTCGTCGTCTCCCGCGGTCCGTTCGGTCGTGTCCGCCTGATTCAGCGGGTCGACGAGCGCCTCGAAGTCCAGCGCCTCCAGGTCGGTCCAGCGGCGGCCGGGCGTCTGGATGACGTCCGGCAGCTCCGCCGTCTCCAGCGCGGTGAGCGCGTCCAGACGGGTCTCTAAGAGCCACTCGGGCTCGTCGCGTTCGTCGGCGATGCGTCGTACCGTGTCCTCCGAGAGGCTCTCGATTGCTTGCGTGCTCATGTTATCCGAGCGAACCCTCCATCTCAAGCTCGACGAGCCGGTTCAGCTCGACGGCGTACTCGATCGGCAGCTCCTCCGTGATCGGCTCGATGAACCCCGAGACGATCATCTGTTTCGCGTCGTCGTCGTCGAGACCGCGTGACTGGAGGTAGAAGATGTCCTCGTCGCCGATCTTGCCGACGGTCGCCTCGTGGGCGACGTCGACCTTCGACTCGTTGATCTCCATGTACGGCATCGTGTCCGACGTCGACTCGTTGTCGAACATCAGCGCGTCGCACTCGACGGCCGTCGAGGAGTTCTCGGCACCGTCCGCGATGTGGACAAGGCCGCGGTAGTTCGTGCGGCCGCCGTCCTTCGCGATCGACTTCGACTCCACGGTGGACTTCGTGTTCGGCGCGTTGTGGTACACCTTTGCGCCGGTGTCGATGTCCTGCCCCTCGCCGGCCATCGCGATGGTGATGTGGTTGTCGGACGCGCCGCGGCCCTTCAGGATCGTCGACGGGTACAGCATCGTCGCCTTCGACCCCATCGAGCCGGAGATCCACTCCATGCGCCCGCCCTTCTCGGCGATGGCGCGTTTCGTGTTCAGGTTGTACGTGTTCTTCGACCAGTTCTGGACGGTCGAGTACTGGACGTGGGCGTCCTCGCCGACGAACACTTCGACGCCGCCGGAGTGGAGGTTAAAGGCCGAGTACTTCGGAGCCGAACAGCCCTCGATGTAGTGGACCTCGGAGCCCTCCTCGGCGATGATGAGCGTGTGTTCGAACTGGCCCATCCCCTCGCTGTTCATCCGGAAGTACGCCTGAATCGGCATCTCAACGGTGGTGTCCTCCGGGATGTAGACGAACGAGCCGCCGGACCAGATCGCGCCGTGAAGCGCGGCGAACTTGTTGTCGCTCGGGGGAACGCACTTCGTCATGAAGTGCTCGCGGACGATCTCCTCGTGGTCACGGACGGCCTTGTCCATGTCACAGAAGATGACGCCCTTTTCTTCCCACTGTTCTTGCATGTTCTGGTAGACGATCTCGGACTCGTACTGCGCGCCGACGCCCGAGAGCGCGTTCTTCTCGGCCTCCGGAATGCCGAGCTTGTCGAACGTGTCCTGAATCTCCTCGGGGAGGTCCTCCCAGTTTTCCGCGCCGCCGCGGACATCGATGTCGGGACGGATGTACGGAACAATCTCGTCGATGTCGATCTCCGAGAGGTCCGGCTGGCCGGGCCAGTCGGTCGGCATCGGCATCTCTTGGAACTGTTCGAGCGCGCGCAGGCGGCGCTCCAACATCCACTCCGGTTCGTCCTTGTCCTCCGAGATGACGCGGACCGTCTCCTCGGTGAGGCCCTTCTCGGTCTGGAAGGCGGACTTCTCCTCCTTTTTGAACTCGAAGCGGGCCTCGGTGTCCGTCTCTTGTAGGTCGTCCTGTTGTGAACTCATGGTGTATTGTTACTGTTTTCCGCGTTTAGGTGTGTCGCGTGCCCACATTCGGTTACGCCGCCTCGAAGACTTCCTCGCGGACCCAGTCGTATCCCTCGTCTTCGAGCTTCTCCGCGAGATCCGCGCCGCCGCTCTTGACGACCTCGCCGTCTAACATTACGTGAACGTGGTCCGGCTCGACGTAGTCGAGGACGCGCTGGTAGTGCGTGATCTGGAGGATGCCCGTGCCCTGCTCGTCGCGGAGCGCGTTGATCCCCTTCGAGACGTCCTCTAGGCGGTCGATGTCCAGCCCGGAGTCGATCTCGTCGAGCACGGCGACGCTCGGCTCTAACATTGCGGCCTGGAGGACCTCGTTCTGCTTCTTCTCGCCCCCGGAGAAGCCGGCGTTGAGGTAGCGCTGCATGAACTTCTCGTCCATGTCGAGCAGCTCCATCTTCTCCGAGAGGATCTCTTGGAACTCGGCGACGCCGATCTCGCCCTCGTCGGCGGCACCCTCCATGGGCGAGGTATCGTACCCCTCGTCGTCCTCCTCGTCGGCCTCCGCCTCCGCTTCGTCCTCGTCTTCGAACAGCTCCTCGCGTTCGTCCGCCTTCGCGTTGAGCGCCTGTCGGAGGAAGTTCGTCATGGTGACGCCCTCGATCTCGGCGGGGTACTGGAAGCCGAGGAAGATGCCGAGCGCGGCGCGCTCGTTCGGTTCTAGGTCTAAGAGTTCCCAGTGGTAGTCCTCGTCGTCGAGGTCGGCGTCGATGTCCGCGACGTCCTCCTCGCTGAGGTGGAGCAGGATCTCGCCGCCGGTGACCTCGTACGCCGGGTGGCCGGCGATCACCTTCGCGAGCGTCGACTTCCCCGACCCGTTCGGCCCCATCAGCGCGTGGATGTCGCCGGACTCGACGGTCAGGTCGACCCCGAGAAGGATGCGTTCGCCGCCCTCTTCCGCCACTCGTGCGTGAAGATCGTTGATTTCGAGAGTAGCCATATGTATTCTCGTGCCTCGTACCCTAACAGTAGGAGTTGAGGGGGTTAATGGTTACGCATCTCCCCGTCAAAACTCGCATATCGACCAAGAAATTTTCTAACGATCGAAAACTGCTTTCGATAGACGGCGTTCTCGCTCGTCCACGGTCACATGAACGAGCCGAGTCCGGTCTGTTCTTGGCCCGTCTTGACCTCCTCCCACGACATGCCGAGCGCCTCTATCACGCGCTCTATCGGGCCTTTCAGCGTCTTGTCGAGCATCTTCTCCCAGTCGACCTCGAACTCCTCGGGGACCTGGTCGGCGTACTCGAAGCAGATCACGTCGGGATCACGTTTGAACTCCCCGTACAGGCGGTCGCGCTGCGGGTCGAGACCGACTTCCTCTTCCATCCGCGCCCAGAAGTCGGGGTGTACCTTCTTGATGTACAGTCGCTTCGGCTTCGACCCGCTCCCGAAGTTCGTCCCCAGCATGAGGTTGGCGTACTTCGCCCCGCGGACCTGTGCGGTCGGCGTCTCGTAGGCGTCGAGCTTCTTGCCGATCCCGCCCGGGATCCCGATCTCCTCGACGCTTATCTCCCCGTCGAGCACCTCCGCGATCACGTCCACGAGATACGACTTCACCTCCTCCATGTCCTCGTCGATGTCGTCGCCCGTGACGATCGTCTCGATGACGTTCTGCTGGACCTCCTTTGTGATGCCCGCGATGTCCGACCGCTTGTACTCGAACCCCGTGATGTCGATGTCGTCGACGTCTTTCCCCTCCTTCCAGACGATGTGGCCGGCGTACCGCTTCTTCTTGCCCGCCTGGAAGAAGCGTCGGTAGAGCTTCTCGAACTCGATCTCGAAGCGGTGTGAGTCGGCGTTCAGTTCCTCGCGCGCGAAGTCGTCGTAGCGGTCGTTGATGTGGTCCGCTATCTCGAAGGAGGTCTCGATCGCGTTTTCTTTCGATAAATCTCCGAGAGAAAGCATGACGCTGTCGGTATCTCCATATGTAACTTTTCGGTCAAGTTCGCCGGTCACGTCGGCGGTGAAGGCGATCACCTCGCGGTTGGTAGAAGTGACGCCAGCGCTCATTTCACGGTCGTACAGGCGGAATCGATCCCATCCGAAAACGCCGTATAAACTGTTCATCAAAACCTTGACAGCTCCCTGCTGACGGTCGTACTGCTCGTACGCCTCGGTCCCCGGATCGTGTTCGTTCCGGAGCGCCTTCTTCTCCTCGCGTTCGTCGAGCAGTTCGTTCACCATCTCCCGGATGATCCCGTCGGGCTCCTTCCGGAAGTGGACGCCCGTCGGGGTCCGGTACGTCTCGCCGTCGTACTCCTCGGGGTCGACCTTCGTCTCCGGCGACGCGTTGATCGTCACCATCGACATCGGGTAGAGGCTCTTTAAGTCGAGCACGCTCACCATCTCGCGGACGCCGGAGATCGGCTCGAACACTGCGCCGCCCTCGAACTCCTCGGCCTCCTGTTGCCCCTTCGAGGGGAGCGCGAAGTTCCCGTAGGCCATGTGGAGCACGTACATGTCGACCGCGTCGCCCGGCGTCGTCGCGTCCTCCAGCTTACAGCCGACGATCTTCCGGGCGTCGTCCCAGAAGGCGATCACGTCCTGCGTCCGGTCGATCTCGACGCACAGTTCCACGTCGCGGATGCTGTACTCCAAGAGTCGTTCGGGGTCCTGCTCCCAGAGGTCGCCGATGTCGCCCGTGTATCGCTCCTTGCCGACGCCGAGTTCGCGCTCGCCGACCGCGTCGAGCCGGTACGACTCCAGTTCGGTGAACATCGTGCGCTTGTAGGCGTACAGCAGGTCGAAGACGACTCTCCCCTTGATGTCCGGGCCGCCCCAGCCGGAGCGCCACACCTCGCCGATCCGGGAGAGCCGGTCGACGGAGAGGTCGTACTGGCTCCCGTCGTCGAGCACCTCCAGCCGGTCGAGGACGTACGGCGCGTCGAAGTCTTCGAAGTTCCACCCGGTCAGCACGTCGGGGTCCGTCTCGTCGATGTACGCGACGAACGCGTCGAGCATCGCGGCCTCCTCCTCGAAGGTGCGGACCTCGAAGTCCAGCGCCTCGTCGCCGTCCTCGCCGTCGACGATCCCCTCGTAGTCGGGGAGGTCCTCGGGGGACGGCACCTCGGCCTCGGGGGCGTCGTACAGCCAGACGACGTACTCGTCGTCGTAGGAATCGTGGCTGGTGAGACAGATGATCGGCTCCTCGCCGTCCTCGGGGAAGCCGCGGCGGTCGTCTACCTCGATGTCGAAGGTGTTCACGCGGAGGTCGGCGTCGACGTCGGCGGGTTCGAGGTGGCCCTGATGGACCTGGATCGTCCCCTCGCCGTCGTCGAGCCGCCGCTCCTCGACCCGGATCCCGCCGTTGATCCCGTTGTCGATCAGAAAGCGATTCGGGAAGAGGATGTCCGCCTCGAACGTCGTCCGGAAGTCGTCGCGGATGTTCCCCACGTCGCGGGGCGTACGTGTGACGATCCGAGTGAGCGGCTCGCCGCGGATGCTCTCGTACGGCTCGCCGTCGGGGTCCTCCTCTCGCGTCCCGATCACCACGTCGTACTCCTCGACCGGGTCGCGATCGAGGTCGGCGGTCGGGACGTAGAAGTACGGCTCCACGCCGAGCACGCGGAGGTGTTCGACGGCGTCGCGTTCGGCGTCCCCGTCGGTGTTCTCCGCGGGCCGCCGGCCGAACACGTGGACGACCGGGTATTCGTCGCTGCCGTACCCTTCGACGGCGTAGTCGATCTGGGTGATCATCAGCTCGACGGTCCCCGTCGACTCCGGAAACTTCGCCTCGTCGACGTCGACGACGTCGCTGACGCGCCCTCGCCCGCCGCCGGCGACGACGGCCGCCTCCTGTGCGGCCAGGTCCTCCCGTTCTGTCTGCGTGCCGTCGTCCGCCCCGTCGTCCGCCGCCCCGGTCGACGAGAAGTCCGACAGCCCCGACTGAGTCATACCCGTGCTTCGGCGTCACCCGGCTAAAAAACTCGGCTTTCGGGTCCGGCGAGGTCTCCCGCCACGGAAAGGCATTTAATGTGTGACGGCTTACCAAGGTCTATGTCTTCGGACCCACGTTCCGAATCTCAGGCGGCTCGCCCGGCCGATCTCGACGCGGTCGACGACGAGGTGGAGGTGTACGAGGACGACGGGAACGTGGTGATATTCGACGCGACGAACCCTCTCGCGTGGGTTGAGGCGAGCCGAACAGTGCGGCTCGCCGACGCGGTCTGACGGTCGCATCCGGGCGGAACCCCTTTCTCCCGGCACGTCGTAGCCTCGGGCGTGTTCAGCCTCGACGAGGACGACGAGGGCGAGATCTCCGTCGGCGAGAGCTCCGACGCCGAGCGGAAGATGACGCCCGACATCCCCGAGGCCCCGTCGGTGAAGACGTTCGACGACGCCGGGGACTTCGAGGGCGCGAGGGATGTCGACTCCGGTACGCTCCGCGCGTTCGTCGTCGCCGTCATCTACGCCAACGCCGCCGTCCTCCTCGTCGCGCTCGGCCCGATGGTGTGGTTCTTCGAGGGTTGGTCCCGGCTCGGCCCCGCCCTGATCGTCGCCGGCCTCTTGGCCGGCGTCCGGACGTACCAGACGTACCGCTCGTGGAGCCGAGCCCGGGACGGAGACGCGGACTCCGGCGAGTCCGGCTCCGGCGAAAAGGCGGACGTGGATAGCGACGCCGACCCCGACGACGAGACCGCTACCGACGACGACGACCGCACGGGCGCCGACCCAGAGCCTGCCTCCCCGGAAGCGTAATGTCCGACGACCACGCCCGTTCAGCCATGCAGACGGTTCGCGACGACGACGGCGAGACGTACCTCCTCGTGAAACGCTCCGCCGAGTCGAGCCGCGTGCGGGACCCGGCCACCGGCGCGGAGCGGTACGTCGACAACGACGATCTTCGAGTCGTCGAGGGCGAGTCGCCGCTCGCGACCGCCGCGTCGGGCGTTCCCGAGCCGGTCCGGCAGACGCTCGGAGCGGTCCGCAACGACCGGTCGCTCGGCCTGCTCGCGGTGATCGTCGACGAGGGGCCGATCGCCGCGGTCGACCTCCTCGACGCGGCTGACATGTGCGAGTCCGACCTCCACGGCGCGCTCACCGAGTTCCGTGCGGCCGGGCTGGTCGGCGAGACCGAAGTCGCGGGCCGGCGCGGCTACGAGGCGACCGCGGTCGCGGTCGAGGCGTTGGCCCTGTTGCGGGCCGAAGCGGGTGGCGAGCGCGACGACCGCGAGCAGTGTGACGACGCCGTCGACTCGGACGACGAGTAGCGCGTCCCCGCTCCGTTTCGAGTCAGACCGCGGCGCACTCCGCCGACCGGTCGAGTACGCGCCACGCTCAGTCGTCGGTGAGTTCCACGACGCCGAGTTCCCCCGCGTCCTCCCGACGGACGGTCGAGCGATTCGAGCGGGGATCCTTCTCGACGGTGACCAGTTCGTCGGCCGCGCCCACTAGCTCGTCGTCGTGGCTCACGATGATGATCTGCGCCACGCCGAAGCCCCGCATCTCCTCGACGAGCCGGACGAGCCGCGAGACGTGACCGGAGTCGAGGAAGACGGTCGGCTCGTCGAGGATGAGCGGCGGCGTCGGTGCCGCCCCCTCGATGCCCTCCGAGAGCAGCCGGTAGATCGCACAGCGCAGCGAGAGGTTGAACAGGGCGCGCTCGCCGCCCGAGAGCTGCTCCGGGTCGAGTGGCTCGCCGTCCTTCTGGTAGACGGTGAGGACGTACTCGCCGTCGAGCTCGATGTGCGAGTAGGCGTCGTTGCCGTACACCAGTTCGAACGTCTCGTTCAGGGTGCGTTCTAACTCGCTGACGTTGCGCTGGCGAAGCTCCGCGCGCAGGTCGCCGTACATCGACTCTAGCCCGTTCGTCTCGTCGTGGAGGGCTTCGAGCGCCTCGACCCTCTCGGTGAACCTGTCACGCTCCGCCCGGAGCTCTTCCAGCGCCTCAATCTTGGTGCGAGTACTCTGGATACTCCCGACGAGTTCGTCGCGCTGGTCGGCAAGTCGATCAAGCTCTTCGGTGACCTTCTCGATGTAGTCCTCCGCTTTCTGCTTCTCCTCGCGGGCCGTCTCGACGGTGTCCTCGTCGACCGCCTCGCGTAGTTCGTCTCGGCGCTCCCGCTTGTCGGCGAGCCGCTCCCGCCGCTCGTCGTTGAGGTCCGCGACGTTCTCGCGCTTCTCGCGGACCCGCTCGGTCCGGTCCTCCAGCTCGTCGATCGCCTCCAGCCGTTCCTCGATGGCGTCGACGCGTTTGCGCGCGGTCTCGACCTCGTCGAGCGCGTCCTCTAACTCCGCGACGCGTTCGTCCGTGTCAGCCGCCTCCCCGCGCTTTGCTTCGGCAACTTCGCGGGTTTCCGCCGCCTTCTCGCGGAGCTGCTCCGCCTCGTCGCGCTTCGCTTCTGCTTCGTCGCGTCTGGCCTCGGCCTCCTCGCGCTTCTCCGCGGCCCGCTCTTCCAGCATCTCGGCCGCGTCGTCGATCTCCGCGAGCCGTTCCTCGGCCTCGACCATCGGGTCGAGCACCTCGATCCGGCCTTCGAGATCGCCCTCGCGCTCGCGGGCCGCTTCGAGCCCGTCCTCGAGTTCCGTGACCCGCTCGCGGTCCTCCTCGATCCGGTGCGCGTGCGGCGAGTCCTCGACCGGCTGACCGCATTCGGGACACTTCCCCGCGTCGAGGAGCTCTTCGGCCTCGGCGACGCGCTCACGGGCGTTCTTCAGCTCCGCCTCCAGCTCCGCGATCCGCTCGCGGACCTCGCCGCGCTCCTCGCGGAGATCGTCGCGCCGGTCGGCGGCCTCACCGCGGTCGACATCGGCGTCGTCGAACCGCTCCCGGAGTTCGTCCGCCTCTGTCTGTAAGTCGGTGAGGCTCGCCTCGCGCTCGTCGGCCTCAGTCTCCGCGTCGTCGGCCGTCGCCTCCAGTTCGTCGGCGCGCTTCTCGGCCTCGTCGGCGCGCTCTGTGAGGTCCTCGGCCTTCTCTGCGAGGTTCTCCGCCTGCTTGCGGAACCCCTCGGCCTCAACGCGGACGTCGCTCAGATCGCCTTGGAGGTCGTCCTCGCGGATGTCGAGCTCCTCTCGCCGTTCGGCGACCGTGTCCGCCGTGGCAGCGTCGAGTCCGGCATCGGCGAGCCGGTCGCTGATCTCGCCGCGGAGTTCTTCGATCCGTTCACGCGCCTCCTGTGCTTCCGAACGGAGTTCGTCGCGCTCCCGCTCGGCCTCGCGGATCTCGGTCTCCAGCTCCTTGACCTCCGCCTCAACTTCATCGAGGGCCTCGCGTTTCTCCTCGTACGCCGCCAGTGTCTCTGCCGCCTCGTCGCGGGTCGTCTCGGCCTTCTCGCGTTGAGCCTCGTAGTTTTCGACCTGCTCGTCCAGCTCCGTCAGTTCGGTCTTGAGCCCGTTGAGCTGCTCGTGGAGATCTTGATCCTCCTTTTCTCGGATCTTTTGCTCCCTATCCTCGAGAACGGCCCGCTTTGCGCTGAGTACGTCTTCGACGCCGAGGCGGGCGTCGCCGGCGCGCTCGCGGTACTCCTCTAGCTTCCCCAGTTGGAGCAGGTCGTCGATCGTGTCCTGTCGCTCTCGCGGGGTGGCGTTGATGAGCTTGTTCACCTCCCCCTGCCGGACGTACGCGCAGTTGACGAACGCCTCGGCGTCCATCCGCAACAGCTCCGTGACGAACTCGCGGACCGCCCGCGCCCCGTCGCGAGTCACGTCGCTCCCGTCGGTCGCTTCGAGCGTACACTGGTGGTCGATCCGACCGTCGTAGGACTTGAGCCGTCGCTCGACGCGGTAGGAGACGCCGTCGTGGGTGAACCACAGTTCGACCTCGGTCTCCTCCTCGCCGTTCGTGATGACATCTCCGAGGGTGCCGTCGAGCGCCTTCGACCCGTACAGCGCGAAGAAGCAGGCTTCGAGCAGCGAGGACTTCCCGCTGCCGTTGAGTCCGTGGACGACGGTGACGCCCTCGGTCAGCCGCAGGTCTGCGTCGCCGTACGGCTTGAAGTTCACGAGACGGACGCGGTCGAACTTCACAGGTAGTCCTCCATGGAGACCTGTCCGTCGGTCGACGCCGCCCCGTCGTCCGCGGGTTCCTCGGGGTCGGACCCGGCTTCCGGTTCACCATTATTGTCGGAATCGTCGGTGTCGCCGTCGTCGGAATCGCCGGTTTCAGCGTCCGAACCGACGGTCTCCGCCTCCGAGTCGACCGGCTCCGAATCCGACCCGGCGGGGTCGAACGCACCGAGTTCCTCCTCCTCGTCGAGGCGCTCCTCGACCCTGCGTTTCACCGTCCCGCGGACGTTGGCGTCGGGGACGGTGTCCGAGCGCACCGCCGATTCGACGTCGCGCGCGACGGTCGAGAGCGACATCTCGTCGAGGCGCTCGCGGACGGCGTCCTCGGGGTCCGCGAAGCTCACGTCAACCTCGCCGTCGGTCTCGACGTCGCGGCGGTCCGCGACACGCGGGACGAGGGCTCCCTCCTCGGTCGCGAACTCCTCGACTGCCGCCGGCGTTACCGGCTCGCCCTCACCGGTGATCTCGACGTGGACGACCGCGTCCGTGAGGTCGTACTCCCGCACGCGCTCGCGGACTCGGGACTCGCCTTCCCCCTCGCGGAGCTCGACCTCGACGAAGACGAACGGGCGCGTGTCGAGCGCGCGACGCCGGATCTCGACCCGGTCGTCGCCGCCCGCGGCGTCGGCGTCGAAGGTGACGAGGTTGTAGCCGCGCCCCTCGCGCTCGCTCGCGCTCGCGCGCTCTGTCGACCCGGGGTACGTGACCCACGTGTCGGCGACCTCGGCGGTGTCGGGCGTGTGGTTGTCGCCGAGCAGCATGGCGTCGAACGCGACGTCGCTCTCGGTCAGGACGGTCTCGGTGTCCCAGTCGGCGTAGCCGAACGGCTCGAAGAGACCGTGCGCGACGAGGGCGGCGTACTCGGCGTCGTGGTCGGCGAACGCGTAGTCTAGGTCGTCGCGCCGCGAGACCGGGACGTGGTCGAGCCCGTAGAAGGCGGTGTCGCCCACGACGACCGGCTCGTCGCCGAGCCGGGTGGCGAGCCCCAGCCGCTCGAAGAGGTCGAGCCACTGTCCGCCCCGCGTCGACTCGTGGTTGCCGACGACCGCGAGGAAGGGGATCCCGGCGTCGTCGAGCCGGCGGAGGACGGAGATGGTCCCCATCAGGTCGCGGAGTTCGGGGCGGCGGTCGTGGAAGAGGTCGCCCGCGTGGACGACGGCGTCGACGCCGTCGTCGACCGCGTCGTCGACCACGGCCTCGAACGCGTCGAGGAAGTCCTGGCGTCTGACCGGCGAGTGGTACTGCGAGTACCCGATGTGGGTGTCGCCGGTGTGAATCACCCGTGTCATCTGTCCGCGTGTTGGCCGGTGTCCGGCTTAGGGATTCCGGGGCCGGAGCGGAAGTGGTCGCCGTCGCCCCCGACCGTGGTCCTTCCGTCGCCGGTTCCCTTCGCGGCGGCCCGACGAAACGCTCGGTACGCGTCGAGCGCCTCTCGGCCCCGGTCGACGGCGTCGTCGTCGCCCGCGCGCTCGGCGGCGTCGACCGCGTCCGCAAGCCGGTCGAGACCGACGGCGTCGACGAACCCCGCCGCGCGCCGCAGGTCGGTTCGCGCGGCGTCTGCCTCCTCGATCACGGCGGCGTACGGCTGTTTCGCGGTGTCGGTGCGCGTCGCGAGCGCGGCCAGGGCGCGCTTGACGGCGGTAGTCGAGACCACGGGGAGACTGGCGCGGTATCGGATATAAGCGGTCGGCGACTCGATACGTCCGGCCGCTCAGATGCCCAGCGAGTACAGCCGCTTGCGCGCGTCGGTGAACGAGAACCGGGAGTCGACGACGCCCTCGTCTTCGAGCCGCGACAGCGCGTACCGAACGGTTCGCGGCGGGAGCAGCGTCTCCTCCGCCAGTTCGCTCTGGGTGAGCGTGTCGTTGTAGTCCAAGACCTTCGCGACTAACTTCGCGCTCGGCGGCAGGTCGCGAACGGCGGCCCAGCGGTCCGCGGTCCCGTCGTCGGCGGTGACGGCATCGGTCGTGCTCATGCGTGTCTCGATCGTTGGGATGCTGTATGATAATATTTACTATCCATTTTAATTACTACAGGGAATTTATCGCGCCGGGGCGCACGGGCACGTCGGTGGTGCGCTCCGGCGCAGTCCGCCGTCGAGGCCGGCGAAACGGGCGGTGTCGTTCCCCCACCCGAAGCCTCTTATCCGCGAGACGCCTTCATAAACACAATGAGCGACATGGTCGATGACGTCGACATGCCCTACGACGAGGGCTCGGCGTCAAAACAGGAGAAGATCGACTCCTTACAGGAGCGGCTCGACGTCCTCGAGTCGCAGAACGAGGAGATGCGCGACAAGCTCCTCGACGCCAACGCGGAGAACAACAAGTACCAGCAGAAGCTCGAACGGCTCACCCACGAGAACAAGAAGCTGAAACAGTCTCCGCTGTTCGTGGCGACAGTCCAAGAGATAACGCCCGACGGCGCGGTGATCAAACAGCACGGGAACAATCAGGAGGCGCTCACCGAGATCACCGACGAGCTGCGCGAGAAGCTCGACCCCGACGACCGCGTCGCGGTCAACAACTCCCTGTCGGTGGTCAAGAAGCTGGAGAAGGAGACGGACGTCCGGGCCCGCGTGATGCAGGTCGAGCACTCCCCGGACGTCACCTACGCCGACATCGGCGGCCTCGAAGACCAGATGCAGGAGGTCCGCGAGACGGTCGAGATGCCCCTCGAACACCCCGACATGTTCGAGGATGTCGGGATCCAGCCCCCGAGCGGCGTGCTCCTGTACGGCCCGCCCGGTACGGGCAAAACGATGCTCGCGAAGGCCGTCGCCAACGAGACGGATGCGACGTTCATCAAGATGGCCGGCTCGGAGCTGGTCCACAAGTTCATCGGCGAGGGCGCGAAGCTCGTCCGCGACCTGTTCGAGGTCGCCCGCGAGAACCAGCCCGCCGTCCTCTTCATCGACGAGATCGACGCGATCGCCTCGAAGCGGACCGACTCGAAGACCTCCGGCGACGCCGAGGTCCAGCGGACGATGATGCAGCTCCTCTCGGAGATGGACGGCTTCGACGAGCGCGGCGAGGTCCGGATCATCGCCGCGACCAACCGCTTCGACATGCTCGACCCCGCCATCCTCCGGCCGGGCCGCTTCGACCGCCTCATCGAGGTGCCAAAGCCGGAGACCGCGGGCCGCGAGATCATCTTCCAGATCCACACGCGAAACATGAACCTCGCCGACGGGGTCGACTTCGCGGAACTGGCCGAGCTGACTCCCGACGCCTCCGGGGCCGACATCAAGGCGATCTGTACGGAAGCCGGGATGTTCGCCATCCGCGACGACCGGACGGAGGTCACGCTCGACGACTTCCTCGAAGCCCACGAGAAGCTCCGGCAGGACGAGGAGACGAACGCCGACGACTCGCTGGCGTTCGCCTGATCGGGTCCGACCGTTCGTCTGATCGACCTCGGTAGTCCGACGGCGTCGCCGCCGCGACCGAGTCGCCCGCCTTTTGGACGCCCCGTTGTCGTGACGATTCCGCTATAGCGCCGCTACAGCGCCGCGACCGCCAGGTACGGCGCGACGAAGAATAGGAGAAACACCAGTCCGACCGCGAGCGCGTAGCCGCCCCCCACGCCGACGAGCGCCAGCCAGCCGCCGTCGACCGCGTCAGCGAAGCTCATGGCTCACCGTCCGCGGCCCGAGACTTAAATCCGCGCTCACACGTCGCCGGCCATCGCCCGGAACAGGCCGTCGGCGAGCGCGTCGCGGTCGACGGTCGTCGACTCGCCCTCCCCCGTGGGATCGATCTCCGGCTCGATCGTTCCGCCACCCATCCGGGAGTGTCCGCCGCCGTTCCCGTTGTCGACATCGTCCAAGACCGCCGCTATCGCGTTGCCCATGTGGACCCTGTCGTCGCGCGACCGCCCCGAGATGTGAACGGTCCCGTCCCGTTCGCCGATCACCACGACTGCGCTGACCCCCTCCAGCTGGATCAGCTCGTCCGCGGCCTGCGGGATCGCGTCGACGTTGTTGACGCCGCCGACGTCGGCGACTCCGAACGATCCCTCGACGCGTCGTCCCGCGATCGCCCGTGCCTTCACCTCCAGCACCTCCGCGTCGACCGCGGGGTTCGCGATCCGGTCGAGCCGGTCCTGGTCGACGCCGGGGTAGAGGTACGCGGCCGCCGCGAAGTCCGGTTCGCTGGCCCCGACGGTGAGGTGTTTCGTGTCGGCTAATATTCCGTACAGCAGTCCCGTCGCGGTGTCGGTCGACAGCGTCAGGTTGCTCGCCGTCTCGCTCGCGTGTTTGTCGGGGGGCACGGGGACCGCGTCGTTGTCCTGAAAGTACTCGGCGATGACCGACGCGCTCGCCCCGTAGTCGGTCCGCACGTCGGTGAACGACTCGCCCGCGCCGTCTCCCGGGTGGTGGTCGACGACCGCCATCGGCAACACGCCGTCGGCCCCTGCGAACCCCCGCGGCTCGTTGTGATCGACTAAGACGACCGACTCGGCCGCGAGGTCGCTCACGTGTTCGATCGGCTCCAGTTCGAGGTCGAGAACGGTCTGAAACGCGCGATTCTCTTGGTGACGAATCTGGCCGGGGTACTGGACGGTCGCGTCGACGTCGACCTGGTCGGCGAGGGAGGCCACCCCGACGGCCGCCGACATCGCATCGGGGTCCGGGTTCGGGTGCATCAGCACCGTGATCTCTTCCTGATCGGCCAACAGCCGTCGGAACCTGACGCCCGGCGTCCGACGCGCGCGGAGTACGACGACGACGGCCGCGACGGTAACCAGGGCGACGAGCGCTACGCCGACGGCGATCTCCGGGTTCTCCCGGAGCACGGCTTGCGCCTGCGAGAGTCCGTCATCGGCCGCGCTCATCGGTCGCATGGATTGTAGCCACTCGTCCCCGACACATGAAGCTTCGTTGCCGTTCCGACCGACTGAGACCGACGGAATCGAACGCAGTCAGGCGGTCTCGTGTTGATACGGGTCCTTTCCTCCGATTTGGGCTACTCGGCCGCGGCCCGGTACGCGCGCACTGCCTCCCGGTACCCAGACCGGAACGTCGGATGGACGAACTCGTAGCCGAGGTCGCGGAGCAGCGCGTTCGAACACCGCTTGCTCGTCCGGATCCGGCGCTCCGCGGCGGCGGAGAGATCTCCGGCCGCGATCCGTTCGTCCTTCGACAGTTTCTCCGGGCGGGCCACGCCGCAGGCGTCCGCGAGCCAGTCGGCGAACGCGTGTTTATCGACCGGTTCGTCGTCGACGACGAGGACGACGCGGTCGCGCGCGCGGTCCGTCTCTAACAGGTGCCGGATCGATCCCGCCGCGTCGTCGCGGTGGACCATGTTCAGGTAGCCGGCGGTCACCGGTCCCTCCACGTACCGTTTCAGCCGGTACCGGTCCGGCCCGTACAGTCCCGCGAATCGAACGACCGTCCCGTCGATCCCCGCGTCGGCCGCGCGCTCCGCCGCGATCCGTTCGGCCTCGGCGAGGACGCGCGTCTTCTCCGTGGTGGGTTCGACCGGCGTCTCCTCGTCGACCCACCCGCCGTCGTGGTCTCCGTACACGCCGGTCGAGGACGTGTACACCAGCCTGTCCGGCGGGGACGCCCGCGACCCGTACTCGTCGACGACGTTCGCCAGCCCGTCGACGTACACCTCGCGCGCCGCGTCCGCGCCGCGACCGCCGGAGCTGGCCGCGAAGACGACGGCGTCCGCGTCCGGCAGCACCTCCAGCGACTCCGGCTCGGTCGCGTCCGCACGCACGGCCTCGACGTCGGGGCCGACGGCAGAGACCGCGTCGAGTCCGGCGTCGGACCGCCGGACGCCGGTCACCGCGTGGCCGCGAGCGTCGAGCCCTTCCGCCAGCGCCAGCCCGACGTAGCCGCAGCCGACGACGACGACCCTCATCGCTTCCGCCGTTCGATGACCGCGAGTATCTCCGCGAGCTGTCCGAGCGTCATCGGGGCCCGCCCCTCCAGCGCCTGCTGGACCTCCTGGCCGGTGAGGTCGGCGTCGATCTTCGCTGCGATCGCGTCGACGTCGAGGACGGCGGTCGCCATCCCCATCAGCAGGTGGTCACGGACTTCCGCGACCATCGCGTCGGCGTTGCGGGCCGCGTCGGCCGCCGCGAGGACGGCTGCGGCGTCCTCGACTGCCATCCCGCCGACGCCGCCGTCGCGGGCGGCGGTCGCGTCCGCCTCGGTCAGTCCGATCTCATCGACGAGTCGATCGACTTCCACGCTCGCCGCCGCCTCTGTCACCATCGCCTCGAACGCGTCGAGCAGATCCGCCGCCGCCGGCTCGTCGGCGTCGACGGCGGCGAACTCAGACCCGCCCTCGACGACTTCGTGGAACATGGTCTCACTCCGTCGCGGCGTCTCAAAACGCCTGCGGTCGGACGCGTCCCGACCGTTCCGCGTCCCGACCTTCCGATCGGCTCCGACGTTCACCTCCCCGCACACTCGTCGGTCGCGGCGGCCGACGCGGTCAGCGGCCCCGGACACGGCCAGCCGCCGGACGTTTCCTCGCGCGTCCCGTCGACGTCGCCGACGCCCGGCGGCCCGGCGGGGACCGCCACGACGACGACTGTCCGCGTCTCGAACGCGACCGGTTCCGTGCTGCCGAGCGCGACCGACTCGCCGTCCACGTCGATACGGACCTCGCCGGATTCCCTGACGTACTCGAACGGACGCCCCGGCGTTCCGACGTCTGCTCGGAGCGCGAACCGCGGATACTCCCCCCGGACCTCGACGTTCCACGCGTTGACCGTTGCCACCCAGTATCCGGGGACCGGCGCGACCGGCAGCCCCGCCCCGACGCTCCGAACGGGCTTCGGGACCCGGTCGTTCGGAACCGACGCGATCGCCGACTCCGCGCGGCCCTCGATCGCCGACTCGACCTCGTCCCGCCGGATCTCCCGGGACGCGGCCGTGGTCGCGTCGACGAATCGGGCGGGGATCCGGACCGCGTCGCGTCCCGCCGCACTCCGCGTCTCCACGCGGAGGTGCGCCGCGAGTCCGATCCGTTCGGCCCTCGACAGCGACCCGACTCGGGCCGCCTCGCTCGCGACCCGGTCCGGGTACTCGCCCTCGCCGACAGCGACCGCCCTGTCGCCGAGCGAGTCGTATCCCGAGGCGGCACGCTCCAACGCGCTCTGCCGCTGTTCACGCGAGAGGTCGGTCCGGTCCGCGAGTCGCTCCGCCAGCGCGTCGTCGACGCGCCGCAGCGAGCCGTCGATCCGTCCGGCGAGCGCCCGCCGATCCGCGCGCAGGTCGTCGTCGTCGGCCGCGGCGAGCGCCTCGTCCGCGGCGAGGAGCGACCGTCCGGCGACATCGAGGCGAACCGTGTCGTCGGTGCCGAGGATCCGGTCGGCGATGCCGCCGGACACGTCGCTGTACGGGAGCGTGACGTAGTTCACGTTTCGCGTCGCGAGCGGTCGCGTCGTCGTGCCGTCGACGCCCTCGAGGCGCTCGCCGTCGACCGCTGTCCGCGGGAGGTACCCGGGCGATCCCTCCGGCGCGAACGTGACCTCGCCGCCCGGCCCCCCGTCGCCGACGGCGTAGCTCCCGGGGTCGCGGGCGGCCTCGCGGCTGGCGATCACTTCGCCGACAGGCGGGCCGCCGAACGCGTCGTTCACCCGATCCAAGACGCCGTCAGTCGCCTCTTTTCGATCCTCGGCAGCCGCCTGCAACTCCTCGATCACGGCGTCGAGGTACGCGTCGCGGGCGGCGACCCGTCCGCGGTCGACCGCCCCGTCGTACCGCGACGGCGCGTCGCGGAGCGTATCGCGCCGCTCGCGCACGGTCGCGGCGAGGTCCCGATACGGGCTCGACTCACCGATTGCGGCGTCGGTCATCGACGCCTCGGTCTCCAAGTCGCGGACGCGCTCCGACAGCGACGAGATATCGGTCGCGATCCGGTCGAGGTCCGCGTCCGATCGCTCTCCGTACACGACCGTCGACCGCGTCTCGTCCCCGTCCTCGACGGCGTCGCGCGCGAACCGGTCGACGTCACCGGTCGTCTCGACGTTCAGCTCCGCCGCCGCGGCCGCCGGGGTGTCGGTAAGGTCCGGCCCGTCGACATCGCGGCCGCCGCCGAACGTCGCCGTCGGCCTGTCGGGCGCGCCGTCCCGCGGCGCGTACGTTCCGGTCACCGAGACCCGGACGCGGTATCGGTCCGTCGCCTCGTCTCGCGTCACGGTGCGGTCGACGCTCACGCTTTGGACCGTCCCGTTCGGTCCGCGCTCGACGATCCGCCGCTCCCACGTCGCCGTCGCCGCCCGCTCGACGACGACCTCCCGCGTCGCGTCCCCGAACGAGACCGACTCGCCGGCCGACACCGGTCCGCCGTCGGTCCCCGGGTTGAGACCGCTGCCGTCCACGACGCGGACTCGCTCCGTCCGCGACCCGTCGACCCGCCGCCAAGGCTCATCGAGAAGCGAATGTGGGCGCGCCGGCGTCACGTGTCCCCCGTCGCGAATCCGCGTCGTCTCCGTCTCCGCGGTCGCCTCGACGCGGTGGCTCCGCCGCACGATCCCGTCGAGGTCGTCGTGAACGCTGGTCGCGGCGCGGTCGGCCGCGTGACCGACCTCGACCGACGCGGTCTCGCTCGTCGGGTCCGCCGACGGACGGAACGCCGCGTCCTCGCTCGCGGCTCGGTCCCCGCCGGACGCCGCACTCCTCCGGTCGCCTCCACTCGTCGGCGTCGGCGCGCCGAGGACGGCGTCGGTCCAGGAGGCCTCGTGGACGCCGGTCGGCGACAGGAGATCAGTGACTCCCGTCCGGGCGGTCGCACGGGCGACGCCGCCGCGCGCGTCTGGGTCGCTGGTACCGAACACGTCCCGCTGGACGCGGACGATCCCGGCGTTCGTCGACAGCTCCACGTGGCGGTTCGCGACGACGTTCTCGACGGGTGCGCCGGCGTACTGGCCATATCCGCGCGCCCACGCCATCGCGTAGAGGCTCGCGGTGAGCTGCCGACCGAGCCCCGGGCCCTCGACGGGTCCGCGGTCGAGGCGCGTCTCGAACCGCTCGGTCCGCTCGTGGGCGGCCACCGTTGGCACGGCGACCGTGACCGTCCGCGGTCGGGTCCGGTTCACGACGGCGCGGCCGTTCCGGGTTGCGGTCGTCACGACGCCCTCGAAGGTCACCCGCGTCGCGGTCCCGTTCGCGACCGATTCGACCCGGACCCGCTCCCGCGCGGCGACGAGGTCGTCCGCCGACTCCGCCGGCAGCGACGCGTTCGCTTCGACCCCGCCGACCTCCCTCTCGACCGCGTTCAGCGCTTCCGCTCCGGCGAGCGCGAGTCGGATCCGGAACGCGTCCTCGAAGGCCGACTTCTCGCGGACCGCTCGGGACGCCGGTCCGGATCCGCTCGGCGCGCGCGTCACCGGCTCCGACGCCGCGTCGTGGGCGGCCTCCCGGGCGGCGCTCCTGAGCGCCGCGGTGGCGTCGGCGTCGACCCGCTCGACGGCGCGTTCCACGCGGCGGTCCTCGCCGACCAGCCCCTGATCGGCGAGTCCGGCCGCGTACGCCGAACTCGTCACGAGCAGCAGCACGCCGACGAGCGCGAAGGGAACCCGCGCCCGCTCGTCGACGACGAACGTCCGCGGGCGTCGCCCGCGCGACCGATCGCGGCGATGGTTCCCCACGCTTACCACCTCCGGACGACGATCCGAACGACGCTTTCGGACGACCGTGTTCCGTCCTCCGGGTCAACGTCGGTCGGCACCGGCTGTCTGGTGACGGCGAGGGTGACGTCCGCGTTCCGCGGCGGTCGGGGGCCGACGGCGACCGCGTCCGAGCGATCGGTTGACCCCCCTCCCGAGGTTTGCCCGCCGACCGCCCATCCCGGCACCGCGGTGTCGGCGATCGGGCGCGGGTACGACCCCTCTTCGGCCCACGCGGGGCGGGACGTGTCACGCAGCGAGACCATTGGGGAGCCGCCGGCGTCCCGCTCCTCGTCCGTCTCCACCGTCACGTCGACCCGCGTCCGCGGATCCAGACCCGCGCGGACGGCCTCGGTGGCCCGGCGGTCGAACGTGCCCTCCGCGTCTCGCTCGGCGATCAGCGCGAGCAGTTCCGCGCGGGTCGCGTGGACGCGTCGCGTTCCGTTCGGCGCGTCGGCGTCGGCGTACGTCACCGTCGCGGTCTCGGTGACGAGCCGGTCTGCGGCATCGCTCGCGCCGGGGCCGTCGGGACCGCCGGCGTCGCTCGCCCCGAGCGCGACGACGCTCGCGGAGACGCAGAGCAGCAGCACGGTCACGTCGAGAACGGTGCTGGTCACCGCCACACCACCGCCCGGAGCGTTCCGCGGACGTTCCTCCCGGGACCCACCCGGACCGTCACCCGTCGCTCCGCGACCGCGACCGCCCCCGGCGACCGAACTCCCGGCGGTCCCGGAGCGTCCGGTCCCGACGCGGCCAGCCAGCGCTCGCCGTTCGCCTCCAGTTCGACGGCGGTCGCCGTCCCCGGGACTTCGACCCGGCGCAGCCGATCGGGATCGACGACGCCGCCGACGGTCGTCGCCCGCTCGGCGCGGTCGAGCGCCGCGTCCGCCGACTGCCGGGACCGATCGGGCGCGGCGTCGTCGAGCGCACCGGCGTACAGCCCCAAGGCGAGACCGACGACGACTACCGCGACGAGCGCGGCGACCGGTTCGACGGCCGCCCGGTCGGCGGCGGAGAACGTGGCGGTCGGTCTCTCGGTGTCTTCCAGCGCGCTCGCCGCGAGGTCTCGCGACACGCGAGATCACCCGACGAGCGTGACGCGGACCTCACCGTAGTGGACCCGCCGGACCGTGATCCGGTCCGGAGCCGGAACCCATTCCGGGTCGCTCGCTCTCGCGCGTTCGGCCGCCGCCGCGAACGCGGCCGGATCGTCGAACGCGGCATCTGGAGGGACGCCGTCGAGCACCCGTCGAAGCCGCGCGTCCGTCGTCGCGTTCTCTGCCGTTCCCGCTCGTACCACCGGCGTGATCCGCGGGGCGTCGAGCGCCGCCCGCGCCGTCCCTCGGTCGTCGCCGAGAGAGACGGCGTCGTCCGTGAGGCGGAGCCGATCCGCCGCGATTCCGTGTTCGGCCGTCGCGGGGTACTCTCCGTCAGCGACCGAGTCGACCGTGCGCGCAACGCCGTCTGCGTCGGGCGGCGGCGAGGCGGGGAACGCCGCGGCCACGCCGGCGGTCGCGACGCTCACGACGGCCAGGCCGAGCCACGCGTACGTGGCGTCGAGGTGCGTCTCGAACATGGGGCGGCTGGCCGCGGCTCCATATATAAATGATCGCCGGCGGCGGGTGCGTCTGTCCACCCGTCGTCCCGATTCCGTCGTCTCCCGCTCAAAACAGGAGTCCGGCACCGGCGAACGCGACGAGGAACGTCGCGGTGGCCGTCGGTAGCGCGATCCCGATCCGGTAGGCCACCAGCGTCCGATCGAACCCGCGCTCCAGCCCGGTCGCTAACCCGGTGAGCAGCGCGGCGAGCAGCAGCACGTACGTTCCCACGATCCGCCCGAGAACCGGGACCGACAGCGTTCCCGCACCGCCGGTCGCACCGCTTCCGCTCGCCGCCGTCCCGGCTCCGGCTGCCGCCGGTCCGCCGCCCGCGCTCACCCCGCCGCCGAGAGCGTCTACCCCGGCGGCCGCGCCGGCACCGAGACTGCCGACGTCGGCGGCGTCGATCCCCGTCGCGAGCGCGACGGTCGCCCCGCCGACGAGCGGCGCGAACACTGCCGCCGTGTTTGAGAGCGTCCCGGTCACGGTCGCCAGTTGGCGGCGGGCGTCGCGTTCGAGCTCGCGGAGCGACTCCAGCTGGTCCGCGAGCTCTAACAGCACGTCACCGGCGGGCCGGCCCTCCCGCGCGGCGACGGCGAGCAACGCGATCGCACTGCGGAGCCTTGGTGACGGGACCGTCTCCGCCGGTCCGCCCCGCCCGAGAAACGCCTCGCGGACGCCCACCCGAAGGGTGTCGCTGCGCCGTCCGGCGCGCTCGAACACCTCGCCGGTCGCGCCGTCGAGCCGCTCGCCGGCGTTCGCGACTGCGGTCTCGACGGCGACGCCCTCGGCCACGTCCCCGCCGATCACGGTCATCGCGTCCGGGAGCCCGCGTTCGATCTCGCGGACGTCCGACAGCACCGCCCGTCGGGGCCGCGCGATGACGAACAGGGTGCCCCCGACGCCGACGCCGACGCCGGCGACCGGCCACGCCCACGGTGCGACCGCCCGTGCGGCGACGACGGCCGCCACAGCGCCGATGGCGCAGCCGACGAGAACCGCGCTCCCCCACCGGTTTGGGACCTCGGGGTGGTCGCCGCCGATCTGCGGCGGCGGGAACGCAACGGGTCGATGCGAGAGCAGCCACGCCGAGGCGGCGACCAGCCCGCCGGGGAGCGCGACGAGATACAGGCCGGCGACGATCCCGGGACCGATCGCGACGCCGGCGGCAGCGCCGGCGGGCAGCAGCGCGATGAGCGCCAACGGCAGTAGCACGCCGAAGGCGTACAGCGCGGAGACCGGCCCCCGAACCGCGCCGACGAACGACGCGAGCCGGTCCGTCGTCCCCGAGAGCGTCGCGTCGAGCGCTCGGTCCAGACACCGCCCGCGGCGTTCCGGCGGTGCGGTCGCCGCAGTTCGGACGAGCGCCGCGGCGCGGTCGATAGCCGGGAACCAGGGCCGCCACTCGCGGGCGAACGCCTGAAGACCGCTCGTCGGTCCGTCCGCGCTCCCGCGTTCGTGTCGGGACAGCGCCGCGGCCAACGGTCCGTTACCGGTCCGGGCGGCGAACCCCACCGCGCGCTCGGTCGAGGGGTCGAGCCGCATCCGCAACACCAGTCGTCCGACCAGTCCGGGCGCAGCGCCGAGCGCCCGCGTCCGCCGGAGCGACGCGAGCCACACCGGCGCTCGGTGGACCGCGTGGACCCCGCCGACGGCGGCGGCCAACCCCACCGGTCCGGCCGCGACCGCGCCAGCGACGAGCCCAGCGACGACCGTGACGACGACGCCGACGGCGACCCCGGCCCGGTGCCCGAGGTCGACGACGCGCTCCGTGGACACGTCCCACCCGAGGAACGCAACCGCCCGGCGGAGCTCCGCCGACGCGGCCGAGTCGTCCGCAGTCCCCGACCCGGTCTCGGTCATTCGTGCCCTCCGTCGCGCCCGCCCGACGCGCCGTTGAGCGCGTTGTCACCGGCGTACCGCCTCGGAGCGGTCCGTCCCGCCCGGACCGCCTCGCGAATCCGATCGCTCCGGCGGTTGACGGCCTCCAGAACCGCCGCGTACGACTCGTCAGACCCGGCCAACCCGGCGATCAGCCGGCTCTCACCGCGGTCGATCCGCCCCGTTCCGACGAGTCCCCGGCCGGTCCGCTCGAACAGCGGGTCGAAGCTCACGCCGTTGTCGTGGTCGCCGACTTCGACGATCGACTCGACGCGGTGGGAGTCGAGGACCGCGATCAGGTCGGTCGCGGCGAACGACGAACGGGCGACGCCGAGATCGGTGACGACGCGTTCCTCGACCGCCTTCGGATCTTCGCCGTGGATCGTTCCGAGCACCGTCTCCCCGGCGGCACCCACGCGCATCGCCTCGTACAGCGCCTGCGCCTCCTCGCCGCGGACCTCGCCGACGCTGATCGCGCCGCCGCCCATGCGGAGCGCCGTCCGGACGGCGTCCGACGGCGCGAGCTCCGCGCCGTCCCCGACCCGGAGGCGCTGGACGTCTCTCCCCGCGCTGGCGAGCGCCTCGACGGGTAGTTCCGGCGTGTCCTCGATGGCGATCGCCCGCGTCTCCGCGGGGAGTTCCCACAGCAGCGACCCGAGGGCGGTCGTCTTCCCGGCCGCCCGCCCGCCGGCGATCAGGCCGGTCACGCCGCGCTCGACGGCGACCGACAACAGCCCGGCCGCCGCGGGCGTGAGCGTGTCGACGGACACGAGCCGGGCGAGCGTCCACGCCTCCGGGTCGCCGCGCCGAAAGGTGAACGAGAGCCCGTCGCTGGCCGGGTCCGTGGCCGCGGCGACCCTGACCCGACCGGTCTCCGACTCGATGGTCGCGTCGAGGGTCGGCGTCGCCCGCGAGAAGGCGCGCCCGCTCGCCCGCCGGAGCCGCGACGCGAGGGTGGCGGCCCCCTCCGGCGGGAGTCGCACGTTCGTCCGACACCGTTCGCCGTCGAGGACCACCCGAAGCGGGTTCTCGGCGACCGGTGCGGTCACCGTCGCGTCGCTCACCCGCTCGTCGGCGAAGACGTGTTCGAACGCGCCGTAACCGTGCGTGTGTCGCCGCAGGATCTCCGTGAGGTCCGCGACTGGGGCGTCGCCGTCCGCGGCCGCCCGAACCGCCCGTCCCGGTGCCCTGTCCCCGCCGGCGGGGTCGTCGAGCAGCCGATCTCGCGCGGCGGCCAACGTCGCCACGGCGTCGGCGTCTAGGTCGACGGTCGGCGGCGTGAGGTGATAGGTGTCGAGGGCGTCGTCCCCCTCGTAGCGCCGGACCGTCGCCCCGGTCGGGACCGTCCACCTGTCGACCAGCGTCGCGCCCGGCGGCGGCGCGGCCGCGACGCGCGCGGTCGCGGCCGTCGGGCCGACGTGCGCTCGGAGGACGGCCTCCAAGCCGCGGTCCTCGTCGGGCCCGACGGCGTCTCCCGCGAGCGCCTCGGCCGCCGCCGACAGCCCCGTCTCGGCCGCGATCCGCTTCGCGGCCCCCGCGCGCCCCGCTGCCTCCCTCGCCGCGCCGACCGGGTCGCGAGTCACCCGGTCGGCGAGCCGCTCCTCGTGGAACTCGATCCGCTCCCGAAAGCGTCCCGCCGCGACCAAGAGGTCGGCCGCATCGTCGGCGTACGAACGCTCTCGTCCCTGGAATCGGGTCCGTATCACGTCGGCGTCGCGGTCGGTCAGCGCCTTGACGACGGCCGCGAGACAGGCCGGACTCGCGGCGAGGTCGCCGCGCCCGGGACAGTCGTCCGCGTCGACGTCGAGGACCACCCGATCTTCAACGCCCGTCCCCACGGGCTCGCGAAACGCCGGATCGCAGCGGCACTCGTCGGGATCCCCGTCGACCCACGGGAGCGCCCGCAGCGGCGTCTCCCCAGCGTCGTCGGCGATCCGCTCGGTGAGACCGAAGTCCATGTCGGGCGTGGCTGCGGTATCGCTTATAAAAGATCGCCTGCCCGACCGCCTGACTCCCGCCACCTCTCCGTCTCACCCGACCCGATCGACCCGGACGGTCGGCCCGTCGTCGTCGACGTAGCGGAGGCGAACGCGGCTCGTTCCGCCCGGTCGGAGTTCGACCGGCGCGTCGACGAGGTCGACGGTCGCCGGGACGGGTCCCGTCCCGATCCGGAACGCGCGCTCCGGGCCGCCGTCGATCCGATACGCGAGCGCGACGCCGTCGGGTCGGTCCGACGGCTCGACGAGCGCGACGCGGTCGAGGTCCGCCGCGGCGAACCCGCTCGGCGCGCGGACGAGGACGGTCGTCCGCGCCGCGGTGACGGGATCGCTCACGGGCGTCGATCCGGCGACTACGTCGCCGATCGCGCGTTCCAGCCGATCGGCCTCCGAACCGATCCGCTCCGCCGTCGTCGCGGTCCTCGCCGTCTCGACCGCGGGCATCGACGCGGCCAGCAGCGCGAGCGCCACGAGGACGGTGAGCACTACCCGGATCACGGCTCGGTCACAGCGACTCCCGGAGTCGGCTCAGCGCGTCTTCCGCCCACGCGCCGTCGTCGTCGCCGCCCTCGCCGTCGCCGCGCCCGCCTCCGCCGTCGCCGCCGCCCCAGTCGCCTGACGACGGGCGGTCGTTCGGGAGCGCGGCGTCCAGCGCGCTCTCCGAGGGCACGGCCCCGTCGGCGGACGGGGTCGCGTCTCGCGGCCGAGATCCGGTGTCGCCGGCGTCACCATCGGGGATCGCCTCGACGGTATCGCCGACGTTGCCGTCGCTCCCGCGCTCCGCCGCCGTCGCCCGCGACAGCGCGAGGTCGGCCCGGCGCTCGACTTCGCGGTTGACGGCCCTGACCGCCCCGACGTACCCGCGGACCGCCTGCGTCGCCGCCTCCAGTTCCGCGACGCGCTCTTCGAGGTCGTCGAGCCGCGATTCGAGGCGCTCGCGCTCGGCCGTCGCCGCTGCCCCGTCGGCCACGTCCGCCGGACTGGCGTCGTTCCCGGTCACCGCCCGCTCGACGGCGCGGAGTCGGGACTCGATCCGATCGTTCGGGCCGCTTCCCCCCGTCGAAGCCGACTCCGCTCCCGCTGCGGGCGGGTTGGCGTCCCCTGCGTGATCAGTCATGCGACCGGTTGGCCGCGCTTTCGCTCTTAAACGTCGGGGAAACAGTATTGTCGGCCGGCACGGTACGTGTGGGCATGAAAGCAGTCCTCCTCGGCGTCGGACAGGCGGGCGGTAAACTCACGACCGCCCTCGCGGAGTTCGACGCCGACGCCGGCTACGGCGCGGTCCTCGACGCGCTCGCCGTCAACACCGCCGCCGCAGACCTCGATCCCCTCCCGCTCGAAACGGTCCTCGTCGGACAGTCGCGCGTCAACGGTCACGGCGTCGGCGGCGACAACGAACTCGGCGCGGAAGTGATGGACGAAGACGCCGTCGAGGTGCTCGACGCGCTCGCGCCGAAGGTCACGGCGGAGGCCGAGGCGGTGTTCGTCGTCGCCGGGCTCGGCGGCGGGACCGGATCGGGCGGCGCGCCGGTCCTCGTCCGGGAGCTGAATCGCGTGTACGACGTCCCCGTCTACGCGATCGGTATCCTCCCCGGCCGCGACGAGGGGACGATGTATCAGGTGAACGCCGGGCGGTCGCTCAAGACCTTGGTCCGCGAGGCGGACGCGACGATCCTCCTCGACAACGACGCGTGGCGCTCCGCCGGCGAGTCCGTGGAGGGCGGCTACGAGGCGATCAACGCCTCGATGGCGAAGCGTATCGGCCTCCTGCTGGCCGCCGGCGAGGCGGTCGAGGGGGTCGCGGAGTCCGTCGTGGACACCAGCGAGGTGATCAACACCCTCCGCGCGGGCGGAATGGCCGCGGTCGGCTTCGCGTCCGCGCCCGCGGCCGAGGATCCGCAGGAGAACGTCACCACCGTGACGAGCGCGGTGCGCAGCGCGGTGATGACCGGGCTCTCGCTGCCGAGCGCCACCGACGCGGACGCCGCGCTCGTCGCGGTCGCCGGCGACCCGGACCGGATCTCCCGGAAGGGCGCGGAGAAGGCCCGAAAGTGGCTCCAAGAGGAGACTGGATCGATGCAGGTGCGCGGCGGCGACTTCCCGCTCGACTCCGACCGGATCGCGGCCCTCGTCCTCCTCGCGGGCGTCGAGCGGTCCCAGCGCGTCGAGGCGTTCTTGGAGCGCGCCCGGCAGGCGGTCCGCGACGAGCGCGAGGAGAAACCGGACCCCGCGGCGGCGTTCGAGAACGACGAGATAGACGACCTGCTGTGAGCGGCCGGCGGGCGAGTCCGCCGGCGAGCGCGCTCCGGCCGGCGAGACAGGTTCCGCACCTTTTTGGTGTCGCCCGGCCGACTCTCGCCCGATGACCAACCCGTGGGACGACTGGGACCACGTGCTGAAGGTCGACCCCGACAAGGACCTGCGGCCGGGCGAGACCTTCGAGGACGTCTGCCGGACCGGGACGGACGCGATCGAGATCGGCGGGACCCTCGACGTCACCGCGGAGAAGATGACCCGCGTCGTCGACGCCGCCGCGGAGTACGACGTGCCGCTGTACCAGGAGCCGTCGAACCCGGGCGTCGTGATCGACTCGCCAGCGCTCGACGGCTACCTGATCCCGACCGTGTTCAACGCCGGCGGTCCCTTCTGGATCACCGGCGCGCACAAGGAGTGGGTCCGCATCGACGACCTCGACTGGAGCCGGACGCACACCGAGGCGTACATCGTGATGAACCCCGAGGCGTCGGTCGCACAGCTGACCGAGGCCGACTGCGACCTCAGCGCCGACGACGTGGCGGCGTACGCGAAGGTGGCCGAGCGCATGTTCGGCCAGGAGATCGTCTACGTCGAGTACTCCGGCACGTTCGGCGACACCGAGAAGGTCGCAGCCGCCGCGGACGCCTTAGACGACGCCACGCTCTTCTACGGCGGCGGCATCCACGACTACGAATCGGCCAACGAGATGGCCGCCCACAGCGACGTGATCGTCGTCGGCGACCTGCTCCACGACGAGGGCATCGACGCCGTCCGCGAGACGGTCGAAGGCGCGAAGGACGCCTGATCGACCGCGACTCGGCCGTCCGACGATCTACTCCTCGGCCCCTGCGTCTTCGGCGGCCGGTGGTTCGACCGGGACGATCTCCGTGTCCGGTGCGCCGAGCGGGCTGTCCGAACCCGTGAGCCACGCGGAGAGGTAGACCGCACAGGCCGCGACCACCGCGACGAGCAACTGGAAGGTGAACGCGCCGTAGACGATCGTCACGGCGATCGTCGCGCGAGCGAGCGTCCGCCGGCCGGTGCCGTCGCGAGCCACGAGCGCCGCGGTGACGAGAGCTGACAGTCCGACGCCCAAACCCGGGAGGAGTTGCCGCGAAACGACGCCCGCGTACAGCGGGACCACGACGCCGACCGCGACCAGTGCCGCCACGAGACCGGTGTGTTCGTTGGAGGGCATCCGTCAGCCGACTCGCCCATCACGCACTTAAATCACGGTCTCCGGGGTCCCGCGACGGACCGGACTGCCGCTCCGGCGGGCGGCCGCTCACCGCGCCGCGGCGTTCAGTCGTCTCCGCCGACCATGTTCTCGACGTACTTCGCGATCACGTCGACCTCCAGATGGACCGAGTCACCGACGGACTTCGCCGACAGCGTCGTCAGGTCGTACGTCGTCGGAATGACCGCGACGTCGAACTCGCCGTCCCGCTTCTCGGCGACGGTCAGCGAGATCCCGTCGAGCGTCACGGAGCCCTTGTCGACGAGGTAATCGTCGTGTCCCTCCGGGATCGAGAAGGTGAACCGCCAGTCCTCGCCGACGCGCTCGATCGCGGTCACCTCGCTCACGGTGTCGACGTGGCCCTGTACGACGTGGCCGTCGAATCGGCCGTCGGCGGGCATCGCGCGCTCGACGTTGACCGCGTCGCCCTCGCGCACCTCGCCGAGGTACGTCTTCGCGACCGTCTCGCTCGCGAGGAACACCTCGAACCAGTCGGAGTCGCCGGTCGAGCCGTCGTCGGGCGCGCTGTCACCCCCGCCGACGCCGTGTTCCTCGACGGTGAGACAGACGCCGCTCACGCTGATCGACTGGCCGTGGGCGAGGTCGTCGAACCCCTCGACGCCGTCGACCCCGATCTTCAGCCGGAGCCCGTCGTCGGTCTCGGTCCGCGCGCGGACCGCGCCGGTCCCCTCGACGATGCCGGTGAACATACCGGAACTGGGGGCGGGCGACGGATATCGGTTCTGCTCCGACCGCCGCGTTCCCCTCGCGACGCCCCGCCGCGCCGCTTTTGACCCCCGGCCGCCAACGGGAACCCAATGAGACTCGGAGTGCTGGACATGATCGGGTTGGCGGCCTCGCTGATCTTCGCGCTCCCGCTCGCGAACTACGCGATCGTCCGGGTGATCGCCGGCGAGATCGCGCTCGGCTCCGGGTTGTTGGTCGTCGCGGTCGCGATGGTCGTCCTGCCGCAGTACTTCCTCGATCCCGCCCAGATCCTCCGGCGACTGCTCTCCGGACTCCTCCCCCGACAGCTCCGCGGCGACGACGCGGCGGCTCCCGAGACGGAAGACGGCTCTCAGTCAGTCGCGGTCGGAAGTGACTCCGACGAGCGCTGACCGCGTGTCGGTCTCGGGCGGGGGACAGCCCGACGTTTTCACTCCGGAATCCGAGCGACGAGCGCGGCGCAGAGAAGCGCCAGCGCGGCGACGACGGGACCGAAACCGGGAGCCTCGTCTCCGGTGTTCTCACTTCCGGGAGCGTCGACGTCGTCGACCACGAGTACGTCGCGCGTCACCGACTCGTTGGCGTCTCCGTCACCGCGGACGGTCAGGGTCGCGCGGTCTCCGGGTTCGGTGACGCTCGCGTCGAACGTCGCGGTCGCCTCCCCGTCGGTCACCGTCGCCTCCCGGGTCTTGATGAACTCCGTGCTCGCGTTGCCGGCCGACCGGAGTCGCACCTCGACGGGCGTCCCGTCGTCGAGGTCGACGGGCACTGTGACGACGGTCGCGCGCGGTTCGATGAGGACGTCCGCGTCCTCGACGGTCGCGTCGGTGACGGCCTCGACTGCGTCCTCGACGCCATCGTCGCTCTCGGTCGTCTCGACCATCAGCGTGCCGACGTCGACCGGTTCGCTCCCGTTGCCGACGAACACCCTCACGTCGTAGGCTCCGGGAGCGGGGGGTTCGCCGAGGTCGGTCTCGCCGTCGAGTTCGACGCCGCCCGCGTCGGCGGTCAGCGGGTCACCGCCGTCGCCCGCCGCGGCATGGTCGTACGTGAGTCTCGTGACGCCGTCGCCGTCCGGCGTCACCGTCCCTCGGAGTTCGTATCCGGAGTCGTCCTCGTTGCCGACGACGACCTCGAACGACTCCACGCCCTCGCTCTCGACGGCGATTTCGGTGGTACCGTTCTCGCTTACGGTGACGACGTCCTCGTCGAGTTCCGCCGCTCCGTCGGCGGCGACGGCACCGGTCCCGACGATTCCGACGCCGACGAGTGTGAACGCAGCTATGAGGAGCGTTAGAGCGGTCGGGAACCCCTTCGTCACGGTGCGCCAGATCGGCTCGGACCCGGCGGGATCGCCGGCTCCGGTGGAGGACTCGGATCGCATGCGTCTCGACCGTCGGTCGGCAGGGAAAAAGCCGCGCCGATAGCGCAAAGAGCGGTCGTAGTCATCGGTCGGTCACTCGCGGGCCTGCGGAACGATCCCGAACGGGTACTCGGCGAGCAGCTCGTACCCCTCGTCGGTGACGAGAATCAGGTCTTCCAGCCTGACGCCGCCGACCTCGGGGTCGTAGACGCCGGGTTCGATCGTCACGACGTGGCCCGGCCGCAGCTCGCCCGGACCCGACAGCGACGGCGACTCGTGAAGGCTCACGCCGACGCCGTGGCCGGTGCCGTGCGTGAAGCCCGCCTCGCCCTCGTCCGCGTTCGGATCGAAGCCGTACGCGGCCAGCTCCGCGGCCGCCTCGCCGTGGACGGTCTTGGCCGGGACGCCCGGCGCTACCTCGTCGAGCGCGGCCTCGCGGGCGGCCTCGACCGCGACGTACGCGCGTCGTTCCCACCCGCCGTCGCCGTCGACGACGAACGTCCGCGTGGCGTCGCCGTAGTAGCCGTCCGGGCCGCGCGGCGACACGTCCAGTAACACCGTCTCTCCGGGGTAGATCGGGTCGTCGCCGACGTAGTGGAGGTCGGCTGCGGACGGGCCGGCCCCGATCACCGTGTTTCCGGCGTCGCGGACCCCGTGCGCGGCGAGGACCTGGTTCACCTCGCGGCGGAGCCGCTCCGTGGTCAGCGGTTCGCCCGCCCAGCGGAGCGGCGGTCGGCGCGAGTCCTCCGGGTCGTCGACGACCTCGCTCTCCGCGAGCACCGCCTCGGCCCGACCGATCCCGTCGACCGTCGCGCGCTGGACGCGCCGGATCCGATCGACCTCCGCCGGGGTCTTGCGCGCCCTGGCGGTCGCGACCGCGTCCGTCGACGCCGGTTCGCTGCCCGCGCGCTCGAGGTACACCGCGGCGTCGTGCGCTATCGACGCCGGGGTGAGGACGGTGCGGTCGCCGGGTCCGGGTTCGTCCCTCTCTCTGCTCTCCTCCCCGCCGACGAGGTCCTCGACGACCGCGGCCGCGCGCTCGCCGGCGTGGTCGCCGAGGCCCTCGGTCCTGACCTCGCGGACGACGCCGTCGTGAAATCGCGCGCTACCGTCCGCCGTCGCGTCCGCGTCCGGATCGCGCGCGGCGGCGACGAACTCGCGGTCCGCCTGCTCGCGGAACAGCGCGGGGGCACAGAGGACGGCCCGCCCGGCGCGGTCGGTCGTCCCGTCGTCGCTCGGCACCACGACCAGCGCGTACGGCCGGTCCGGGCCGGAGAAGCGCGTGAGGTAGCGCAGGTCGTCGTCGAAGCGGTCCCCGACGGCGACGAACGCGTCCGCGTCGGCCGCGCGGACCGCCTCCGTTATCGGACGCAGATCGGTCCGCAGCGGGCGGAAATACCTGGAGCGATCCGAGGAAGCGCGGTCTTCGGACTCTGCGTCGTCCCCGCTCACGGCTCGGGTTCGGGCACCGCAAGCTCCGCTTGGACCTCCTCGACGAGCTCCTGTGCCGGCTCCTCGCGGAGCTCGTCGAACAGCAGGACGCTTATGGGGAGCGTCGGCGCGCCGTTGATCAGGCTCTCCATGATCACGAGCCGCTCGCGCGCCCGGGACATCCCGACGTAGAAGACGCGGCGCTCGTTGTCGGTGAGCAGGGGCACGGGGCTGGTCGACTTGGTGAACTCCTCGACGCCGTCGACGTCGGTCGGGTCGTCGATCGAGGCGGCCATCTGCTCGACCACCTTCTCGGTGAGGTCCGTCGCCACGAACACGTGGTCGGCCTCGCGGCCCTTCGCGGAGTGGATGGTGCCGACGCGGACGCGGGTCGGGTCCATCCCCTGATAGTCGCCCTCGAAGTACGCGCCCATCGACTTCCGCTGGAAGCTCGTCACCTTCCGGACCATGTCGTCGGCGCTCGCGGTGTCCGGCATGAAGGGGATGTACTCGTCGAGCGTGTCGGCCGAGACGTCGATCAGGGAGACGTCGTCGGCGTCGGCCGCCTCCTCGCGGTCGTCGAGGTAGTCGTAGAACTCCTCGCGGTCGTGGGTCCCGAACGCCGACTCCTGGAGCATGTCGGCCAGCCGCCGGGCCTCTAACCCGTTGACGGGGTCGCCGGCCTCGGCCTTCTCGACGGCGTTGACGTAGTCTTGGACCCGGTCGGTCCACATCCGGCCGTCGGTGAGCATCGAGAAGGGGATCCCGTGGTCGATGAACTCGTCGATGAAGTCGAACATCTGGTAGCGGGCGCGGAACAGACACATCACGTCTCCCTCGTCGTCCTCGACCGTGTACCGGACGTTGCGGACGAGTTCGAGCATCGAGGGCGACTCGATCGCCTCGACGGTCCCGCCCTCCTTGCGCGGGTGGAGGTCCTTCTCCTGTCGCTTGTCGATGTGGCGGATCTCGGCGTTGACGACGTTGAGGATCTCCGAGGGGAGCCGGTAGGAGTTCGGGAGGACCACGTCCTCGTCGACCTCGGTGTCGAGGAGGAGGTCGGGGTCCGCGCCCTGCCACGCGTAGACGACCTGGTCGTCGTCGCCGGCGATCAGCACTTTCCGCATGTGTGGCCGCCACTCCTCGAAGACGTTGTACTGGAGCGTGGTGATGTCCTGAAACTCGTCGATGATCAGGTAGTCGACGCTCGGGACGAGCGAGCGCTGCGCGACCCGTTCGAGCATGTCCGCGAAGCCGACAAGGCCGTTGTCGCCCTTGTAGCCCCGCCACGCCCGGATCGTCTCCGGGATGTCGATCCGCTCGTCGTCGGAGGGCCACGTCGGGGTGTACTTGTTGCCCTCTTGCGCGTTCGGGTCCTCCTCGGGCGGCAGGCGGACCTCCTCGACGTTCCACTGGAAGGGGACGTCGTACCAGTCGGCAACGTCGCGCTCGGTACGCTGGAGCCACTGGGAGGTGGCGATGATCTTGTTGCCGATGGTCGTGGACCGCGCGGTCCGGCGGCCGGCCCCGCCGTGCTGATCCTCGAACTCGACGCCGTACTCCTCGCAGAACGCCTCCTTGTCGTCCTCGCCGACCACGTCGCCCCGCGAGAGGTCGAGCAGTTCGTACGCCTTCGCGTGCATCGTGCTCACGTTCCCCTGGAGGCTGCGCGGCGAGATGTCGAGCCGCTCGGCGAGTCGCTCCCGGATCTCGGCGGCGGCCGCGCGCGTGTACGAGACGACGAGCACGTCCCGGACGTCGGCGTCCTCGGTCTCCAGTATCTCCTCGACGCGGTCCAAGAGCGCGGTCGTCTTCCCGCTTCCCGGCCCCCCGAACAGCCGCGTCGCCGTGGTATCGGTCATTGTTACGTCCAGATTCCGGTTCTCCTTAAACGCCGTGGCTCGACGGTCGTCGATACGCGTCTCGGTTCGACCGGGCCGGCGGGGCCCCGGTCGCGCGGCCGCCGGCTCAGGTGCTCCTCGTCGCGCGCGCCTCGCGGACCTCGGCACCGTCGCGGACCATGTCCTCGCAGGCCGGACAGACGCGGGGCCGATCGACCTCGTTCGGCGTGAACACCCGAACGTAATCAGTCGTGACGAACGAACCGCAGTTCTGACAGGTCGGCATGTTATCCACTATCGAGTAATTCCCCATAATACTACCGGGGAGTCTGACGGAAAGAAAACGCCGCGGGCTGCCGTCGCGTCCGTCAGTTCGGCCGCCAGTCGCAGACCGAACACCGCGCCGTTCCCTCCTCGTGAAGCGCACCGCACTCCGGACACTGGAGCTTGTTATACGATCGCTCCCAGCGTACGATCTCCGTCTCGTGGCCGTGGTCGGACAGGAACTCGTCGAACACGTCGTCGTCCGAATCGGGTGCGCTACTAGACATGCGTGCCATAGTATGTCACACCAGCATATATATCTTTCTCGCGTTCTCGTCGCTGCGAACTACGCGATCGAACGATCGGTTCTCAGCGCATCTTCGAAAAAACCGGAGAGTTTCGGCGTACGTCTCGTCTCGGACGGATTTTCGACCTACCACGGCTCGTTCTTCAGCCCGAGCCAGTAGGCCCCGACGTTCGTGACGACGTGGAGGACGGGCGTCATCACGAGGACGACCGCGAGGACGCGGGGCGTGAAGACGGCGAGCGCCCAGTCGGTGTCGACGACGAAGGCGAGCGCCAGCGCGCCGACGACGAAGTCGAGCTGGTCTAAGCCGGGGAACGCGGCACCGCGCTCGCGCCCCGACCGCCGCTTGAGGAAGGAGGCACCGATGTCGCCGCACATCGCACCGAACGCGAGGGCGAACGCGGCCGGGAGCGCGAACGTCGGGAGGTCGACGCCGAGCGCGGCGCTCGCGGGATCGTTGACGGCGTTGAGCGCGACCGCGAGCAGGACGCCGACCAGCGTGCCGACGGCGGTCCCCCGCCACGTCTTCCCGTCGCCGAGCAGCCGCGCGCCGCGCCACTCGCGGCCGCCGTCGATGGGGCGACCCCCGCCGGCCAGCACCGCGGCGTTGTTCGGGACGTACGCCGGGAGCATCGCCCAGAACGCGGTCGCGACGAGCGCACCGATCATGTCCCTACAGGCGGCGTCCGGGCTGTTATAAATCCCGGATCCGTCGCGGGAGCGGGACGGTCCGTCGCCCGCCGCCGAGGACGCGACGTCGCGGTCACTCACGCCGGGTCGGTAACAGTAAAGTTTGCGCCGTTCGGAATCTACGATATGATCCTCCCGATCGCTCGGCGGTTCGTCGCCGGCGAGAGCGTTCCGGTGGCCCTCGATCACGCCCGCGCCGCGAACGAGGACGGCGTCGCGGTCATCCTGAACCTGCTCGGTGAACACTACGACGACCCCGCGGACGCCCGCGGCGATACCGACGCCTACCTCGACCTCATCGACGATATCGCCGACAGCGGCCTCGACGCCTGCGTCTCGGTGAAGCCGTCCCAGATCGGGATGGATGTCTCGGCGGACTTATTCGAGGAGCACTACCGCGAGATCGTCGCGCGCGCCGACGAACTCGACGCCTTCGTCTGGTGTGACATGGAGGACGCCGACACCACCGACGCCACGCTCGACGCCTTCGAGTCCATCGCCGCCGACTACCCGTGGAGTGTCGGGCAGTGTATCCAGTCGAACCTCAAGCGCACCGCCGACGACCTCGACCGGCTCATCGACGTGCCCGGCAAGATCCGGCTGGTGAAGGGCGCGTACGACGAGCCGTCGTCGATCGCGTACACCGACAAGGCGGACGTCGACGAGGCGTACCGCGACGACCTCCGACGGCTCTTCGAGGGGCGGGACCGCGGCGTCGCGGTCGGCAGCCACGACCCCGAGATGATCTCGCTCGCGGACCGGCTCGCGCGCGACCACGGGACGGAGTACGAGGTCCAGATGCTGATGGGCGTCCGCGAGGACGCGCAGCGGGACCTCGCCGCGCAGGGGGTCGACGTGTACCAGTACGCGCCGTACGGCGACAAGTGGCTCTCGTACTTCTACCGGCGGGTCCGCGAGCGCAAGGAGAACCTGACGTTCGCGGTGCGGGCGGTGTTGGGCCAGTAGTCGCGAGTCTGCCGTACCCCCTCGTCGACGGTCCCTTCGCTCGGCGTCGCCGCCGCGTGGAAGCGCTCTTAAGGGTTGCCGACACATACCGATCCGATAGATGTCCACGTGGAAACGCGACTTCGCCAGCGGCCTCATCGTGCTGGCCCCGCTCCTCGTTCTACTCCTCGTCCTCCGCTGGATCTACCAGTACATCGCGTCGATCCCACTCATCGCGGACCTCCAACCCGCCATCATTCCGGGGTACTTAGAGCCCGTCTCCCGGGTCGTCATCGCGTTTGCGGTGTTCGCCACCGTCGTGCTCGCGGTCGGGTACTTCATGCGGACCACGCTCGGCCGGTTGGCGGAGGCCGCGGTGGACGACACGATAAACCGGATCCCGGCGCTCCGGGTGGTGTACAACGCGTCGAAGCTCGCCATCGAGACGGCCATCTCCGGCACCGACGAGCTTCAGAGCCCGGTGTACATCGAGACGTGGCCCGGGATCCGGATGACGGCCTTCCGGACGGGCAAGAAGACCCGCGACGGGAAGATCGTCTTGTTCATGCCGACCGCGCCGAACATCACCACCGGCTTCGTCA
Source organism: Halorubrum sp. DM2 (assembly GCF_901686465.1). Taxonomy (NCBI): domain Archaea; kingdom Methanobacteriati; phylum Methanobacteriota; class Halobacteria; order Halobacteriales; family Haloferacaceae; genus Halorubrum; species Halorubrum sp. DM2. The sequence continues at coordinate 2,003,763 of NZ_LR594487.1, forward strand.
TCGAGGTCGAGCCGGAGAAGATCGAGGAGACCGGCGAGAGCGTCGAGGAGGGAATGACGCGGGTCCTCTCCGCCGGCTTCGCGGAGTCGGCCCATCAGGTCCCCGTTCACGAGGAGGACCCCACCGAGGGCGACGGCACCCCCGACGGCTACGGACACGTCCGAACCGACGGGACGCCCGGCGGCGACGGATCGGCGACCGACGGGAGCGGGTCGACCGAGTGAGGCGGTCGACTGACCGAGACGGATCGAGAGAGAAGCGAGAAGTCGTTTTGCGCGGTCGATACGCTGCGTGGCGACCGCGTTCGCGGTCAGCGGTCCGCGCTTAGAGGTACGTGAACCACTCGTCGTGGTCGTCCGTCCGCCGCTCGACTAACTCGAAGAAGGCGCTCTGGAGTTCCTCCGTGACGGGGCCGCGGGTGCCCGCGCCGATCTCGGTATCGTCGACCGAGCGGATCGGGGTCACCTCCGCGGCGGAGCCGGTGAAGAACAGCTCGTCGGCGGTGTACAGCTGACCGCGCGAGATGACGGCCTCGTCGTGGACCTCGTAGCCGCGCTCCTCCGCGAGGGTGATCACGGTGTCGCGGGTGATCCCTTCGAGGATGGACTGCGCGGGCCCGGTGGTGTAGATCTCGCCGTCGTTGACCATGAAGATGTTCTCGCCCGGGCCTTCGGCGACGTTGCCCTCCTTGTTGAGGACGATGGCCTCGACGTAGCCGTTGCGGCGCGCCTCCTCGCCCGCGAGCATGGAGTTGACGTACAGGCCGGTCGTCTTCACGTTCGTCGGGACCTGCGAGGAGGCGTGTTTCCGCCACGAGGAGACCATCACGTCGACGCCGTCTTCGAGCGCCTCCTCGCCGAGGTACGCGCCCCACGGCCACGCCGCGAGGACGAGGTCGGTCGGGCAGTCCTTCGGCGAGACGCCCAGCGTGTCGTAGCCGTAGTAGGCGATCGGCCGGATGTAACAGGACTCCAGGTCCTGCCGGTCGAGCAGTTCGAGGGTGGCCTCGGTGATCTCCTCGCGGGAGTGTTCGATCTCCATGTCGTACATCTTCGCGGAGTCGAACAGCCGGTCGAGGTGTTCCTCCCAGCGGAAGACCGCGGGGCCCTGCTCGGTGTCGTAACAGCGGACGCCCTCGAACACGCCCGTCCCGTAGTGGAGCGCGTGGGTCAGAACGTGGGTCGTCGCGTCCTCCCAGTCGAGGAACTCCCCGTTCTTCCAGATCGTGTCGACGTCCATCTCGTCGAATCCCATATCATAGCGGTCGTGACCTCCCGGCTTAAATCTGTGAGGTACGGGTCGTCGGTTTCCGGTTCGGACGGCTACGGAGACGTGATAGTCGAGAACGTGGCCGTCGAACTCTCGGTCGCTCACTACAAAACGGATTGCTCCGCGGCCGAGACCGCCGAAGCCCCGGCCGGGAGGCGGGCGCACGCTCGCTGCGCTCCTCACTCGTTCGCTTCGCTCACTCGTTGCGGTGCTTACGTTGCCTGCGCCCGCCTCCCGGCCGCCCCTTCGATTCCCGCCCCGCACTGCGACCGCACCTCACGCCTCCCCAGCCTCGTCGCTGGCGGTCGTCGCTTCGCTCTGACCGCCAGCGACTCCCTCGCGCCGTCGGCTCGCGCCCTGTCGGGCGCTCGCCGGGGCGCGCCGGGTCGGGTGGTCGGGGTCGAATCGTCGGGAGAAGTCGAGGTGAGAGTGTGTGTCCGCCGATCTCAGCGCAGCGCTTCGACGAGGCCCGCGCCCTCGACGTAGGGGATGTCGCGGCGGGCCGCGTAGGCCGCGGCGTCCGCGGGCGAGAGCGCGTCGCCCGTCTCGTCGTCGAGCATCTCGCAGACCACGGCGGCGGGCGCGAGCCCGGTGGCCTCGGCCATCGCGAGGCCGAGTTCGGTGTGACCGGTCCGCCCGGCGAGTCCGTCGCGGTCGCCGCGCAGGACGTGGACGTGGCCGGGCGCGCGGAACTCCGCGGCGAAGTCCTCCGGGCCGTAGGCGGTCGGGTCCTCGCTGACGCGGGCGGCCGCGTTCGCGACCTCAACGATGGTCTTCGCCCGGTCCGCGTCCGTGATCCCGGTGAACGTCTCGCGGTGGTTCACGGGCAGCGAGAAGGAGGAGCGGTCGTCGTAGTCCGGGTCGTCGTCGACCGCGGGGTGGTCGAGCGCGTCCGCGAGGAACGGCAGGTCGAACGCGTCGCCGACCGCGTCGCTCACGGCCACGCAGATCAGCCCGCCGGCGTCGTTTCGCATGTGCGCGACGGCGGCCTCGTCGACCGCGCCGGCCGGGTAGACGATGTCCGTCTCGCCCTCGCGGTCCGCGAAGTCGTGGACGCAGACGGGGTCGCCGGCCCGGAAGGCGTCGAGCGCACGCTCGACGGAATCGGTGGCTTCGGCGGCCTCGGTTCCGGTGGCGTCGGTCGCTTCTCCGGACTCGGCCGTTCCCCCGGCTGTCTCCGGGTCGGCGTCGACGTTGGCGCGCATCAGGCGACCTCCGTCTCGACCGCGCTCGCCTCCGGCTCGTCGGCGCGGCTCGTCGGTTCGACGCGGACCTCCACGGCGTCGCCGTCTTCGAGGTCGAGCGCGTCGCGCAGGCGGTCCGGCGCGATCAGTTCGAGCTGGTCGTCGTCGTGGTGGGTGCGGTCGGGGACGATGGCGTGGACCTCCTCGTAGCGCTCGTCACCCGCGACGAGGGTGACCCCGTAGCAGGTGGCGGCCCCGTAGGTGCGGTCCTCGCCCTCCCACGCGTCGATGGGGACGGCGTCGATGCCGGCCATCTCGCCGCGGCGGCGGACGCTCTCCTCGGTGAGGTTCACGTTGAGCGTGCCCGGGAACGGGTCGTAGCCGAGTCGCTCGCGGAACTGCTCGGCGTACCCCGGCAGCGTGATGTAGTGGCGTCCCTCGCCCATCCCGCCGGTGATCGCGCCGCGGAGCGCGAGCTCGACGTCCGACTCGAACAGCCGGCGGTAGTCGGCGTACTCCGCCCGGAGCGCGGCCTCGCCCGCGTCCGTCACCCGGACCCACTGCCCGTCGCTGACCACGTCACGCTCGACATAGCCCGCGGATTCGAGCGTCTGGAGGCGTCGGGAAGCGGTCTGCGTGGAGGCGTCGAGCCGGTCGCCGAGCGCCGCGCACGACACCTTCGTCTCGGAGAGGCCGCCGACGAGCCCGACGTGTTTCAGGGCCGCGAGCGCGGCCGGGTCCACGTCGGTGTTCGCGTCGGTCGCCGTCGCGTCTGACATACCTCACGGTCGGTCGTCCGCGGGCAAAAGGGTAACGAATATGGGATACTTCTCAGAAACGTTATTGGCTATCTGAAACGCCCGAAAAGCCCTCGCTCTACACGTACCCCTGCCGCACACGTAATCCCGTCGGTGCCGGCCGACTTCGCGGTGTCTTCGGCGATCTCCCGAACTCGTTCGGTCGGCGGGTGGGAGCCACTCTCGCACGGGTCGTCGAAAGGTAAGGTACAAATACGAACGGGAATTGTTTCGTGATGAGGGCTCGTAGATCAGCGGCAGATCGCTTCCTTCGCAAGGAAGAGGCCCGGGGTTCAAATCCCCGCGAGTCCACTTCTTCACTCGCTTCGCTCGTTCAGTCGTTCCCTCGCTTGGTCCCACGCTCCCTCCGTTCGCTCGCGGGACCCCCGCGAGTCCACCCTTCCGCGCCGCGAGCAACGTCGCGAGCGGCGCATCACTGTAACCCAACTTTCCGTCTCCGCGCTCTGAACCCATCCCGCCCCGTCCGTCCGCCGCGTTTTTCGAGTTCCTCGGTAGACCCACGCCGCTTATATACCACGAGTCAGTTGAGCCGAACATGGGCATCTCCGAGTTCCTTGAGGGGCAGAACCTCACGCACCGCCAGATGGGGGCCATCATGGTCGGGTGGATCCTGCTCGTCTCGATCGTCGCCGTCGGCATGCTACTGTACACCTCCTCGCTCTGATCGGGGCGATAACCGCCGGCTGACCGGCGGCGGTCGGTCGCCCCCTCGGTTCCCGTGCGTGGGACCAGAATGAACGACTACGCCTCGTCGTCGTCCGCTTCTTCAGCGCCGTCTGCGTGGTCGTCTGCGTGTTCGTCGCCCTCGTCGGCTTCTTCATCATCTTCCACGTGTTCGTCGGTCTCGCCCCCTTCCTCATCGTCGTCCGCGTGGTCGTCGCTCTCGGACTCGACCTCGATCGTTATCGGTCCGTCGTCCGTCGCGGTCGCTTCGGTCTCCGACTCGCCGGTCTCGTCGTGGATCTCGGCGTCGACCTCGTCGGCGGTCACCTCCAGTTCGCTCAAGGCGTAGCCGACCGCGTAGCCGGTCGATCCGCCGAGGAGTGCGCCGATACCGGCCCCGACCGGTCCGCCGCGAGCGCCGAAGACCGCGCCGGCGAAGCCGCCGACCGTCGCCGCGCGCTCGGCGTCGCGCTCCGGGTCGCCGGTCGGCTCGAACGGCTCCGTTTCGCCTCGGTCCGCGTCGCCGTGCTCGTGGGCGTCCATACCGTTTGTTGCGTCCGGAGACCCCTATATCTCCCGCTCAGGCGGTGTGTTTTGCTTCCTCGGGGTCCTCGACGACCTCGACGCCGCGGTTGTTGACGGCGTGGGAATCGAGCCCCTGCTCTTGGAGGAACTGCTTGTAGAGTCGCTCTGCTGTCTCGCCGTCTTTCTGCTTGTCGCTGGCGTGGTCGCACAGTTCGACGAGGTTCTCCGGCACGTCGTTCTCGTGGACGATCCAGTGGTTGATCGTGTCGGAGAGCCGGCGGATTGGCGAGGTGAAGTGGCCGTAGATGTCGAAGTTGAGCGCGTGGTGGCCGCCGAACGGGTCGTTCATGTACTTCGCGCGGGGCATCACCTTCAGCACGGCGCGCTGGATCTTGTTGAGCTGGCGCTCGGGCGACTCCTCTAGGGCGGCGTTGACCGCTTTTCGCGGGTCGTCGCCCCACGCGTCGCCGGGGATGGAGACGCCGTTCAGCTCTTGGATCTCCTTGAGCGCCTCGTTCCACTGGTCGGGGGTCGGTTGCGGGTGGACGCGGTACATCGCCTCGACGCCGCGGTCCCACATCAGGGTGTGCGTCACCGCCTTGTTCGCCTTCAGCATCGACTCCTCGATGATGGTGTGCGCGCGGTCGCGCCGCGGATTCAAGACGAGCGAGCCGTCCGCCTTGCGCTGTTCGTGCATGCGGTCGGCGAGCTCGAAGGCGAGCTGGTTCTCCTCGCTGAGGGGGAGATCGGGGTCTTCGAGGCGGTTCTCGCACTCCGAGTAGGTGAGCCGCTCGTCGGAGTTGATAACGGACTTGTAGATGTCGATGTCCTCGAACGAAAGCGTCTCGTCGTCGATCTCCATCTCGACTGTGTGCGCGAGCCGGTCCTCGTTGGGGACGAGCGAACAGACGGTCTCCGCCAGCACCGGCGGCAGCATGTGGATCGTGTAGTCGGGCAGGTAGACGGTGTTGGCGCGCTCGACCGCCTCCTCCCACATCGCGGTGTCGGGGGTGACGTAGTGGGTCACGTCGGCGATGTGGACCCACAGCCGGTAGGCGTCCTCCTCGCGCTCGATGGAGATGGCGTCGTCGAAGTCCTGCGCGTCGACCGGGTCGGTGGTCCACGTCGTGAGGTCGCGGAGGTCCTCGCGCTCGTCGATCTCGTCTTCGATCTCCTCGTACACGTCTTCGGTCCGCGCCTCAGCCTCCCGGAGCACCTCGCTCGGGAACTCGTCGCGGATCTCGAACTCCTCGAACAGCTCCTCGCGCTTCTCGGCGAGTCGGTCCGCCAGCTCCGGCGTGATCGTCACGGGGCCCTGGTCCTCGGCGGACCCTTGCTTCGGCTCGTCGTCTGACATACCTCCACCAACGCGGGTCCGTTAGAAAGGCCTGTCGGGCGGTGGAGACGGGCGTCCTCGCGGCCCGCTCAGACGATCGCCCCGACGGCGGGCGACAACGTCACCCCGGCCACCGCGAGCGCGACCGCGCCGAAGACGACCGGCACCGCCGACCGCCCGACCTGTCGCAGCGCAGTCCGCCTCGCGCTCGCGTCCGAGACCACGAACGGCGAGCCGTCCGCGATCCGCGACTTCACCTCCCCGACAGGCGCGTCCGGGAACGCCTCGCTATCGCCGACGACCGTCACCTCGTCGCCCGGGCGGAGCGCCCGCTGGACGTACCGGCGGCGCGGGTCGTCGCCGATCGTGAGCGGCCCGACCTCGTACCCCGTCTCCGTCGCGTCGACCTCGTCGACCGTGTCGATGAACCCCCGAACGCGCTCGGGCGGCTCCTCGCCGGCGTCGAGTTTGATCTTCTCGTCGACCTCGAAGGAGAACGTCGCCGCCGCGGGGTCGACCCGGACTCCGGTCCCGCCGTCCTCGACCCGGAAGGAGACGCCGGCCTCGCCCCCGTCGATCGTGACCCACGACTGCCCTTTCCCCTGACTGCGGAGCTCGGAGACGTCGTACTCGACGCAGAGACACGGACCGCCGCCGAACGGCGACGGGAGCGTCTCGTCGTCGACCGCGGCCGCCCGGCCCGTGACCCGGATCCGGCGCTCCGTGCCGTCGAGTCCGCGCGGGTCGGTTGCGGTCGCTCGGAGGACTCGGGCGGCCTCGCGGGCACCGAGCGCCCCGTACGCGAGGCACGCGAGTCCGACGACCAGTGCGGCGGCTCCGACGGCGGTCGGCACGGGGTCGACGGCGCTGACCGCGAGCGGTGCGGGGTCGAGCGTGCCGAGCGTGACCGACACGGGGTCGGAAGCAACGGCTACGTCGTGGAGGGCGACCATACGTACGACCGCGGTACTGAGCCGCGACGGGTAGACCTATCGGTCGCGGTCGGAGCGGTCGTGGTCAGATCGGTCGCGGTCCGGGAGGTCGCGGTCCGATCGGCTCCTCCCGTCGCTCGTTTCGGCCGGGCCGTCGTCGCTCGTCACGGCGTCGACGTAGCGGCCGAGGAACTCCTCGGTGGAGAGTCCGTCCGACTCGATGGAACAGATCAGCGATTCGAGCCCGCCGCGGGGCTGGTGTGATATCCCGTCGTCGCAGTCGGCACAGAGGTACTCGAACTCCTTGTCGCGTCGGTCCCACCGGTCGCCCTCCTTGTCGTACTCGCGCGCGTCCTCCCGCAACACCGAGTCGCCGCACGCGATACACGTCACCGTCCGTCGGTCCCGGCCCCCTCGGGAGCCCCACATGCTCGCCCCCACGGATGCGTCGCACTTAGCGTTTTGTGCGCGACCGGTCGTCGGGGTTTTCGCGTGTGATCGGCCGACGTCGGCGTTTCGCGTGCGACGGGACGCGTTCCGACCGCCGAACGCACACGCCTATTACCGTGGCCCCTCACCAGCCCGTATGACGATCAGCGAGTCCGACCTCCCCGGCGTGGGGAAGAAGTTCGAGATCGATCTCGGCGACGAGGAGATGATCGTCGTGATCCACAACACGGGGAAACGCGAGGTGTTCCGCCGGCCGGACCCGGACGACGACTCGGAGAAGGTGTTCGCGTTCGACGATGACCTCGCGCGGAAGATCGGGTCGATAATCGAGGGCGCGTACTTCCAGCCGGTCGAACCGGACACGCAGGAGACGACGCTCCCCGGCGGGATCCTCTTAGAGTGGTACGAGCTCCCACCGGGATCGCCGCTCGTCGGCGAGACCTTAGAGAGCGCCGACATCGGGAACCGGACCGGGCTCGCGATCGTCGCCATCCAGCGCGACGAGGGGGTGCTCGACAGTCCCGGTGCCGAGACCACGCTCCGCGAGGGCGACACCCTGATCGGGGTCGGCACACCCGAGAACTGCGCCGCGTTCGAGGAGATTCTCACCGGATGAGCGGCCGCTCCCTCGAAGCCGCCCCGCCCGCCGCGGTCGCTCGCGTCGGCGGTGATCGGTAGTGGCGCTGCTCGATGTCGGGATCATGTTCGCCGCCGTCGCGGTCGCCGGCGCGCTCGCGAATCGGCTCGGCCAGTCCGTCATTCCCGCGTACATCCTCGTCGGAATGCTGCTCGGGGAGTTCGTCCTCGGGCGGGTCGTCCTCCCCGTCGTCGGGACCGTCTACGTCCCCGAGACGGAGTTCATCGCGCTCGGCGCGGAGCTGGGGATCGTCTTCCTGCTCTTCTTTCTGGGTCTGGAGTTCAACCTCGACCGGCTGCTCGCCCGGCGGCGTCCGATCGGGGTCGCGGGAACGATCGACCTCGCGAACTTCGGGGCGGGGTTCGTTCTGGGCTGGCTCGTCTTCGGCGCGTTCCTCCCGGCGTTTCTGGTCGCGGGGATCGTCTACATCTCCTCGTCGGCGGTGATCACGAAGTCGCTCATCGATCTCGGCTGGATCGCCAACGACGAGGCGGAGCCAATGTTAGGCACGCTGGTGTACGAGGACCTGTTCATCGCGGTGTACCTCTCCGTCGCGTCCGCCCTGGTGCTCGGCGGCGGCGACGTCGCCGCGGCCGCGACCGACATCGGGATCGCGATCGGGTTCATCGTCGGACTACTGGCCCTGGCCCAGTTCGGGACCCCGGCGTTCGACCGGTTGGTCGAGACGGACAACAAGGAGTTCGTGGCGCTGCGGTCGATCGCGACGGTCGTGTTGGTCGCGGGTGCCGCCCTCGAGCTCGGCGTCAGCGAGGCGGTCGCGGCCTTCTTCGTCGGGATGGCGTTCTCGTCGACGGGGTACGCCCACGAGATCGAGACGCTGTTGGAGCCGGTCCGCGATACCTTCGCCGCGGTGTTCTTCTTCTGGATCGGGCTCACGACCAACCCCGCGCTGTTCCCCGACGTCGCGGCGCTCGTCGCGCTCGCGGTGGTCGTGACGACGCCGACGAAGCTCGTCACCGGCTACCTCGGAGGGCGCGCGTTCGACCTGAACGTCCGTCGGTCGACCCGGGTCGGACTCGGCATGACCACCCGCGGCGAGTTCTCGCTGATCATCGCGACGATAGCGGTCACCGGCGCGAACGCGGGCGCGTTCGACCCGGCCTTGGCGGGGACGATCAACGCCTTCGCGGTCGGCTACGTCCTCGTGATGGCGGTGCTGGGCACGACGCTGATGGGCTACTCCGCGCCGTTCGAATCGATCGCGACCTCGTGGCTGGACTCGGCCGACGGCGGTGACGGCGAGCTGTCGGGGTAGACCGGAAGCGCGCCGTCCGGATTTATCACCGAAGCCGCGGCCAGCCGGCCGCGTGACGCTGGTTCCCTTCAGCGATCTGGCTCGCGCGGCGTACTGTCCCCGACAACTGTACTACGTCCGCCGCGACGGGGATCGGAGCGCGCCGCCGACGGCGCGCGAACGGATCGATCTGGCGTTCCGCTACGACGGACTGGTCGACGCGTCGAACCGGACGCTCCGGCGGCTCCCGCTCCATCGGTCGCCGGCCGCGTACCGCCGGAACCTGACGCGGCTGCGCGACCGCGACGACTACGACGCCCTCGCCGACCCCGCGAGCGAGCGCGGGTTCCTCTCGGGGAAGGACTGTCACGGAACCGTTCACAAGGTGTTAGAGCCGAGAGAGCCGGAGGCTGCGCCGGTCCCGACGCTCGTCTCGTCGGGCGAACCCCCGGAGACCGGCGTGTGGGAGCCGCAGGCGGTCCGCGCGGTCGGGATCGCGAAGGCGCTGGCGTGGGAGCGCGAGCGCGAGGTCCCGCGGGCGCTCGTCGAGTACCCCGCGGTCGGCGTCGTCCGTGAAGTCCGACTCACGACCCGCAAGAAGGCGGCCTACCGGCGGGCGCTCCGAGCCGCGCGGTCGATCGACGGCCCGCCGCCGCGCGTCGACGACGGTCGCTGCGACTCCTGTGAGTACGCGAGCGAGTGCGGGACGCGGCGACGGAGCCTCCGGTCGCTGCTGGGATGAGCCGCGCCGTCGGTCCTCGGCTCCGGTCGCTACGGCGAAAACGACGCGCCGCAGTCGGTACAGGTGAACCGGAACC